>CAZEVM010000019.1:0-20706 GCA_964515645.1 uncultured Candidatus Peribacteria bacterium | reverse complement strand
CGGGAAGCGTTGCGGCAACGTTACCAGCCCGTGGAAGCGTGGACGGAACTGACCTGGACCGGCTACGACACCACGATTCTGATCCTGAACCATCCGCTAGTCACGGCATTGCTGTTCATCGTCGGCCTGATTGCGCTGCAAAGCGGACGAACCGGAGCCGGGCGCAGCGCGCTCATCGTGGTTTTGGCGGTCATGACGCTCTGGGAACCGCGCCAACTCACCGCTGACGCGGGCTTCCAGCTCTCCTTCTTGGCCACGGCCGGCATCATCCAGCTTGGCACACCGCTGCGAGCACTCTTTGGCACATTCCTGCCCGGCTTCTTCGCCGAGGCCGCAGCCGTCACCATCGCCGCGGAGCTGCCCACGCTCCCCTGGTCGGCCTGGGTCTTCGGCAAACTCTCGCTCATCGCACCCATCACGAACTTGCTGGCCGCACCACTCTCCGGCTTGGCCACGCTTTCCGGCCTTGTACTCGTAGGGCTCAATCTCATCTGCCCGGCCCTGGTTCTCCTGGTCCGGCCGCTCAGCTGGCTCTGTCTTCAAAGCCTCGTCACCCTGGCCCACGTAGGCGCTCTACTCGGTGCTCAACTGCCCGATCCAGGGGCACCGCCAACCCTCGTCCTGGTACTCCTACTCATCGCTCTCGGCATCGGTAGCGTACTTCTTGAGGGCCTCAGCGTTGGTACAACCAGACCATCTGCCGACCTCGCCACGTCTCCACCGGCACCTGCGCCTGCGGCGTGAAGCCGGGCACCGGGAACGCCACGGACACAATGCGGGCGCCGGCAGGCAACTCGTCGCGCAGCTTGGGAGCAAGCTCCGCCAATAAGGCAGGGGTCACGTACAGAAAGAGTGCCGTCACATCACCGATGGCCGCCAGGCGTGCATCGCCATGGAGCAACTTGGCCTGTGACCGGCAAAAAAGGATACGCAATCGTCCGGCCAACCACACCGGCCAGACAGCTTCTATGCCACGCGCCGCTACGCCGGGGACGCGCCGCTTGGCCTCGATGATCACCCGAGCATCACCCGCACCCAGATCACAAAAGACGTCACCAGAGCGTACGCCAAGTTGATCAAGAGCTACCGCAATAGATCGACCAGGCGCTGGGACAAATGGCACACCAAGGATGAGGTGGCGCACCGCTGTCCAAGTGAGGAGGACAAGAGTGAGCGCCGCCGCGGCAAGGACAAGATCGATGAGGATCAAGCAATAACCGGATCAGCCGAGCCGCCGCGATAGGCGATCTGCGTGGCTACTACTGCCGAGACCAGAGACACCATCAAGATGCCTGGGATCGCGACGATGATCGTGAAATTCGACGCGTAGGGCGGGAAGACCGCAACGAGGACTGAGAGAAGGACACCTACCACCACCGCGAGCGTGTAGTACGCCGGCATAGGCTGCTGCAAGAACCGACCCATCAGCCAGAGTGGGATGATGCCCAGAATGTTGAAACCAAGGGCAACCACCACGTGGCCAGGGAGATCGAAGGGAACAAAGGAGAAGCCGATCATGTCCATGCCCATATCAAAGAGCCAAGACAAGATGCCGGCGGAAAAGCCGGCAACCACACCGGCCAGAAGGGAACGAAGGAAGAGGTGAGAGCGCGTCATCGGCCTAACTCTACCCCAACCCCATCAAAAGACAGGGCGAGAACGCTTGCTCAAAGCCGCAAAGAGAAGCGCAATCAAAACCTATCCAGCAGTGTGCGATCCCACCACGAGAAGGATCACAGCCCCGACCGACCATCCTGGATCAAGCACGATTCTAGGTCAGCCAGACGAACTCCAAAGAGAAGACTTCGTCGCGTCATTCGTTGACAGACACCAACCATACCCCCTCCTCGAAGCCGCCGCGCTTCTTGCGTTTCTCTTTTTGCACCTTGCCCACCTCCCCCGCCGTAATGCCGCTCTCGGCACACAATGCATCCAGGATCTCGAGAACGTCCGCAATCTCCGCCACTAGGTCATCACGCTTCTTTGTCTTCCAGAGCTCAGCACTCTCCTCTAAAAGTTTGTCCTTCAGGGCTCCGGCCAACTTGGCTTTAGGCAGGCGACGGACTGTAGGTACGCCGCCGTTGCCCGCGATAATCTCGGGGATACGGTCGCGGACGAGCTTGTTGTAGGTGGTGATGGGCATGATCAAAGCGTACTCCTTGCGACCGGATGAGGTCACTCCAAGAAGATAAACGGCACGCTGAGGCGCTTCACATCCGCCAGACGGTAATCGAGCATACCCACCCCCACGAAGATGATGGACACATCATCATGCTCGATAAGGGATTCAATGTTGTCCTGCAGCAAGCCGGTGCGACTGAGGAACTCGAAATGCATCAGCTTTTTATGGTGTACAGACCGCGCGTCGTTCGCCGCCTTAAACTGCGCCTCGGCCTGCAGCTGGATCTCGCGGCTGGCCGTTTCGTCCAGCGAATTTTCCGGACAATGGAGCAGAGTGACATGGGAAATACCGTGCTGATCCGCCCAGTCGATGACAGCCGGCAGACGGCGGGCATAGGAGCGACCGCGGGAACACAGCACCGCCAGAGACCCCTTCGGCTTACGCCGCGGGAAAGCCGAAACTGGCTGGGCAATGCGCAGCAGGCGAGCCACCAACGGCGTCAGCGGCGGCTGCACCACGAGTGTGAAGAGGATGACCCACAGGCCGATGGGCACAATGGCGTCGGCTCCCGGAATATTCGACGCGCCCAACCCCATGAGTAGGACGGCCGGAATAACGCCGGTCTCGCGGACAAAAGACAAGAAGAGCAGCTCACGGAGCGAGAAGTTGTGGCGCCCCGCCATAAACGGACCGAGCGTGATGAAGACAACAATCGGTCGGATGACAAACACGAAGAGCGCGCCCATGGCCAGACCCTGCACCGATGCTCCGGCCAACTGAGCGGGATCGACACTGGCTCCAAGCAGCATGAAGATCAACGGCTTCATGAACCCCTCGATGGTGTGTGCGAAATAGCGCTCGACGTGCGAAACGTGCTCTTCCAATTGGAAGAGCAGGCCGGCCACGAAGACCGCCAAAAAACTGCTGCCACCAAACGAGGCGGCGACGAGATAGCAAAACAACGGCACTGAGAGGAAGAGTGCCTCATCAGCTTCTCCTCCGTCCGCGCACCCCTGCTTCCAGTGGCTCCAACCGTAGAGAATCGCATAACCGATCACGCCCACGGCGCATCCAATCAACAGCTGTCGCAGTGCCTCCAGGCCCGTCTCTGGCGCCAGAAGCTGCGCATACATGTCCGCGATGGAAGCGGGTAGAAACCCGGCAGCCAGAATGGAGAGAAACAATCCCGTCAGCACGGCGCCTACCACGTCGTTGATGGCACTCTCGCTCACCGCAATGTCTTTGACGCGGGGATCACGGAAGACGAGTGACTTCAGACTGGGGATGATGGCCGCCGGATCGGTGGACGCCAACGCCGCGCCCAAGAGGGCTATGGCCCCGATAGGCAGAACTACGCCGAGATCTTGTCCCCAGACCAGGAAGAAGAACGAGAAGAGGAAGGCCGTGAGCAGCGTGCCGATAAAAGCGATGGAGAGGATCGGCGCCACTAACTGACGAAAGCGGTGAAAGGGGGTATCGAGACCGCCGCCAAACAGGATGAACGCCGCACCAAGTGTCGTCAGAATGGTGAGCGCCGACGGGCTCTGAGTCAGCGACGCCAGCGACGATCGCTGCAGCATGCCGATGAAGATCGCCAAAACGAACGACGGGATGGCTGTCGGCTTGGCCAGCTCATAAGCCAGAAAGCCGAACATTAAGACGATGATTACCTCGAAGCACACCCGTAATAGATTGCTGCCCGATCCAAGCGTGGGATCGGCCATGCCGACCGTCAGCTGCGACACGCCCCAGCCAGCCACCAAGAGGAGGGCGATTAAGGCGTAATTTTTGGCCGAACGAAAAGCGGCAGCAGTCGTCATAGATGCGAGCCACGGCACTGTAGCACCACAGCGGCCAGGACAAGAGGGATAGCGCCATGGTGAATATGTTAGAGTCGAGGTGTCCCCTTCCTCCCCATGACCAAGAAACAGACCGCTATCAAGCGAATCGGCATCCTCACCGGCGGCGGCGACTGCGCCGGACTCAACGGCGTCATCTCGTCGATCGTGCGCGCCGGCGTGCCGATGGGCTACGAGTTTGTGGGCATCATTAAGGGGTGGGAAGGCATCCTGGACCCCGTCATGCTCCGGCCGCTCGGCCTCAAGGATGTGCGCGGCATCAGCCACCTGGGCGGCACCATTATCCGCACCACCAACCGCGGTCGTTTTGCAGCCAAGGTGGGCCCCGAGGGAGGCGAAGCCAAGCTGCCGGAAGAGGTGCTGCGCATGGTCGAGAAGAACATGAAGGCCAATGACATCGACGCCATCATCGTCATCGGCGGCGATGGCACGCTCACGGGCGCACAACAGCTTATGGACCTGACGGGCGTGAAGGTGGTGGGAGTCCCCAAGACCATCGACAACGACCTCCGCGGCACCGACCGCACCTTCGGCTTCTCGACCGCTGTCGAGATCGTCAGCGAAGCCATCGACCGCATTCACACCACGGCCACCAGCCACGACCGCGTGATGTTCGTGGAGACCATGGGACGCCATGCCGGCTGGATCGCGCTCTACGGCGGCGTGGCCGGCAATGCCGACGCCATCCTGTTGCCCGAATTCCCCTTTGACCCCGAGGGTTTGGTGACCTTCCTGCGCCAACGCGCCAAGGGCGGCAACAACGATGGCGCCCTGGTAGTGGTAGCAGAGGGCGCGCGCATCGGCGGCAAGCTGACTGTTAAAAAAGAAGGCAAAGCCTCCGAGGCTCACCTGGGCGGCATCGCCGAGAAGTTAGTTGCGACCGTCGAAGGCCTGGCTCCCGGCGAGTTTGAGATGCGTAGCGTCGTACTAGGCCACACCCAGCGCGGCGGCAGCCCCAACGCCGATGACCGCATCCTGTCGCGCGCCTACGGCGTGGCCGCCATCGAGGCCATTGCTCGCGGCGACTTCGGCCACATGGTCTCGTTCCGCAAGGGCGTCATGACCTCAATTCCTATCATGCAGGCCGTCGGCGAACTGCACCGCGTCGGCGAGGATGACCCGGTCTACAAGGCCGCCAAGAAGATCGGCATCTTCATGGGCTAAACAGGCACGCCTGCCGTAACCGCTCGCCGCTCAGCGCTTCTTCTTCGGCCGATGGTGCCCGCAGCCGCAGCCGCCGTGCTCCTGCACCATCTGTTTGAAGTACTGCCTGCCGTAGTCGTAACTGAGCTCCTCGCCGGGCGCGATGTCGCGGATGGCCTTGATGAAGATGCGCTTCCCCTCTTGGTCGGGCTCACAGTTGGGTTTGCAGGAGTGATTGATGTACCGGGCAGTGTTCGCGCGCGTGGTGCCGTCGATGGTGAACGTCGTGTCGTCCAAATCAAAGAGGTATTGGCCGCCCTTTTTCTCCGCCGCTTCGTCGGTGATGATCTCACCCCAGTACTCGATGACGAAGTCGCCCTTCTTGATGGGCGTCTCGGCAAACAGACCGAGGCCGGCACTGCTGCGCTTCACTTTGAAGCGGTGCTTGGTGGGGCGGGGCTTGGGGTAGGACATGCTCATGATTGCTGCCCCCATTCAGACGGACAGGCTGAGGGTTGCAGCGTAGCAAAGAAATGCTCAGCCTCCTGACGGAAAGCAGTACGTCCATCAGGGGTCTCAGCATCATTGGAACGATTGTAGAACACCCAACCGTCATGCTTTCCAGATGAGGATTCAGGCACGAGAATCAGCTCCATACCGTAATACTTCGCGTCGGCAACATGGCGGATGACCATCACCTCACGATCGCCCATACGCTTTGATGACACTGCATAATTATTGAGCGGAGAAGGCAGTGATAAGATTCGCTCGCGCAAAGACTGCACCTCCGCCCCACTCATCTGTAGGACATCGATCTCCTGGCGATTTGCATCTTCAGCTCCAGGATCTTCAGAGTGTCCTGGCAGAGCTGTCTCACTGTCTGCGAGGCTGAAAATTGCCGGCTTGAATGGGACGACGTCACCACTTTGCAGGCTTTGGAAGACATCTTCTGCAGTCAATTGAGCTGGAGGAGTCACATTTCCTTCGCGATTCCAGGCCATTTGGTCAGTGGTGGAACGGATGTGCCATGAAGGAGGAATATCAACACCACAGAGATTCGGCGTGACGGCCATTGGCACCGAACCTTGAGCACAGGCAGCCAGAAACAATCCAGAGATGAGCAGCGGCACCGTACGAAACATCTTCATAACAGAGAGGGGAAACATCGCCAATCTTACGGCGCAGCTTGCATGAAACAAACATCTTTTCAGCAGTGAAGTCTTTTGGCAGCCCCACGGGGAATCGAACCCCGATTACAGGAATGAAAATCCTGTGTCCTAGCCGTTAGACGATGGGGCCGTGAAAGAACGCCGGGCGAGTATAGCAATCCCCTTGGGCCGAAACGAGGCCTTTATTGCGGGTCAAAGATGGAATCTGGCAGCTCTTGGCCCGCCAGCAGCTGCGAGATGCGCTTGCCGCCGTAGATGGACGGCAAGATGCCCACGCCGTTGCAACCGAGGTTATAGAGCAGTACGCGGTTCTTCGGTTCGTAGCCGATACGGCGCATGCGATTGGGCGTGTAGCCCATCAGACCGTGCCAGAGGAAGCTACGCTTGGCCGAAGGATCGCGATCGCGGTAGACGCCCACCAGGGCACGCTCCAGTTCCTCCTCAATATCGGCAGGGAACGGCGCCTGGCGCTCGTAGATGCCGCCGGCCGGGAGCAGGCGCTCGGGACCGCCGAGACAGAGCAGCGACTCACCCTGGCCCGCCGGACGACGCGTGAGGTAGTGATAGGCATCGGTAATGCGATCATCGCGCACGTAGCTAATGGCCGTCGCTCCCCCACCGCGCTTCTCGGTGTAGCCGGCCATGTAGCCGATCACGCCGTTCACCGTATCGTGGAAGCTTGGGTCCACTGGATCGCCGTCGAGGTTGGCGATGCGGAAATTCTCGAAGCCGTTGGTGCAGAGCACCACGCGCTTGGTCGTTATCTGTGGTCCGATGGTGAGCAGGTCGGCATCGGCGCCGCGCAAAATCACGTCTGTCACCGGCAGCTTCTCGGCAATGGTCAGGCGATCGCCAAAGCGCTTGAGCATGGCCGCGGCCATCTGCTCGCAGAAGAGAGCGCTATTGAGGCAGCCCTTCTGCTCCGTATCGGCAGCGATGAAGCTGCTGTCATCGGAGACGATGGCATCGAGCACCACCGAGTGCGGCACAGGCAGAGCGAAGGACATCAGCTCCTCGGGAATCTCCTTGAGTACCTTCGGGTCGAGCGTGACGAGCAGCGGTTCTTGGATGAGGCCGTGCTTGCGGCGCAGGCGCTTGTCTTCGAGACGCCGGACGATCTGCTCTACCGTGCTCCAGCCCGAGTATCCCTGACAGCGGTAGAAGGGTGCCGGCAGCGCGCAATCGCGGATGACGTCATCGAGCAGGCCCCAGGCCGATTCCACCTGCATCTGGGCCTGCACCGCCAGTTCCTCGCCGTATTCGGCCGCCAGCTCCGGCAACTGCCGCTCGAAATAGCTCACCACCTGGCCGGCATTGTGGCCGGTGGCGCCGTGCGCGATGCGACCGGCCTCGACCAGCACCACCGTCGCCTTGGTGTTCTTCAAGAGAAAATACGCCGTGCTGATGCCAGCAATGCCTCCGCCCACCACCGCGATGTCGCACTCGACCGCCCGATCGAGCGCGAAGTGCGATCGGTCTTGATCGAGTTGGGCGAGCCAGGGAGAACGGAAGGCCTGCATGTCAGTCAGAGTGAAAGGCGCGACCCGTCTTTTCGGTCACGCGGATACGGAACACGGTCCCTTTCGGACCGGCAGCGGATGAAGCACCACTGGCGTCAAAGAGCACCTTCACGCCCACCGATTGCTGTACCACGCCCAGGCGCACGGCCAAACCCTGCAGCGCCGTCAGCATAGCCGGCGTCAGTGGCGCAGACAGATCGACTTCCTCAAACACCCCCCAACACAAAGCACTGCGCCAACCGTCGGGCTGCAACTCCTGCACATGGAAGCACACCTGTGGATTGCGGCGCAGAATCTCGGTCTTCTTGCCCTCCATCGTCTGACCGTAGATGGCGTTGAAGTCGTAAAAATACGCTAAAGGGATGATGTACGGCTTACCATCCTGCTGGCAGGCGAGGCTCCCGAACGTCTGGGAGGTGAGCAAGGCATCGATCTCTTCCGGCTTCATGTCGCGGTGCATGGCAATCACTCTAATGGCGAATGCTGGCGAGATCCATAGGGTTGCGGCCGGCGAAAGAGAAGGGATAGGGTAGATCTATGTCGCTTCTTTCCCTCTTGCTCTCGTTCGGCTTGTTTTTAAATACGACCGCCGTGGCCCAGCCGGCCCCGACACCGCTCGCCACGAACCCGCCGGTGATCGCTTTCGTTCGAGATGGCTGCAAGCACTGCGCCGATGCAGAAGCGTTTTTCGACACCTGGTCCAAAGACGGCGGCCCTGCCGTGACACTCCGCAACGTCGCTGATCCGGCAGCCAAGAAAACATTCGAGGACTTGGTGACGCTCGCCAACCTGCCGAAGGCAACGCCGCTCGTGTTCATTAACGGCTTCGTCGTGCAAGGATTCGATGATGCCTCGACCACGGGCAAGGCCCTGCGCGAACTCATCACCTCGCAGGCAGGCAAACCGGTCATCACCCCCGAGCAAGCGATCGCCACCGGCAAGGTGACCGTCTCGCAGGGCGGCGCCACCTGCTCCGACGATCCGACCATCCCCTGCAAGGCCGCGAGCCTGCTGGTGAGAATCCCCTTCACCTCGGTCACCATCGACGCCGCGACCTATTCGCTGCCGGTGCTCTCGGGCGTGCTGGGCCTCATCGACGGCTTTAACCCCTGCGCCATGTGGGTGCTCGTGACCTTCGCCATCGTCCTCATCCAGATCGGCGACCGTCGCAAGATGTGGCAGGTGGCCGGCCTGTTCATCCTGGCCGAGACGGTGATGTACTACCTCATCCTCAACCTGTGGTTCACGGCCTGGGACTTCATCGGCCTCGACCGCATCGTCACGCCCCTCGTCGGCGTGGTAGCCCTCGGCGGCGGCATTTTCTTCCTCTACGAAGGCTTTATGTCCGACGGCACCTGCAAGGTGACCAACCTCAAGCAGCGCCACCAGACGCGTTTGCGTATCCAAGACATCGCCACCCGCCCCTTCACCATCCTCACAGCGCTCGCCGTGGTGGGCTTGGCCCTGTCGGTGAACATCATCGAGTTCGCCTGCTCCATTGGCATTCCCCAAGCGTTCACCAAGGTGTTGGAATTGAATCACCTAAGCTTCTTCGAACAGCACGGCTTGATGCTCATCTACATCATCGGCTACATGGCCGACGACTTCATCGTCTTCGGCATCGCGCTGTGGGGCGTGCAGCACCTGGCCATGACGCAGAAGTATTCGCGCATCACCAACATCATTGGCGGATTGCTCATGCTGCTACTGGGCGGACTGCTCATCTTCCACCCCGAACTGCTGGAGATGATGTGATGCACAAAAAAGGGCGGCCGTATGGCCGCCCTCTTCTCAGCCTTAAGCGGGTTTCTTCTCATCGCCGCCGAACTGATGCGGCTTTTTCTCATCTCCGAAACGCGGCTTCTTCTCGTCGCCGAGAAGCGGCTGCTTCTTGTCGTTACCAACCATACAGATAGGGGGGAAGAAGTAAGCACCCCTCATGCTACTCAGGGGAACAGGGGTGTCGATTCTTCGTATTTGACGAGGCCTCCAAAATAGACAACTTTTCTTGGCTTATGACGGCCCAAAAAACCCTCTCCCCAAACCTCGCCTTCGGCGCTTGCGACGGCCAGTGAATACGGACAAAAAGAATCATACGCAAAAAGTGTCAAATTTGGCTAAAATAAGCGGATAAAGCGCTGTTCGACCGGCAGAAAAGAGAGGTTTATGCGGCGGGAACGATGGTTTCAGACAGATCACACCACTCCCCTTGTCGGCGCTGGGTAAAAAAGTGACCGGTCGCGCGAGGCGACCGGTCGGGAATCGGGTGAGCCGTCATGGCTCTGGACGTCCATGCCCGCGGAGCTCCGCTCCGCTAGATACTATTGATCACCCCCCTTCCCCACTTCTCAAGAGAAAAGAGGGCGGTGAGCGGCTTCATGGCAAACCTCCAGTGTTAGAGTGAAGGGACGGAGATTGGACGATACCCGTAGTATGGAAAATGTGTCATTCGGGTCAACAGAGAACTGGCCAATAGCCCCAATAATGGCTTTCAAAAGCCGAAAAATTCTCGTCATTTCCAACATCTTGACGACACTCTATGACGAGTGCAGGATGTCGCGGTCGTCGGCCCTCGTGGTCGGCAACGATTGGCCTCCAAGGCCAATGTCGGTGATCCGCGATCCTCGAACGAAAGGCGACACCTATGAGAGCTCGTGCTCCCCCGTCCTAACGCTCCTGCGTCACAGATCCCTTCACCCCGAACCTCGACCGGCACATCCGGCCGAGGTTCTCTTTTTAGTAGCCAGAAAACGAATCAACAAAAGAAGCCCCCCTCGGGCTTCCCGGATCCGCAGACGCGCGGTCGATCATGATGTGTAGCGCGGATGTAGTCGCGCCGAGGGGGGCTAGTCGCCATAGTCGGATGAACCAACTAGAGCTTGTTGAGGATTTTCTTCATCCTCGTCTCCTTTGATGGAAAACATGGAGCCATTAGCTCCGGGTAGGCAGGCCGCGGTGGCCTCCTCTTGTGCCCGGAAAAAATCGCGGTCCGGGGCACGAGCTGATTATACGTCTTTTAAATGTATTGTCAAATACAATCACCCTTTGGCAAAGATGACGATTTTTAGCCCCGGACGGCCGCTTTCATCCAGGCGGCAAAGAGCGGATGAGGGCGGTGCGGACGACTCTGGAACTCAGGGTGGAACTGGCTGCCGACCATGAAGGGGTGGTTCTTCACCTCCACAATCTCCATGAGGCCCGTCTCGGCCCACGTGCCCGAGAAGACCAAGCCCGCCTTCTCCAACTCTTCACGGAAGGCGCTGTTGAACTCGTAGCGGTGGCGGTGACGCTCGCTGATAACCTTGGCCCCGTAGGCGGCCGCGGCCTTGGTGCCTGGCTTCAATTCACATTCGTATTGGCCCAGGCGCAGCGTGCCGCCCTTCTCGCGGCCGGCGCTCTGGCCGGGCAGGAAGTGCACCACGTACTTCTCGCGCGGCAGCTTCTTCTCTTCGTCGAACTCCTCACTGGTCAGCTTCTCATCGTCAATAGCGTAGCGAGCGTATTCGATGGCCAGCAGCTGCGCGCCCAGGCACAGGCCCAGGTACGGCACCTTCTGCTCGCGGGCGTAGCGGGCGGCGGCGATCTTACCTTCGATACCGCGGCTACCGAAGCCGCCGGGCACGATGATCGCAGCGGCCGATTTGAGCTGGTCCCAGGTCGCCTTATCCTTTTTCTCCAACTTCTCACTATCGACCCAGAGCATCTTGGCCCGACGACCGTTAAAGATGGCCGCCGATTTGATGGCCTCGATGACGCTCAGATACGCGTCTTCCAGGTTCGTGTACTTGCCGACGATCGCGACATTCACGAAGCGATCCTTGGCCTTGAGGTAGCGCTGCTTCCCCTCTTCCCACTCGCGCATGTCGGGCTTGAGACGGCCGAGACCGAGCGCCTCACCGATGATCTGGCCAACCTTGTACTCCTGGAAGGCCAGCGGCACATCATAAATGGAATGAAGCGTCTGGGCCGGGATGACGGCGTGACGCGGGACGTCGCAGAAGTTCGCAATCTTATCGAGTAGGCCGGGATCGATGTCGTGATCGGCGCGGGCCATGATCATGTCCGGCTGCAGGCCGTTACGGCGGAGCTCGCGCACCGAGTGCTGCGTGGGCTTGGTCTTCAGCTCCTTGCTGCCCTCAAGGTACGGCAGCAGCGTCAGGTGGACATGGTAGATGTGCTTCGGGCCGAGCTCGCGCTTGAGCTGGCGGATGGCTTCCAGATAGGGCTCACCCTCGATGTCGCCGGCCGTGCCACCGATCTCAATCATCACTACGTCGGCGCCGCTCTGCTTGCCGGCCTCGATGATGCGGCGCTTGATGGCGTCGGTGATGTGCGGCACCACCTGGATGGTCTTGCCGAGGAACTCGCCCTTGCGCTCACGAGCTAACACGTCGGTGTAGATGCGGCCCGTCGTGACGGTGGAGAGCTTACTCATCGGCTCATCGATGAAGCGCTCGTAGTGGCCCAGGTCGAGATCGGTCTCGGCACCGTCATCGGTGACGAACACCTCGCCGTGCTGGAAGGGGCTCATCGTTCCCGGGTCGATATTCAGGTATGGATCAAGCTTTTGGACGAACACCTTGAGTCCACAGGTCTTCAAAATGGCGCCGATGGACGCGGCCGCGATGCCCTTGCCGAGGCTGCTGCAGACGCCGCCCGTCACCACGATAAAACGGGGGTCGGCCTTCCGTCGCATACGCGAACGGGAGACGCGCCGATCACCGGGAGCACGGGTGGGCATGACGTGAATTCGAGGAGATCCTACTCGGTCGACCAGCAGGTTTCCAGCGAACGAAAAAAGCGGGCCTGGACGAACCAAGCCCGCTCTTCTGAGACAGTTATTTCACGGCCTTCTTCACGGCCTTCACGGCCTTCTTGCCCTCCTTGAGGGCCTTCTTCTCGGCGTCCTTCATCATCGCGGCGACATCGTCCTTGGCCTTCTCGAAGTAGTCCTTGGCGGCCACCTTCATCTTCTTCATGTTGTCCTGCACCAGGTCGCTATCGACGAACTTCTTCACCTCGCCGCCAATCTTCTTGCCGTCGGTCTGGAGGTGCTTGCTGAGGATCTTGCCCGCATCATCGGCCGTCTTGGCGGTCGAGAGTTCCTTGCGGAGCTTGTCGTTGCTGAAGAGGTAACCGGCCAGAGCGCCACCGAGGGCTCCGAAGAGAAGAGATGCTTTGCGCATAGGGAGAGAGGGGTAAGGAAAACAAGGGGACCCTAGCACAGACGCAGCGAAGACTCACTTCTTTCCAAAGACAGTTCAAGGCGGATGATGGCATCGCATCGATTGACATACAGATATTAAAAGTTTTTGATTGTCATCATGACACAGACCGAGACGTTCAGCGTTGAAGAAGTAGAGGCACTGGCTGAGACCGCCCTCGACCCAGCAATCCTCGCCACGAAGATGACGCTGGCGACAATCAACAAGAAACGGCCCGCACTCGCCTTCCACCTGGCGGAGTGCCTGTGTGCCATCTGCGGCGCACGCGACACGAAGATGAAACCCGCGACGCCGAATGAATTTCACTATGTCATGGGCAATCTGGCCGCCATGGATCTAGAAGTCCACGGAGACAGGCGGAAGGAAGGGCGCATCGATGACTGCCTGTCGGCACTAGCCGCTGGCACCGAAGGACAGCGCTCCGCGCACTGGGAACGCATCCGCCGCCTCCTCACTCAGGGCCGCCAGCAGGGCGACAACCACACGCAAAGCGGATCGGTAGCCACGATCGACGGTTTCAAGAAAAAGGGCACCAAGCGCCAGACGAACGACCTCCGCACCCTCGTCGACATCATTGCCCTCAATACGCCCGTGGGCATGGACCTACTCGCCGAGCCGCCATTTAGTGATCGCGTCCGCACCCTCTCGATCGACAAACCGATCACCATTGGCTTTGGCGAAGGCAAAGACGAGAACACGATGCGCATCGCCACCGACCGCCGTGGTCACAGCTGCGTCACCTGGGCCATGCACGAAGAAGGCTGGCGCGAGATCGTGCAGGACAGTATGGAAGATGGTGACATGGCGTTCGTCGGCGAGAGCTACCCCTTAGAACGTTGGTTCGGGCGGTCCTTTCCCAATCACATGCCCCTGCCGGTGACCATGAACCTCGGTGAGCAGCCCACGGCCTCGTGGATCACGATTGCCCGCCTGCGCGGCCGCATTGCCCTACTCCTCCGCCGGCCGCGCGGCGTGATGACGGTGGAACAAGGTGACGACATCTGGCACTACGATCCGGCAGCCGCGTACGAAGACACGTTCGGTACGACAAAACACACCTCACTCAAGGAACAACTCGATCAGCTCGAACTGTCCGACGGAGACGACGACGAAGACACCATCCTCGAGTCCTGATCACGCCGAACGGAACGCTTTGAGCTGCGCGGTCGTGAGAATCTCCTTCAACTGCTCATCCGTTGCCTCCTGTGCGCCTTGCAGCGAACCGAATTTTTTCAGGAGCGCGGCGGCCGTGACGGGGCCGATGCCCGGGATGGTCGGCAGGCGTGAAGCCACCATGCGCGCGGTCGCGCGGCTCTCACGATGGCGATTGGCGAAGCGGTGCGCCTCGTCGCGCAGGCGGCGGAGCAACACATGGGCTGGGCTGTCGCGTTCCATACGGAGCGGCACATTGCTGCCGCGGGCAAAGACTTCTTCCTCGCGCTTGGCCAAGCTGATGAGGCCGATATCCAAGCCGGAGCGTTCGAGCTCAACTTCTACGGCGTGCAGCTGGCCGATGCCGCCGTCGATAAGGAGGATGTCGGGCTTCTTGCCGAGCGAGGCGTCGGTCTTGTGCTCGTCGGCGTTCCAGACCATCGGCACCATCGGCGGTTCATCGGGGTATTTCGTCCGATAGTCGCGATCGATTTCTATGACTGACTCAGGTGGCTTAATGATGTGACGGAAGCCGGCGCCAGCATAGAAATCCTGCAGTTTTTCTTCGCAAAAGAGATACACCTTCTTTTGCTTGGTCTTCGAGAGGAGGAATCTCGTCAGGACGAGGCCTAACTTCTTTCCTCGCTCCTCGGGGGCTACTGCCAACGAACGAAGCAACGGCACTCCTTTGCCAAGAACGCTGAGACGAGCGATGCCGACGAGCTTCTCACCTCGCGCCGCCACGACCGTCTCTTTGTACATCGTCTCCTCTGTCTCACGATCGAATATCTCTCGCCGCAATCGAGCGAGCTCCGGCTGATCGGCCTTCACCGCCTTGCGGATGACGATCCCCTCTTTGGCCCAGCGCTCCACCTCGCCCTTGGTGCCGCCGCTCAGGTGGCGCAGGCGGCGGCGCAGCACTTCTTGGAGCGAGCGGTAGTCATCGACGTCGCCGCTCTTGAGCGTCTGCACCGTGAACGAACGGTAGTGGTCGCGCTTGGGTTTGCCGTTCTCGAACACCACCATGCTGCCCACGGTCTCGGTGCCGCCGTGATGGCTGATGTCGTAGCACTCGATGCGCCTGGGAGCTTCGGATAGCTGCAGAAGTGACTGCAGCTCGGAGGCGGCGTCGGCGGTGTTACGCGCCTCGGCCTCCCACTTGGCTTCCTGCTGCATCACCTTCTGCTTGGCGTTGCTCATGGCCACATCGAGCAGTTGTGTCTTGGTGCCGCGGGCCGGCACGCGGATCTCGACGCGCCGTCCGGCGCGTTCGGTGAGCCAGGCCTCCAGTGTGGCTGCACTGGCGATCTCCTCGGGGATGAGGATGAGCGGGGGAAAACTCGGGGCGTCGGAGTAATAGAGAGGAAGGAACTGCTCAAGCGCCTCCTGCAGCGTCTCGGGTTGTCCGGAGAGAGCGCTGGCGATCTCGCCCACCACCTTGCCGTTTCGCTTCTGGTAGACGATCGCCTGGCAGCGGCTGGCCATCACCGCGATGCCGATGGCATCGGCATCTTCGCCGGACGCGTCGGAGACCACCTGGCCCTCAGCCAGCGAGGTGATGCGCTGCAGCTGGTCGCGGTACTGGGCGGCGGCCTCGAACTGCTTACCTGTCGCAGCCTCCTGCATCTTCACCTTGAGCACCTGCGTCACCGGTCCGAGCTCTCCTTTCCAGAAGCGCACCACCGGATCGATGCACTGCTCCTTGTACTGCGCCGGCGTGAGCGCGCCAATGCAGGGAGCGAGGCACTGCTGCATGTGGTAATCGAGGCACGGGACGGGACGGTCACGGTGCGAGCAGACCACCTCGAGCGGGATCGTGTTGCCGGCGTTCGGGGCCGGCTCGATCTCCATCTTGCAGGTGCGGAAGCGATAGAGCTTGCGGAGAATCGCCAACACCTCGTAGACCTGCCAGGCCGCCGGCTTGGGTCCGAAGTACTGGGCACCGTCCTCCTCGAGGCGGCGCACTACGTCGATGCGCGGGTAGGTGTGGCCGCTCACCCGGACGTAGACGTAGTTCTTGTCGTCCTTCATCAGAACGTTGTACTTGGGGCGGTGCTCTTTAATGAGATTGGTCTCCAGCACCAGCGCTTCCAGCTCGGTGCGAACGACGGTCAGATCAAAATCGTGCACCTGGCGCACGAGCGATTCCTTCCAAGGGCCAAGCTTGGCCCCGGGCACGACGTAACTGCGCAGACGCTGACGTAGGTCCTTGGCCTTACCGACGTAGAGGATCTCGCCCTCGGAACCGAGCCAGCGGTAGACGCCAGGCTGAGTAGGAGCCTGGGCGATGCGCTTGCGCAATTTCTGCAGGATGGGGCTGGCGGGATCGGGGCTGGGCACGGCACCCATCGTAGCGCATTCCCCGGCCGTTTCCCCGTCCCTTGACGACCCCGGGCGGTTGGAGGAGGCTGATCCGGCAAAGCGCCGGCCATCCGGCAGGCGTTTCTCTCGTTTCCTCCCCATATTCGTATGACGAGTACTCTTACGCTCGAGTTGTTCGCGCCCGTGATCGCGGTCGTGTCGCTCGTTTTTGCCTGGGCGTTCTGGCACCAGGTCACCACCGGCGGTGACGGCACCCCGGCCATGCAGAAAGTCGCCGGCGCCATCCACACCGGCGCGCGCGCTTTCATTAAGCGCCAGTACGTCACCATCGCCATCCTCTCGGTGGCAGTCGGTGCCGTGATGTTCATCGGCCACGCCCTGGCCGGTAACGTCCAGACCGGCATCGAGCTCTCGAGCTCGTTCCTCCTCGGTGCTCTGTTCTCCGGCATCGCCGGCGTGGTGAGCATGGTGGTCGCCACCAAGGCCAACCTCAAGACGGCCTCTGCCGCAACGCACAGCCTCAATGCCGCACTGAAGATGTCGCTGCGCAGCGGCACGGTCTCGGCCATCGTCATCCTCGCCCTGTCCATCATCGGACTTGGCGGTCTCTTCCTTTTCTATCACCTCTACCTGGGTATTGAGCCTGCCGAGATCCCGGGCCTCATCGTCGGCTACGGCTTCGGCGCCAGCTTCGTCGCCCTCTTCGCCCAGCTGGGCGGCGGTATCTACACCAAGGCCGCTGACGTCGGCGCTGACCTCGTCGGTAAGATCGAGGCCGGCATCCCGGAAGACGACCCGCGCAACCCGGCCGTGGTGGCTGACCTGGTGGGTGACAACGTCGGTGACTGCGCCGGTCGCGGTGCCGACCTCTTCGAGTCGATCGTTGCCGAGAACGTCGGCGCGATGGTGCTCGGCGTGGTGCTCGCGTCGCAGTTCGGCATCAACGGCATCCTCTTCCCGCTCATCATCGGCGCCATCGGCCTCATCGCCTCCATCGGCGGTGTGCTGGTGGTTCGCCACAAGGGCAAAGAGACCCCGATGCAGTCCATGCTCAAGGGCTTCTGGCTCACAACTCTCGTCACCACGGTGGCCCTCGTCGGCTGCTGTTGGTGGCTCCTCAACACGGGTACGAACGCCTGGATGTGGTTCGCCGGCGCCGGCCTCGTGGGCGTCTGCGCTTCGATCGCCTTCGTCTACCTGACTGACTACTACACCGGTAAGGACTACCGCCCCGTGAAGTCCATCGCCGACGCTTCGGCCACGGGCCACGCCACCAACATCATCGCTGGTACGGCCATTGGCTTTGAGTCGACACTCCTCTCCGTGCTCACGGTATGCATCGCTCTCTTCGCCTCATTCTGGCTCGGCGGTAAGACGGGCATTGAGCACGGCGGCCTCTACGGCACGGCCGTGGCCACCATGGGCATGCTCGCCGCTGTCGGTTACATCCTGGCCATGGACATGTTCGGCCCCATCACCGACAACGCCGGTGGCATCGTCGAGATGTCCAACAGCCCTGAGTCCGTCCGCAACGTCACCGACGAGCTGGACGCCACGGGCAACACCACGAAGGCCCTGACGAAGGGATACGCCGTCGGCTCGGCCGCCCTCGCCGCCTTCCTCCTCTTCTCCGCCTACCAGCAGGAGGCCAACCTCACGTCGGTCGACCTGACGAAGATCCCGGTCTTCATCGGCGCCTTCCTTGGTGCCGTGACGATCTTCTTCTTCACTTCCCTCACGGTCCGCGCCGTCGGCCGCGCCGCCGGTGTCATCGTCGAGGAAGTCCGCCGCCAGTTCCGCGAGAAGACCGGCATCATGTCCGGCACCGAAGAGCCCGATTACGCCGCTGCCGTGGACATCGCCACCAAGTCCGCCCTCCGCGAGATGATCATCCCCGGTATCGTCGCCGCTACGGCTCCGATCATCGTGGGCCTCGTCTTCAAGACACAGGGTGTAGGCGCTGAGGCCGTCGCTGGCTTCCTGATGGTCGGCACGATTGTCGGCATGATCACCGCCTGCTACCTGAACAACGCCGGTGGTGCTTGGGACAACGCCAAGAAGCTCATCGAGACTGGCTACCTGGGAGGCAAGAAGAGCCCCGCTCACCAGGCTGCCGTCACCGGCGACACCGTCGGCGACCCCTTCAAGGACACGGCCGGCCCGAGCCTGCACGTGCTCATCAAGCTGTTCTCGACGCTCACGCTGGCCCTGGCCACACTGTTCATCTGAGACACAAAGAAAAGGCCCTCCGCATCGCGGAGGGCCTTTTTTGTTGGTATCGTCAGGCATGCCGGACGATGGACGAATGACTACCACGGTCGCTGCGGCACTCGCCACCGGACGAAGCACTGCGCTTGGTAGCAGGAACGGAACATGATGAACGTGCAGAGGCTCCAGACGCACCAACCGATGATGCGATGGTCATGCCCTCCCACGATCAGACTTCTAATGTGTCGCAGCACGGCATCGATGCGACAGAGGTCTGACCAATGGAAAATGATCAGATAGACCTGGAGCAAGAGGGCACCGATCTGGATGAGCACGGCGTAGGCCAAGTGCCGTGGATCAGAGTTATGCGCACCGCTCGCACAGGAGATGGCTAGTATCAAGGCGATCAGATTAATCCAGAAGGCACCCAAGGTTGCCGGCTCAGTCGCTTCAAACTGTTGTAGTCCGACAGCCAGGGTCAAAATCCCCCAGAAGGCCCAGCCGAGGTTCATCTCGATAAACCAATTGATGCGCCAAACCTGGCGGCTGTACGGTCCGTGGGCATTGTTGTAACCAGCTGAGTGGCGAGGTCGTATAATTTCTTTCCAGAGTCTCTTGATCACGGTCTTCTCCTAAGGACAGCGATGGTGTGAATGGAGGTACGACTATAATATTTATATAATAATTAAAAAATAAGTCAATATTCTATAGAAAAGCCCTCCGCACTGCGGAGGGCTTTTTTGTTGTTCGTGGCCTGCCGAGGCAGGCAATCAATCTAGGACACCAGGGCGTTGAACCCCTGGATGATCATCCAACCGGCGGTGATCAGCGCCATCCCGATGATGACGAGCATCGCCCAGCGGTGTAACACACTCATGCGCATCGTTACGTCTCCTTAAAGAATTAATCATCATCCATCGGCCGAGACGACACGTTCTTCGGCCGCACCAACATCTTGTAGACCCGAACGTCCTCCGTGGACCAAGGACTGTCGATGATCACGTAGTCCGGGTGCTGCCTAAGCCAATCCCTAGCCTTGCGGTTGGCGTCGGACCGACGCTCGGAACCGTCATCCCCCCGGATAGTGGGAAGCTCGACGATCTTCTCCTTCAGGTGCTCCTGCGGGGTCCGCCGCGCCTTCACGGCCGGCGAGTCGTTGCAACCAATCAGGGCGGCGAGGACCAGTGCCATCGCGATCGCTCGGGGCATGGATGGACCTTTCTTGTGAAGAAACAACGGATTTGAAACTAATGTATAAATTACATATTTATTAATTTTTGTCAAAATTAAAGCCAGCTACAGCCAGAGGCTCCGCCTAATCAAAGAGAAGGAATACTGAACCTAGCCCATTCCGTCATTCTCGGGCAGAATAGGGGCGTCAGGGGACGTCGACTGCGCTTGACCCTGCCTCTTCATTCCCGTACTCTCCGGGCCCCATGGAACTCACTCTCTCCGCCAACTCCCGCGATCTGGCCACCAAGGCCAAGGTCCTCCGCCGCTCGGGCCGCGTGCCCGGCATCGTCTACGGCTTCAAGACCGAGAACACCACGTTCGATGTCGATGAGCAGGCCGTCACCCGCGCCTACGCTAAGGCCGGCGAGAACACCCTCGTCGAGCTCGATCTGTCGGGCAAGAAGACGCCCGTGCTCTTCCACGGCGTGCAGTTCCACCCCGTCACCGACAAGGTCACCCACGTCGACTTCTACGCCGTTGACCTGACGAAGGAGATCGAGGTGCCGGTTCCGGTCCACTTCGAGGGCGAATCGCCCGCCGTGAAGGACCTCAACGGTATCCTCGTCACCCCGCTCGACCACGTCACGGTTCGCTGCCTCCCGACGGCCCTGCCGAAGTTCTTCACCCTCGATATCTCCCCCCTCACCGAGCTCCACTCCACGCTCACGGTCGCCGCTCTTAAGCTGCCGGCCGGCGTGACGATCGTGAACGACGCCGAAGAGGTGCTCGCTCTCGTCCAGGAGAAGCGCGTTG
>CAZEVM010000018.1:0-20769 GCA_964515645.1 uncultured Candidatus Peribacteria bacterium | reverse complement strand
CTGTTTCTTTCTCCACTTTCTTTGCGCCAAAGAAAGTGGATACCAAATAAGGGAATCAGCCTCGAGAGACGCCGATCTTAAACTATTACTAAACCACTTCCTCTTACCCTCCACAATGGTCCGGAAAACGGCTTCGTGCTACAATGATCAGAAACCATGACACAAACCGAAGCTACTACCGCCACCCCTACACCTACAAGCACCTCACTTAGTGGCGCGTTCGCGCTCTTCAGTCTGAGCCTGCTCGGACTCCTCGCACTCTCGCAGAATTTCCTCCTGCCCCGTTTCACGCGTATCCCGGTGGCTGGATCGCTCCTCACCATCGATGAGCTGCAACAGAAAGAGGACGCCCTTTCCGCTGCTGTGGAACAAGCCGAGGTCGATCGTCGCGAGTTGATGCTCCCTAGCCGTGACGCCGCCTTCCAAGATCTGCAGGAGATGAAACTCGCTTCATTCTCACCGCTCGACCTGCAGCGCCGCTTGCGCGAGGTAGCCGCCACTGCTGGCGGCGATCAGCCGAACGCCGTCGCCATCCAGGGCTTTACCTACTCGTCCTCCGGCTCGCTCCTGCGCCTGACGGGTGACGTGTCCGGTGTGGGCGCCCGCAGCATGACGGTGCTCGCCGGCTTCGTGGACCTGCTCCGCGCCGAGCCGTTCGTCGAGCAGTTCGAGGCGCCGGCCTTCGTCCGCGAGGAGTCGCCCGCCGGTTTCCACTCGCCGTTCGCCATCACGATCCACCTGCGCTCCGCCTCGCTCTGATGACTGTTCCCACGCTCGTCTCTCGGCTCTGGACTGAACCGGTGACCAAGTGCCTTACGGCCTGCTTCTGTCTCATCGCGGCTTCCGGCTTGGTCCTCTCGCACCTGCGCTCCATCCATGAGGTGGGGGAGATCGGCCTGCCCGCGGCCAAGCGCGTGACGGCCCTGGAGCAGCGCCTCGAAGTGCTGCGCCAGCAAATGGAAGCGACGCGCGCCCAGGCTGCTCTCAAGGGCGATGCCCAAGAAGAGGTGATCCGCCAGACGGTGCTCCCTGCCACGGCCGAGCTGGCCCACGTGCTGAGTCTCTTCGATCTCTTGCGCGATAACCTGAGCAAGGACGGCCTCGTCCTCTCCATGTCCGAGGTAACGGTGGGCGAGCCGGTGGCTGCGCCGAACCAGGCGGGCGTCGATGCGTCGGCAGTGAATGTGCGCTTTGGCGTGACGCGCTCCGGCGTGGACGCGGTTCTGCTCTTCTTTGAGCTCACGGGCTTCCTCACCGTCGGTGATGCCCTCTCGCCGAGCGAGCGCGAGCAGCTGCTCGTCCTGACCGAACGCGAGAACGCGGCCGGCCTGCCTGCCCTCGAGGAGTTCCTGCGCACGCCGCTGCTCACGTACGCCCGCGGCAGCCAGGCCGCCCGCGACGAGCTGGCCAAGAACTTCGGCTCCGACCAGTATGTCTCCACCCTCGAGCGCATCATCCAAAACTCGCGCCTGCCCCAGGTACGCTTCCTCCTCGGCGGCACCTTCGGCGTTGCTCTCCAGGATGCCGGTCTTTGGCCGCTGCGTTTTATGACAGTCGACCGTACCGAGATTAGCCAGCGTGACGACGGCACGTTTGAGCTCTCGCTCCAGCTCTCGGCCTATTCCCGGTCAGCTGCCCAATAAGGGGAGGAAAACAGCTTCGTTGCCTTGAGACAAAAGGGGATTCGCGCTATGCTCAGCGGTACATTCCCCCTTTTTCCTCTGCGCCAACGTTCGTCGCGATTCGTCCGTCCCCAGAAAATCGAGAAGCGTCCCCGGACTAATGAACAGATTCTGTCCCCGGAGGTGTTGCTTGTTTCCGACGAGGGCGCCAAGAAGATGCCCATTGCCGAGGCCATTGCCCTCGCGCGTGCCCAGGAGCTCGACTTGGTGGAAGTCTCGGGCAACGCCAACCCGCCGATCGTGAAGATCGACGATGTGGGCCACTTTATGTACGCCCAGCAGAAGAAGGAGAAGCGCCAGAAGGCCCACAGCAAACAGACGGAAGTGAAGATGCTTCGCTTCGGTTTCCGTACCGAGCAGCACGACCTCGACCGCCTCATCGATCGCGCCAAAGAATTCTTCGGCGAGGGTCACATGGTCAAGTTCGTCGTCCGCCTGCGCGGCCGCGAGCTGACCAATAAGCAGTTCGCCGTGGAGAAGCTGAAGGGCGTCTTGAAGCAGATGGCCGATGTGGCCGACGTTGAACAGGACGTCCGTGCCCAGGGAAACCAGTTCATGGCCGTGGTTCGGCCAAAGGCGCGTGGTTGATTGATAGAAAAGAGGTGTTGCATTCACTTGTCTTTCCCCCTACACTCCGGGCCCCATGCCTAAGCAGAAGACCCACAGCGGCGCCAAGAAGCGCCTTCGGCGCACTGGTTCCGGCAAGCTTGCGCTCAAGCGCAACAGCCGCGCACACCTCCTAATGCAGAAGAGCAAGCGCCAGAAGCGCCTACCCCGCACGCTGCTCGTCCACCCGACGGACCAGCGCCGCATGGCCGCTCTCGTTCCTCACCTCTGATCCCATGCGTGTCAAACGCGGAATTCACCGCCACCGCCGTCATAAGAAGATTCGCAAGCTCGCCAAGGGTTACCAGGGCGTGCGCAGCGAGACGTACCGCAAGGCCCGTGAGGCCGTCATCAAGGCAGGCCAGCACGCCTTCCGCGATCGCCGCAAGAAGAAGCGCAACTTCCGCAGTCTCTGGATCACCCGCCTGACTGCCGCTGTCCGCTCCCGCGGCACGACGTACGCCGTCTTCATCAAGGGTCTCAAGGCCAATAAGATCGAGCTCGACCGCAAGGTCCTCTCGGAACTGGCCATCCACGAGCCCGCCGTCTTTGACAAGATCGTCGAGAAGACCAAGGCTACCAAGTAAGCCACTTAATTAGCATCCAAAAGGGGCTGAGAGGCCCCTTTTTTGTGCCCACAGGTGGTATATTTACAAAAAAATATAAAATTTTATAATTAATAATAAGTTCGTTCACCCCATCCTCGTATACGGAGAAATGTCTCATGAATCCCTCTGAAGCTGCTGCCTCGCCATGGCAGACGGCGTTCATTGTCCTGTCGGTCCTGGTTGTGATTGTCATTGCCTTCATCTGCTTCGGTCGGAAACGCAAAAAGGCCAGTCCCTATCGCCGACATGTGCGGAAGTTGGCTGCCGGCTACCACGTTATGCACGTGCAGCGCCAGCCTCAGGCCGATGAGACGGTTAACTGGCTCGTGACTTACTCGAACAAGAGCACGCTCCTCATCGAAGATGAGCCTGACTGCCCGTCGTGGGCCCGGGCTCCAGAATGACGCCATGGCGGTGTCTCTGAGCGATTCGACACCCCAGCCAAAAGGTTGGGGTTCTTTTTAGGCGGCGTGAGGATGGGCTTTCAGGTGCCGGTAGGTCGCCACGAGCACGATGATGTAGACCGCGGACGCGATGCCGCTGACGGCGGCCTGGAGCGCGTCACTGAGGGCGAGAAGACGCGGATCGGCAGCTGTGAAGACCGCCTCTATGAGACCCGTGACGAACCCGATCGGCAGGAAGAGGAGGAGGGAGGTGCCGATAATCACTCGGGCAACTTCCCAGCTTCGTCCTTTGACGAGTTGAATGCTGCGTTGGAGGGCGGGCCGATAAGCGAGTTTCTCCGCGACGATGATCGGCTGTGCGAGCATGGTGCGCAGGCTGTAGATGAAGCCGGGCACAATGAGCACGAGAGCCCAGAGCAGGGTGAGACACACGCGGAGGACTTCGGTCAGGAGAATGGGCACGATGAACGGTGCCGCTTGTTTATGGAGCGCGCCAAACGTGTGCGTTTTTCCGGGATGCTCGGCCGCAACTAAGGTGGTAGCGGCGCCCCAGATGATGACGATGTTCAGGAGGAGCAGAATGCCAAAGAGCGGCCAGCGGACTCCATCTGGCGCAATGTAGTCAGGCCAGTACGGATCGCCAACGCCGCCGAGGCGTTCGATGATGGAGATTCCGAAAGAAGGAAGAGCAATGAGCCAGAGGACGATGTCGTTGTAGACTGGTAAACGACGGTATTCAGCCCAGGCCGACGCGAGGAGTGTAGAGATTGTCGGCATCTCAGCGGCGCACACGGATGAAGCCGGAGACATCAAGGGTGGTGAGCTTTTTCTCTTCCTTGGCCAGCTTGTCGAGCAGTAGGTTCACGCCCAGCACGTCGCTGGCCATGTGGCTGCACTGCACGATGTTCACCTTGTGCTTGCGGGCCTCCTCCACAGTCTTCTCGGTGGCGTGCATGGTGAGAATGGTGCCCACGCCCGCTCGCGCCTGCTGGGCAAGGTATTCCTCGGGGCCGTTGGTCCCGCCGGTGAATTCGCTGGCGACGATGCGGCCGGGGCGGCTGGCGCCGGAACCGCTGACGATGAGCGGCGGATTGCCGATGCGCGCGTAATGGTCGTACTCCTCAATGTCCATGATGGCATTCAGGATCTCGCCGAGGTCTTCGAACTCACGACGGCAGATTTCCTTCTCCATGAAACGCCAGACGAGGTTGTCGGTGATGGTGTGGCAGATCATGGCCGGCAGCTGGAGCAGCTCGGCGGCGCGCTCGACACGCAGGTGGTTGCCGCTGTGGATGGAGCGACGGATCTTCTCCATGCGCGGGCCCATCTCGCCCTCGGCCTGGTTGATCGGCACGCCGTAGCCTGCGAGGATGTCGGCCTGCATCGGCATTTGCTTGTCCAAATCGGTCAGGGCACGGCCTTCTGGATGGTGGATCAGGACGGCGTCGATCTTCTCTCCCTTCTCGCGCAGGCGGTCGGCCAGCAGCAATTCGGGCGTCTCGATGTCGATGCCCACCATCAAGCGCGTCACGTCTTCTTCGCCCGTGCCGGAGAGGATCCGGCTGTCGGGAAAGGGGTTCCAAGTGCGTTCGTCGTCGAAGTACTTTTTCTCCCGTCCTTCCAGTTTCTTCTGCTTTTCCTTCTGCTTCTTCAGTAGATGGTCGATGCGCTTCTGGCCGCGCGGATCAGCCTCGATGCCGATCTCGACGGCGTGCTTGAAGAGGGACTTGAGCTTCATGGAGCGAGGCTACCGATCGGGGGGACTGAGCTGCAAGCTCTTCTGATTCAAGTCCTCAGTGGGCTGATGCAGGGTCGGGTCCGACAATGACCTTCGCATCGGCGATGATCACGCCTTGGCTGGAGACGAGGACGGGGTTGAGATCCAGCTCGGTGATCGACGGGCAGTCCACCATCAGTTGGGCCACGCTCAGGACGGTGCGGGCGAGCGCGTCGATGTCGGATTGCGGTTTGCCGCGCATGCCCAACAGGAGCTTCCAAGCCTTGAGTTCCTCAAGCATGGCGTAAGCGTCGGCTTCGGTGAGCGGGCAGAGGCGGAAGCGCGCGTCGCGGAAGAGCTCCGTGTAGATGCCGCCAAGTCCTACCATCACCATCGGGCCGAAGGCGGGATCACGCACGCCGCCCACAATAAATTCGTCGCCGACAGGCAGGAATTGCTGGATGAGGACACCGCGTAGACGGGCATGCGGGGCTTTCTCCTTCACGCTCGACAGAATCTCTTCGACGGCCTGCTCCACGTCGGTTTCGGTCTTGAGGTTGGCGCGCACACCGCCGACATCGGTCTTGTGGGCTAGGTCGGGTGAGCTGATCTTCGCGATGACCGGCAGGCCGATCTCGCGGGCGATACGCACGGCGTCGGCAGCGGACTTGGCCACCTGGCCGCGCGGCGCGGGCAGCGAGTACACCGAGAGCAGTTCGCTCGTGCGCTCCTCATTCACGAGGCCGTGCGCCGGCAGCAGTTCGCGGGCGTGGCCGGCCAGAGACGAGGGCTTGGCCGAGACGGCGCTTGGGGCAGGACGGGGTAAGAGGGCGGCCAGGGCGGCCACCGCGCGCTCCGGTGATTCGAAGTCGGGGATGCCCGCTTCGGCCAGCACGCGTTGTCCGTCGGTGACGGAGCCGCCGCCGACGAAGCTGGTGACGATGGGCAGCAGGCGTGATGCCTGGCGCATCTCGGCAATCACCTTGGCAACCTCGTGCACCGGCGTCATCACCTGGGGCGTCAGCAAGATGACGATGCCATCGACATTGGGGTCGTTGCGTACGGCGTTGAGCGCAGCGCGGTAGCGGGCCGCGTCAGCGTCGCCCAGCACGTCGACGGGATTCTTGGTGCTGGCAGCCTCGGGGAGCAGCGGCTTCAGGGCGGCGATCGTGGCAGCGTCCAGGGCGGGCAGCTGCAGGCCGGCGCACTCAGCGGCGTCGGTGGCCAAGATGCCGGGACCACCGGCGTTCGTCACCACAGCGATGCGCGGCGTGACCAGGGCAGGCTCGCTGGAGAGCACGCGCAGCAGGTCAGTGAAATCAGTGACGGAGTGGGCGCGGCGCACGCCTGTTTGGATGCAGAGCGCTTCGACGGCGGCATCGGAGCCGGCGAGCGAGCCGGTGTGCGACGAGATGGCGCGCTGGCCGGTCTGCGAGGTGCCGGCCTTCAGGAGGACGATCGGCTTCACGGGAGCGAGGCGAGCGCAGATCTCGCGGAAGCGTTGTCCTTGCGGAATGCTTTCCAGATAGAGGCCGATCACCTTGGTCTCGGGATCGCGCTCGAGCATCTCCAGATAATCGCACTCGTCTCGGACGGTCTTGTTGCCCAGGCTGAGCACGCTGGAGAAGCCCAGCTTCAGGAGCGGGGCGCGGTCCATGATGGCCACGGCGAGCGCGCCCGATTGGCTCAGGAGAGCGACGGGTCCGGCTGGCGGCAAGTCCTTGGCGAATGAGGCGTTGAGGCCCGCCGACGGGCGCAGAAGGCCGAGGCAATTTACGCCGAGTACGGTCAGGCCGTGTTTGGCAGCCGTCTCCTGCACAGCTTTCTCGCGGGCCAGGCCGTCGTTGGTGTTGAGTTCGCGGAAGCCGGCGCTGATGACGCAGACGTGCTTCACGCCTGCCGTACCACACTCTTCGAGCAGACCTACGACGGTGGCTGCCGGAGTGATGATCACGACCAGATCGGGCGTCTCGGGCAGGGCGGCTACATCGGGGTAGGCCTTGGCGCCGAGAATGTCGGGGTACTTCGGATTAATGGGGTAGACCTTGCCCGTATAGCCCTGCGTGAGGAGATTCTTCAGCACGTCATGGCCCACCTTCCCCTCAGTCGGAGAGGCGCCGATGACGGCCACAGAGGAGGGCGAGAGGAAGGACATGGATTAACGTCCAACCTGGCCTACAGAGGAAAGATGCGTGCTCTGATCGAGCGCTTGCAACTGGGCCACATCAGACGACGAGATGCCGTACTGGGCAGTGACGACTGACAGAAGCAAGAAGGCCGCCGCAGTAAAGGCAGCGCTCAAGTGCGTCGTACGGGAATGCTTGGACATACGGAGGGGGAGGAAGTGTGTGTTACTTGTCATTATAACAAATATTTATTTATTTGTCTATAAGTGCCTTCGGCTGTTCCCAAGCGGGGAAAGGCCCGTGATACACTGTCGTACCGTCATGCCGATTCGGATTCGCCTCATCTACGCATCCACCTCCGGGCATACGGAATATGTCGTTTCTGCTCTTGCCGAGCGGCTTGTACCGTTTGGTGTAGAGGTGACGGTGCAGCGTGCCGAACAGGCTATGCCCGCCGACCTTACAGCTGGCGACATCGTGCTGCTCGCCTGCGGCACATGGAATACCGGCGGCATCGAGGGGCAGCTCAATCCGCACATGCACGCGCTTGTGCACGAGCGTGCCGATAGCGTGGATCTGAAGGGATTGCCCTGCCTTGCGATTGGTCTGGGCGATCGTCGCTATCGCTACACCGCCAATGCCGCCGTCTTGCTGGAGAAGTTTCTCACCGGACACGGCGGCACCATGCTGCTACCTGCCCTAAAGATTGTCGATGAGCCGTACGACCGACTCGATGACGTGCTCAAGCCATGGCTCGACCAACTCATCACCAAGCTCCGTACCTTCTCCATCGCCTGATGTCCGCGACCGTCCTCAAAGTCACCGGCGCGCAGGGTCAGGGCGTGAACTCCGTGGGAGAGATGTGCGCTAAAGGGCTTAAGAGAGCCGGATACTGCGTGTTCGGTTACCGCGAATACAACTCGCTCATCAAGGGCGGCCACTCCAGCTATCAGCTCGACGTGTCGCCGGAGCTGCTACAGAGCAGTGAGACCATGGTCGATCTGCTCGTGTGCTTCAACCACCACGGACTGGAGAAGAATTTGGGAGATGTCCGTCAGGGCGGCATCGTCATCCACCAGACAGGCGATTGGGTCTTCGATGCCGAGACGCTCGCCGACTTGAAGCGCCGTTCGATCACCGTGGTGCACTTGCCGGTCGATGACATCCTCGCTCGCCTCCACGCCAAGCCGATCCTGGGCAACGTGCTCATCACGGCCGTGGTGTGGTCGTTCCTCGGGCGCCTGCAAAATGAAATCGAGGCCCTGGTGCGCGAGCAGTTCGGCCACAAGGCGGACCTGCTCCAGGCCAATCTCGACTGCATCGCCGCCGGGTTCGAATTCTCCGCTTCCCAGAGCGAAAAGATCTTGCTGAAGCTTCCCCCGTCCAACCCGGCCTGGAGCAAGCATCTGCTCATCACCGGCAGTCAGGCGATGGGTCTTGGCGCCGTGCACGCGGGCGTCCGGTTCTACGCTGGTTACCCCATGACGCCCAGCAGTCCGCTCCTCACCTTCATCGCCTCCATTCA
This sequence comes from uncultured Candidatus Peribacteria bacterium, assembly GCA_964515645.1. Classification (GTDB taxonomy): domain Bacteria; phylum Patescibacteriota; class Gracilibacteria; order Peribacterales; family Peribacteraceae; genus JAGOUB01. Next base: position 12,101 of record CAZEVM010000018.1, on the reverse strand, counting down.
GAACGAGACCGGCATGGTGATCAAGCAGGCCGAGGACGAGATCACCGCCGCGCAGATGGTCAGCGGCGCCATGCACGTCGGCACCCGCGCCCTCACCGCTACCTCTGGCGGCGGCTACGACCTCATGACCGAGACGGTCTCCCTCAACGGCATCATCGAGAACCCGACCGTGTTTGTGCTCGCCCAGCGCCCGGGTCCGGCCACCGGCCTGCCCACCTGGACCGGCCAGGGCGACCTGCACTTGGCGGTGAACGGCGGTCATGGTGAATTCCCGCGTTGTGTCATCGCCGCGAGTGACGCGGAGGACTCGTTCCACCTGATGCCGAAGGCCTTCAATTTGGCTGAGGAATGGCAAATTTCCGTAGTCGTCCTCACCGACAAACAGATTGCCGAGGCGCTCTACACCGAGCCAGAATTCGACCAATCCAAGACCGTCTTCTCGCGCGGCAAGCTCGTCACCGACCCTAAGGAACTGGCAGCGCTCAAGAGCTCCGACCGCTATGACCCCTCGGCACCGGACGGCGTCTCGCCACGCTGGTTGCCAGGCAGTCCGGCCGCCACCTACTGCGCGCAAGGTGATGAACATCGTGGCGACGGCAGTGTGGATGAGACGGCTGAGAACGCCATCGCCCAGATCGAGAAGCGCAACCGTAAACTGGCCGGCCTCAAGGCTGTGCTCCCCGAGCCCGAGCTCTTCCTTGGCGGCAAGCGCGCGCCGGTGGAAGGGAACCCGCTGCTCGATGTGCTCTTCGTCGGTTGGGGTTCCACCAAGGGGCCGATGCTCGATGTGCTGGCCGATCTGCCCAAGACCGTCGGCTACCTGCACGTCACGTATCTCTATCCGCTCAAGATCGATCGTTTACTCAAGCAGAAAGCCCAGAAGATCGTGTTGGTGGAGGGTAACCACGACGGCCAATTAGGCCAGCTCATCGCCCGCGAGAACGCCATTCATCTCCACGAGAAGATCCTGAAGTACGACGGTCGCCCGTTCTTCCGCGACGAGCTCGCCGCCAAGGTGGCCGAGTTCCTCAAGTCTGCGCCGAAGAAGGCTCCCGGCAAGCGCCTCGCCTCCGCCCGCCCCAAAAAAGCATGAGCATCCCGCTCTCCATCGACGGCCCCCAGGACAAGGCGTCGCTCGCGCAGTACCACTGCGAGAACCGATGCGTGTGGTGCGACGGTTGCGGCGATTACGGCATCTGGAGCGCGCTCAAGCGTTCGTTGGTGCAGCAGGGTCTCCAGCCCTGGCAAGTGCTGCTCTGCTACGACGTCGGCTGCCACGGCAATGGTTCCGATAAGTTCAACGGCTACCGTTTCCACGGCCTCCACGGCCGCGTCCTGCCCTTTGCGGCTGGTGCCAAGCTGGCCAATCCCAAGCTGCCGGTCATCGCCTTCGGCGGCGATGGCGCCACCTTCTCGGAGGGTATCGGCCACTTCGTGCACGCCGTGCGCAGCCACTATCCGATCACGTTCGTCCTGCACAACAACGCCAACTACGGCCTCACCACCGGCCAGGCCAGCTCGCTCACGCCCGAGGGCCAGCCGATGAACACCGCCCCCAACGGCATCCCCGAGCACACGTTGCCGCTCATGGATTTCGTCTTCTCGCTGGAACCCACCTTCGTGGCGCGCGCCTTCTCGGGCGACATTCCGCAGCTGACGAACATCCTCACGCAGGCCATGTCGCACCGCGGCTTCGCTTTTGTCGACGTGCTGCAGGCCTGTCCCACCTTCAACAAGTTTGCCACCCACGATTGGCTGCTCGAGCGCTGCGTAGACGCGGCTTCCCTCGGCCATGATCCAGGTAACTTGGAGGCTGCGCGCAAGCTTGCCTTGGATGTCTCCGACAAGATCGCGACCGGTGTGCTCTACCGCCGCGAAGACGTGCCGAACTTCGCTGAGCGCCTGGTGCCGCGCCAGGGACGCCAGACCACCCCCCTGGAAGAAGTGCAGACCGTAGACGTTGGTGGATTCTTCGACCGCTTCAGGTGACCTTTTCCGGACGGAATCCTTGCTGACCTTGGGGTGGGGGAACATACTGTGCTTCCCCAATGGAGACCAAGCTCCACGGCATTGGGCCCCAAACGACCACCGACACCAACCCCCAGACAGTACTCCACTCCGAAGCGACCAAGAGCCGCGAATTGACCGCGCCTGACGAGACTCCCAACCGCACCGTACAGGCTGTCCGCTGGACCTGCGCTCGCATCCTCGAGGGACTCGCTTCAGAGACGCTCCTCATCGCTGGCCAGAAGGCCTGGCCCCTCCTTCCTTTCGCATGAACACCCCCACCCTCCACATCACCGGCAAGAACAGGCTCGACACCGCCGCCCTGGGGCAGCAACTCGCCCGCGAGACCGAACGCGACGCGGTCCGCGAGACTGCTGACCAGCAGGCCCGCATCGCCCAAGTGGAAAGCATCCACCAGCGCGCCATTCGCGCTGCGGCGGGCCGCCTTCTGGCCCAGCAGGGCTCGGCAGATGAGCTCCACGAGGTGGAAGAAGCTGCCGGCGCTGAGGCGAGCCGCATGGCCCGCACGCGCGGCGAGCGCTTCGACAAGCGCATGCAGGTGGGCCACATCGACTCGGCCGGACTGCAGAAGGGCGAGCAGATCTTCGTCGCTCCGGACTTCGCTATATCGACCGCCGATGGCGCTGCCGCGACGGAGATCAATGACCATGAGGTGCGGCATCTCGACGGCCAGGCCCGGCAGATCAAGGACGTCTTGCTCCAGACGGGCGACCCTGAGGCGGACGAGCTTCTACGCACGCCGCCGGTCGCGTTCTTCGAGGCCGACGCGATGCTCGCTGCTGGCTATGCCAACACGTCACCCAAGTACCTCACGGACTACCTCCTGCCCGTGAATCGCATCGCCGCCTACGTGGACGGTACCGAGTACCAGGGTGGCACGGTCAACGGCCAGCGCCTGATGCGCCACGCGGCCGAGAGCGGCGACATCGCCACCGTCCGCTACGTCATTGCCGCCGCCCAGAAGAACAAGCGCCGCGGTGACCCGAACCTGAACTGAGCACGCACAAAAAAGAAGCCCCGCACGGTGTGCGGGGCTTCGGGGTTTGCGTGGGTCCAGTCCGGTCAGTTCTTCTTCGGGGCGACGATCGCTACGGGCTTGAGCCAGTGGACGTGGCCGACCTTGTCGCTGCGGCGGTGGATGGTGGTCCACTTGGCCGACGGTGACAGGGTGCTGTAGTGCTCGTGCTCGTTTTGCAGGGGTTCCTTGGTGGTCGCGAGGGGCTCCAACTTGCCGCCGTAGAAGCGCCACGCCTTCACCTCCTTGCCGGTCAACGCGCCGATGTGCAGGGGCATCGTGCCCCAGGTGCGGAGCGATCCGTAGGCGATCGGTCCGATGTTCGTGTACGCCCGGTCGGGGACGTCCTGCTCGGAACGTTCGTCGTGGCTCGTACCGAACAGGAACAGGTCGCCGCGGTTGTTGCAGACGAGTAGGTCTTGCTGCTCCTTGGCGTAGCACAGTCCGGAGATCCGCGTGTGGCCCTTGTCGTCCTCCTTGGTGCCGGTGATGTTGTACTCCTTCAGTTTGGACTTGCCGTTCACGCTCCAGAGTTCGACGCGGGAGTTGTAGCCGACAGCGATGACATCCTGCTGGCACCAGCAGAACATCTCGACGTTCGGCAGTTCCATGATGGTCATCGTGTCGTAGTGGGACACGACTTCCAAGGCGTGCGTTCGATCGCCGTTCAGGATGGCGAGGGTGTCGCCGTCCAGACTATAGGCGGCCGAGAGGACGGTGTCGCGCTTGGGGCGATTCGTACTGTGTTGACCCAAGGTCATTTTGGCCCCGTTGGGGAGCCAGTGGACCAACTTGCCGTTTTGGGCGGCCAGCAGGGTCTTGCCGTCAGGCTGGAAGCAGAGTGGCACGGCCAGATCGGACTCCTGCAGCCGCACGGGCGGCTTGTCGCCGGCCGTGGCCCACAGGTAGACGCCTTCACCCTGCACCGCAGTGGCGACAGTCGTCTCGTCCTGGTTGAACACGAGGGCGTTGTTGTTCTTGCTCTCGAACGGGATGTGGCCATGGAAGATAATCGATCGACCGATGGTGACGATCATCATGATGATCGCGACGGCGATCACGAGGGGAAACACCTTGCGCATACTCTCTCCGATTCTTGGGTTTTGGACTGGACCGCTGGTGTGAAACCGATGGTCAGGACCCGGTGGTCCTAAATAGTAAAATATACTAAAAATCTATTATGTCAAATATCTTCTCTCTCAAAAAAACCCAGCCGAAGCCGGGTTTTCTTAATGGTTTGAGAGGTTAGCCCTGGCGCTTCACGCCGAACAGGCGGGGATTGTCGGCCAGCGGGGTCTTGGCCAGTGCACGCATCAGCCAGCGGGTGATGGTCACGCCGGTGATCATCGAGACGATGATGCCTAGCGCGAGCGTGACGGCGAAGCCGCGGACGATCGAGGTGCCCACCACGAACAGGATGGCGCAGGTGATGAGGGTCGAGATGTTCGAATCGCGGATGGAGGGCCAGGCGCGCTCGAAGCCGATCTCAGCCGCGGTCTTGAAGCTCTTGCCCTTGCGCAGCTCTTCCTTCATGCGCTCGAAGATGAGCACGTTCAGGTCCACCGACATGCCGATGGAGAGGATCATGCCCGCGATGCCGGCCAGCGTGAGGACCACGTAGGTGTTCGTCACGAGCAAGAGCGGCAGCTTCATCAGGGCGATGAAGATGAGGGCGTAGATCGCAAGAGCGATGTTGGCCACCACGCCGAGTAGGCGGTAGACAAAGATGAGGTAGAAGGCCGTGATGAGCAGGCCGATCAGCGAGGCGTAGAGCGAGGCCTGAAGCGCCTGGGCGCCGAGCGTGGGCTCAACGGTGCGCTGGCCGCTCAGGTAGATCGGGGCGGGAATAGAGCCTGTGTTCAGATCTTGGGCCAGGTTGCGGGCGTCCTGGAAGTCGGCGCTACCCGTGATGATGGCCACGCCGGTCGTGATCTCGGTCTGGACGGTGGGGGCCGTGATCAACTCGCCGCCCACGAAGATGGCGATGCGCTTACCAAGGTTGGCCTTGGTTAATTCGCCGAAGAGCTTGGCGCCCTCATCGTCGAAGGTGATCTGCACCACCGGGATGCCGGTCGTGGGATCGCTCGTTACGGCGGCGCTGCGGAAGTGCTTGCCGTCGAGGGCGGTGTCCTTCCAGCCAGTGGGCTTCAGCGAGAGGAAGAGGATGCGGGCGGGGATGGCCTCCTCGGAGCGCGTGACCTTGCCGGTCTGGAGCTGGTCGAGGAAGGTTTGGGCCTTGAGCAGGCCGCCGGTGCCGACCGTGAGCAGGTCGTAGCCGGCCGTGTCACTGCTGCGCGTGGGGGCCTTGTTGACGCGGATCAGGTGGTAGCCGAAGGCGGTCTCCACCGGGGCGCTGACGAGGCCCGGGGCGGCCGTGAAGGCGATGGTCTCGAAGGCGGGAGCCACGTCGCCGCGGCTGATCTCACCCAGACTGCCGCCCGCCTGGCGGGAGGGGCCGTCGGACTCGGCGCGGGCGAGGGTCTCGAAGTTGGCGCCGCCGTCGAGCTGCTTCTTGAGTTCCTGGGCGCGGGCGAGGGCTTCTTCCTTGGTGCGCGTCACGCCAGACTCGGCGCGAAGGGCACCCTTGTACGAGACGAGGATGTGACTGACGTCGACTTTCTCGGCGCCGGCCTGGTAGTTGCGGACGAAGAGCACGCCGGCCGTGCCATCAGACAGGGTGACCGTGGCCAACGCTCCGGGAGCCGTGGCGCGGATGGTCGTGGCCAGCGAGGGGTCGATCGTCTGGGGCAGGAGGGCCGGTTCGAAGGCTGTGGCCTTATACGAGGGGTCCTGCTTGGCCAACTCCGAGAAGGCGACGGACGCCTCCAGGATCACGCGGCCAGTGGAGGTGCGGGGACCGGTGACCTCGGCAAGGAAGATGCCGGGGATCTCCGTGGCGGCCTGACCCTGCGTGGCGGGGAGGGTGACGCTGCCTTCAGCGCGCACGACGCCCTGGGCGGGAGTGCGGTTCCAGAGCAACTCGAGGCCTTTCGGCAGTTCGTCACGGAAGTAGGGACGCTCTTCGTTGTAGGCAACGCCCAGCTCGGAGCCGACGTCCTCACCGATGGTCTTCAGCTTCTCGCCGCTGCCGGTGAGGCGGGCCATAAGCTCGGCGGCGCGGGCGCGCACGCCGGCTTCGAACTCGGGAGTGACCTCAGTCATCTCTTCCTTGAACTCGAGCTTGATGGTCTTACCCACGGTGTTGATGCACTTCTGGACGTCGATGACGCCCGGGCAGTCGACGAGCAGGTGGCGCTCGCCGCCGATGTACGAGGGCGTGATGGTGGCCTCGGAGACACCGAGTGAGTTGATGCGTTTCTCGATGACGGTGCGGATGGCCTCGACGAGGTTCGTCTGCTGGTTATCGATGGTCTGGAGCTGGAGCTGGAGGCTGGCGATCACGTCGGCCGTGGCACCGCGGTTGCGGGCGGCCTGGAGCTCTTGGGCCACTTGGGCGCGTTCCTGGGCGATCTCCTCCTCGGAAATGCGGAAGTCGAGCTGCGTGCCGCCGGCTAGGTCGAGACCGAGATGGAGGCTGGGGGCCGAGAGGAAACCCGGAGCCCAGGTCTTCCAGTTGCTCGGCAGCGCGATGATCACCACGAAGACGGCGATGACGGCGGTGACGATGGGCCAGAAGTAGGTGGAGCGGTTTGACGTAGACATGGCAGGAAGGGGAGCGGGGTTATTGAGCGCGGACAAAAGTGGCGTGTAGGCCGACGTTCACATCGTCAGCGAACACGGAGGCCAACTCGGCCGAGGGGATCTTATTGAGGACGATGTCGCCGCCGAAGGTGGCATCCATCGTGAAGAGACTGATCAGCTTGCCCTTGGCGAACACGCCGTACTGGCGGCCGACGTCGGACTGGGCCAGCTTGGCGAGGAGCTCGTGGCCCGCGTCGTTGAACGAGATCATGACGCGGCCGAGACCTTCGGCATCGGTGCCGGCCTCGATCCAATCAACGTGTGTCTCATTGAGGCCGCTCTCGGAGAAATTGCCGAACTTCTCCACCTGCACGGCGACGGTTTCGCCGGTGCCGGTCTGGCGCATGAAGCGGAGCGTGTAGGGCGAGGTGAGCTCGGCTGTCACCTGGTCGGCGGCAGCGGAGGGGGCGGAGACAGTGGCGACGGCACCGGAACCGGTAGCTTCCACCTTGAGGTCGGTCGGCATCACGCCCAGGCGAGCTAGACGACCGCCGATGACGTTCGTGATGGCGGCGGGCATGGTCTCGGCGCGATCGGCGGCGACGTCCGTGTAGGTGACGTCGTAGCGGACGGGAACAGAGGCGTTAGAAGAGCACGCAGCCAAGGAGGCAGCGGCCAAAACGGACAGCAGAATAGGGCGGAAGCGCATAGGTGCGGGCAGTGTACGCCCCCGCTTCCGCTCTCGCAATTCGGCACCGGGGGCTCAACGTGTCAATATTGTGCCCGCACGGAGCATTTTGCCGGACAGGTCGATCCCCTTGAGAACACAGCCTCGGTCCAGGATGCAGCGGTCGAGGACACAATTTTCCACGACGCAGTCTTCAAACAGCACCGTATCGGTCAATTCACTGTGCAGAACCTTCGAATTCGCACCCAGCACCACGCTGCCTCGTCCCGTACTGTCGACGAACGAGGCAGTCGGGTCGGCTTGGACGGTGTTGCCCACCAGCGTGGTGGTGGCGCTCAGGTAGGCCTCGTAGGAGCCGATGTCGAACCACGACTCCGTGAAGGGGAAGGCCTCGCAGGGCACGCTATTGAGCAGGAACTGCTCCCACACGCCGCCGTTGTTATCCGGGTGTGTCAGTGAGTAGTTGAGGATGAGCGGGAAGACACTCGGCGGGAAGACAGCGCAGGTGGTACTCACCAGGCTCGACTTGGGCTCCTTCGGCTTCTCCTCATAGAGGGCCATGCAGCGCGTGCCCGGCTGGAGCACGACAGTACCGAACTTCGTGGCGGCACTGCGGTCGCCGATCTCGCGCACGGCGAGCAGGGGCACACCGGGCGTGTATGACGCCAAGAAGTCGCTCATCTTGAAGCCGAGGTAGTTGTCTCCGGCGAGTAGCAGGATGTCGTCTTGCACATTGCTTTCGCGCATCCACTGGGCCAGGGCCCCGAGGGCGCCGAGCTTTTCCTTATCACTGCGCGTCTTCTCGACGATCACCGTCACGGGACGGCCGAGCGTCTGCTGCCACTCCTGCATGCTCTCAGCAAACTCGGCGTTGGTGCTGGCCGTGATGGCGATGCCTTCAGGGATACTCTCCACGATATGCGTCAAAAGTGGCTTTCCCACGAGCGGCAGCAATGGTTTGGCCCGGCGCTCGGTGAGCGGCCAGAGCCGAGTGGCGAAGCCGCCGGCGAGGATGAAGCACTGCATGGGAGTCTTAGAGGATGCGGCGCCACCAGGCGCGGCCCGACGGTTCGACGATGGTCACGGGCAGGCCCTCGAGCATCTCCACCCGCTCGCTGTCGCCGATGATGCCGAGCACGGAGGGCAGCATCATGTAGGTCAGTCCGCGGCTGCGGCAGGCCGAGAGCAGGTTAATCGACTGCTCCAGGTCACTGCACTGGATGAGGTGCGTGATCTTCAGCTGCGTCATGGTCTCTTCGAGCAGGTTCAGGCGGCCGAGCACCGGCACGCCGTCCACTTCGGTCTCCTTGGTGCCGCGGCCGTCCAAGATGGCGACGGGGCGGAAGGGGCTCTTGAGGCCATTCAAGCGCTCAATCAGGGCCTTGCTCTCGCGCGTCAGGCCGACGATGAGCGTGGGGTACGAGGCGGGGGTGCGGCGCAGCATGGAGCGGCGCCAGGCGTCGAAGAGCCAGTGCGTCACCAACGTCGTGATGAAGGTGAGGATGAGGGCAAAGAGCAGGAGTAAGCGGCTGAAGAAGAGGCCGTAGGCGAAGTAGTACGCCAGGGCGAAGAGCGCCGTGCCGATGAGGGCGGCGTAGGCCAGGTTCATTACCGCGCGGACGCCGCGCTGGTCGGTGAAGAGCGAGAAGCTGCCGGTGGCCACGAGCACCACCAGCCACAGCGGCGCCACCAAGGCGGCCACGTTCAGGTAGGCGTCGAGCGGGAAATCGGTGGAGAGGATGGGTCCGACACGCAGCACGTAGGCCAGGGCGTAGGCTAAGAGGAAGGCGGCGAGATCCGCCAGGAGCCAGAGACCGATGATCAGGGGGCGGCGCATAGGGAGATTGAGGATAGCGCAGGCACCGGACCCCGCAAGTCGCTTCGTCAGCTCCGCTGCAGCACGCTCACCATCTCGATGTGCGCGGTGTGGGGGAACATGTCCACCGGCTGCACGGCGCGGAGGTCGTACCCGCCCTTGAGCAGCACGCCCAGGTCGCGGGCGAAGGTGGCGGGGTTGCAGGAGACGTAGACGATCTGGCGCGGCTTGTGGGCCATCACGGCGGCGAGCGCCTCGGGGTGCAGGCCGGCGCGCGGCGGGTCCACCACGGCCACGTCGAAGGCGTACTTGCCGCCCGGGGCGAGCTGCTGCTGGAGCACCTGCTCGGCACGGCCCTTGTAGAAGCTGATGTTGGAGATGCGGTTCTTGCCGGCGCTCTTGAGCGCGTCCTCAATGGCCGAGGGGTGGCTCTCGATGCCCACGACCTTCTGGCAGAAGCGCGAGAGGTACTGGCCGATGGTGCCCATGCCGCAGTAGGCGTCGAGCACGGTGTCCTTCATCGTCAGGTCGGCCATCTGCGAGATGACCTGGTAGAGCTTCTCGGTGCCGAGCGTGTTGGTCTGGAAGAACGAGAAGGGGGAGATCTCGAAGTTGAGGTCGAACAGGCGCTCGGTGATGAACTCCTCACCCACGAGCGTGTGGACCTTCGGCATCTCGGGCTTGTCGTTCAGGACGGTGTTCTCGATGAGCAAGAGCGACGCTAATCCCGGGCGTCCGGCGAAACGCATGAACTGCTGGAAAATGGCTTCCAGATCCTTCTTCTTACCATTCACCGTGAAGGCGATCATGTGCTGGCCGGTGTGCACGCCGCGGCGCAGTAGCATGGTGCGCAGCAGTCCGCGGTGGGTCTTGGGGTTGTAGACCGGCAGGCGCGTGTCCTGCAGGAAACGGCGCACGTCCATGAGCAGCGTGCTCACCTGCTCGTCGTAGAGATGGCACTCGGTGATGGGCAGGATCGTGGACCACTCGCCGGGCTGGTGGAAGCCGATCGACGGGTTCTCATCGAAGTAGATGCGCTTCCCGTTGCGCTCCTCGTGGCGCATCGTCTCGAAGCCGAAGGTCATCTCCAGCTTGTTGCGGTAGTAGAAGACCTGCGGGCTCGGGATGATCTTGAGCACGCGGCCGGGGAGTAGCGCCCGCACAGCGGCGTCCACTGGCGTGTGGTGCTCGAGGGTCTCGCGGACGATGTCCTCCTTGTAGGTGATCTGCTTGTTGTACGGCAGGTTCTGCCAGGTACAGCCACCGCAGCTGCCGAAGTGCGGGCAACGGGCGGGCGTCTCGTCCTTGGACTTGGCGATCACCTTGTCCAAACGGGCCTCGGCGTACGTGTCACGCTTCTTGGTAATCGTGCACTGGACCTTCTGTCCCGGCACCGCGCCGCCCACAAAGACGGCCATGCCATTGATGTTGCCGATGCCACCCCCGCCGTGGGCGATTTTCTCAATGGTGAGGGTATGGACCTGCCCCGGGGCGACCGCCGCCGGTTTGGTTTCATCCGTGTCAGGAATAGTTGACATTTCTGAGGAAATGGTGTAAAAATACTTCCTTTGTCTTTTCTCCACGAAATGAGCTTCCGCACCCCCTTTCTCCTGTCGGTTGCCACGATGCTTCTCCTGGGTGTGAGCCAATCTTGGCTCGCCTCGAGCGTAGCAGAACGTGCCTCGGCTGCAAGCGGCGCCAAGGCTCTAGAAACGGTTGCGCACGGTGCTCCCTCGCTTGTGGGAAGCGTGCTAGAAAAGGGTCCGGCCATCACGCCGGCGCTCGACCATGATGACATCCCCGATGCCTACCAGGCGCTTTGGAACGAGGCCCTGCAGTCACTGCCGGCTGAGTGCCGTGGTTCGCTGCAGGATGTCTACGTGCAGTTCAACCGCCCGCAGCAGCGTGGCCTGGCAAGCGATCGTTCGATTATTCTCTACGCCGGCTTCGACCTGACTGATGCCCAGCAGCGCGACGAGGCGCGTGCCCTCTTCATTCACGAGTTTGGCCACATCACCGATCTTGGTTGTCTTATTGGTCACAGCCTGGAGGCGAGCGGCTTCATGGACGGCAGCAAGGTCGTTCCGAGCGATGATCCCAGCTTGGCCTTCTACCAACTCTCCTGGATCGACGATCGCACGCGCCGCCGCGACAGCCGCGCTGAAGATTTTGTAACCGGCTACGCCGCCTACGACCCCTTTGAAGATTTTGCCGAGACGTACGCGTACTTTGCTCTTCAGGAGCCGGCCTTCGCTGCTCGTGCGGCGACGAATACTGTTTTAGCCAAGAAGTACGAGTTCATGAAGACCGTCGTCTTCGCCAATGGCGCCCCCAATGCGCTTGGTCTTAGCGTGGCCGACAACACTATTCCGTGGGATGCCACGCTTCTGCCTTACGCGTGGACCGGAGGCCTTGTGGCCACGTCGTACTAATCGTGCAGGCTGAGCCCGGCATCGGTACGCTTTCGTCATGCCCCCGCTTCTCCTCTTAGCCGTCGGCGCCCTGAAGGCCAGCTGGGCCAAAGATGCCTGCGCCGATTACCAACGCCGCCTGCGTGGATTCGAGGTGGTTGAACTTCCGGCCAGTCGTGAGAAAGAGCCGCTGAAGCAGCGTCACGATGAATCAGAACGTCTGCTCAAGGCGGCCAGCAAGGCGCGCGGCGAGATTTGGGCTCTCGACGAGCGCGGTGAAGCTGTCGATTCGATGCGCCTCTCAAAACTTCTTACTGAGGCGGGCGATCGTGGTCAGCCCATCACCTTTGTACTGGGTGGCGCCTTCGGACTGAGTGATGAACTACGCGCCGAAGCGCGCCGCATCGTGCGTCTTTCCGATCTCACTCTGCCGCACGAGCTCTGTCGGGTGCTGCTCTTGGAGCAACTCTATCGGGCCCAGGAGATTGCAAAGGGGAGCGG
>CAZEVM010000017.1:0-21615 GCA_964515645.1 uncultured Candidatus Peribacteria bacterium | reverse complement strand
ACCCTGGAGGAAGTATTGATTGTGCCCCTTCACCCCCTTTCGGCGCGCCCCCTCCGTTGCCAAAGACACGACCGTGCGCCGGAGGCGGTTTTCGCTGCCACATCCCTCACCTTGGGTGGCCGCCTCAGCCGGACGCCGTGATGCGCTTGGTGAAGTCCCGCGAATAGTGGCGGCGCGCCTGTTTGAGGCCCGCGCTTCCGCAGAAGAGCGCGGGCCGAGTTCGCGCCGCCCGCCCGGCGAGCCATTTCGGATAGGCGCGAGACTGTCAGCGGCCTGTTTCTTTCTCCACTTTCTTTGCGCCAAAGAAAGTGGATACCAAGAGAGGGAAGCAGCCACGAGAGACGCTGTTCTTTGTCGCGCCTGACAAAGGTGGCAATCTATCTTCAATGACCTCCCCCACCTCTATCATCTTCTGCGGCACCCCTGCCTTCGCCGTCCCCTCCCTCCGTGCCCTCCATGCCGACCCAGCCTTCAAGATTCTCGGCGTGGTCACGCAACCCGACCGTCCAGTGGGCCGTAAGCAGGAGCTCCAGCCAAGCGACACCAAGCGCGCGGCCGAGGCGCTAGGTCTCACCGTGGTCCAGCCAGAAAAATTGAACACGGCGCTGCCGGAGCTTGAGGCACAGTTCGGTCGCCCGGACTTCTTGGTGGTGGTCGCCTACGGGCAGATCCTCTCGCAGGCCGTCCTCGATTGGCCGACGGTGATGCCCGTGAACGTGCATGGCTCGCTGCTGCCGCACTGGCGCGGCGCCTCCCCCGTGGAGCACGCCATCCTCGCTGGCGACAGCGAGACCGGCGTGACAGTCCAGAAGATGGCCAAGAAACTCGATGCCGGCGACATCCTCAGCGTCTCCCCCACTCCGATCGCCGCCGAAGACACCGCCTTCAGCCTGCGCGCTCGCCTGGCCGATATGGGCGCCACCCTGCTCGTCTCGACGCTCAAGGATGTACCGACGCCCGTGCCCCAAGATGAATCCAAGGCCACCTTCTGCAGCACCCTCTCGCGCGCTGACGGACGGGTGGATAGTGCCGCCTTCACCGCCGAAGAAATCAACCGCCGGCTCCGTGCCTTCACACCATGGCCGGGAGTCACGGTGACCATCGGCGGCACCGATCTGAAGATTGTCGCTGCTTCCCTGACACCCATTCCGGGTTCCGTGCCGCTGCCGTGCAAGGACGGCACCGAGCTCCACCTGGTGATGGTCCAGCCTGCGGGCAAGAAGCCGATGCCCGCCGCCGATTGGGCCAGAGGCAAGCGCTGAGTCACTTGTTTCGAGAAGAAGGAATGCGATACTGCGGCCATGCGCCGCTTCACCCACCTCGTCCTCGCCTTCAGCCTCGTCGCCTCCCCCTTGAGCGCGTTGGCCGTGACAGTAGATGTGAGCGACCTCGACGGCGACGGTCTGGCAAACCTGCAGGAAGACGTGAACGAGAACAACAAGGTCGATACTGGCGAGACCGATCCGCTGCGCGCCGATACCGACGGCGGCGGCGAGAGCGACGGTTCGGAGCGGAAATACGGCCGTAATCCCCTGAAAGGCGAAGACGATTACAGCGCCGATCCCGACAGCGACGGGTTGCCCAACGGCCTTGAGGTGCAGCGTGGCACCGACGCAACAGTGAGCGACACCGACGGTGACGGCGTGAGCGACAAAGACGATCCCTTCCCGCTCGAGAAGACGTTCAAGACCGATGCGGACCACGACGGCATCGCCGACGAGTGGGAGATCGCCCATGGTTTTAAGACGAATGCCGCCGTGGACGCCGACCTGGACGCCGACAGCGATGGCATCACCAACCGCGAGGAATTCGTGGCCGATACCGACCCCCGCAGCGACGATACCGACCGCGATGGCATCCCCGACGGTGAGGAAGTGGCCGAAGGCTCGGATCCCGCCGAGAGCCTCTGCTTATCGTTCGCCGAGTCGAACATCACCCGCTTCGGCGATATCTTCGGGCACTTCGCGGAAGAAGGCATCTACCAATTGTCGGGCCTCCGCGTCTCAGCCACCCAGCAAGCGATCATCGGCGGCTACGCCTCGGACAGCGGCCGCATCTACCTGCCCGACCGTCCGGTCACCCGCCTGGAATTCCTGAAGATGGCGCTCCTCGGCTCGTGCATCAGCCTGGAGCCGGCCGTGGTGGGCGAAGCGCTCACCTTCTCAGATATGACCGAAGTCCTCGATATCGATGCCAGCCTGGATGACATCCTGCGCCAGCGCTTGGTGAAGACGGGAGTGCTGCACGGCATCATCCGCGGCTACGAGGAAGACAACAGCTTCCACCCAGACATGCCGATCGCCCGCGCCGAAGCCTTGAAGATGCTGCTGTCCGCGTCGCGCCTGAACGACATCGTCATGAGCGGCTCAGGGACCACCTTCAGCGACATATCGTCGGCCGACTGGTTCGACGGCGTGGTGCGCCAAGGCGCGGCCCTGGGCATTGTCCAAGGATACAACGACGGTACCTTCGGTCCGGCGAAGCCCATCACTCGCGCTGAAGCGGCACTCATCATCCTGCGCGCCATCCGCATCAATCCTGGCGTGAATGGCGAGGTATTGCCCTGATCAGCGCTTGCCCTCCCACTCCAGGAAGAACTCCTCGAGGTACGCCTCCATGAAGGCATGGCGTTCAGCGGCGATGGCCTTGGCGGTCTCGGTGTTCATGCGGTCCTTGAGCAGCAATAGCTTCTCGTAGAAATGGTTTACGGTCGTGCCCTTGGCCGACATGTAGGCCTCCTTGGTGGCGTGCAGGACCGGCTTCTCATCGGGATGGTGCAGCAAGCGGTTGGCATGGCCGCCGTAAGCAAACGCACGTGCCACGCCGATGGCGCCGATGGCATCGAGACGGTCGGCGTCCTGGACCACCTTGGCTTCCAGCGTCGTCTCTTTGTCAGCCACGCCGGCCCCTTTGTAGGAGATAGAGTCCATGATGGCCGTCACCGCCGCGATCGTCTCTTCGGAGACGCCGTGCTTTTCTAAGAAGGCGCGCGTCTCGCGGCCCGAGGCCGTTTCACTGCCGGAGAATTTCCAGTCGGCCAGGTCGTGTCCCAGGCACGCCAGTTCCACCACCAGCGAATCGGCACCCTCGGCCGCGGCTAGGCGCTTGCCCATCTTCCAGACACGCTCGATGTGGAACCAATCGTGGCCAGACCCCTCCCCTTCTAATCGCTCCCGGACATGCGTGGCGAAGGCGTCGATCAAAGTGGAGTGCGTCATGTCGTCATCGTACCGCGACCACAAAAAAACGGGAGCCGAAGCCCCCGTTTTTTTCACAGTGTCGACGTTGTTCACAGGAACGACTTCATCTGCTGGAAGGCCTCGATGAATTTATCGAGATCCTCCGAGTCGAACATGATCGTCGTCTTCTGGCCGCCGCGCGACTTCTCCGAGACCTTGAAGAACTTGCCGTTACCGGACTGCTTCAGGTCGATGTAGAACGTGCGCTGGCGAGCGTGGATGGTGACAGACTGCAGGTCCTGGGCGAAGTTTCCGCCGCTGCGACCGCCGCCCGAACTCCCGCCGCCGTGGTGATGAGACGAGTGGCCGCCGCGATCTTCGGACTGGCCGCCAGTCAACTCCGACATCGGATCAAACATGGATATGGGGGAAAAGAATGGAACGTCCCACCGCTTGGATGGGCCGGCCCATGGTAGCAAAAGCCGCCTCGCATCAAAAGCAGCCGAAAGCCAGAATTGAGCCGTCTTTAGCCCTCGATCTTCGGGAACAGAATGCCTGGCGTGCCAATCGCCTTCCAATCGGCCAGGGCACCCCATTCGGTCAGCCCTTCGAGAACGAAGGATTTCTCCAGCATGCGCTCGGCGTACGGCAGACCGAGTTGAGTGGCGATTTTTTGAGCCGTCTCGGGCATGAAGGGCAGCAGCATCAGCGACACGTGGCGCAGCGCCTCGGCGAAGGCGGAGAGCGTGTCGCAGCGTTCATCACCCTTGAGCGTCCACGGCTGACACTCCTGCATCTTCAAGTTGAGCGTGCGGATGAGGCCCACTGTCGCCTCGAGCGCGGCCTGCGTCTCGAACTGGTCGTTCTTTGTGCGGTAGATCTGCCAAGTCTCGGCCACCGCTTCCTGCAGGTCCGAACCGGCGGGCAGGTGGAGCGGCGTGCCGTCCTTGGTAAGGAGCACTAAAACGCGGTTGAGGAGGTTGCCGAGTTGGTTGCGCAGGATAGCGTCATACACTTCGCCGAAGCGTTTCCAGGAGAAGTCGCCGTCGTTGCCCACGGGGATCTCGTGGCTGAGGTAGAAGCGCAGCGGATCGACGCCGTACTTGGCGATGGCATCGGCCGGCACCACGACGTTGCCCAGACTCTTGCTCATCTTCTGCCCCTCGCTCGTGAGGAAACCGTGGATAAGCAGCTGGTGCGGCGGAGGCACGGGCAGGCCGCCGCTCTTGAGCATGGCCGGCCAGATGAGCGCATGGAAGCGGGCGATGTCCTTGCCGATGACGTGCGTCACGGTCGAGCCGGACCACCACTCGTCTTGGGCCTTCTCCGTGAGGAGACCGAGCGTGGAGATATAATTCGTGAGCGCGTCGCACCAGACGTACATGGTCTGTGTGTCCTCTTCGCCGGGCACCGGGACACCCCAGCTCATACTCGTCTTGGGACGCGAGAATGAGACGTCTTCGAGGCCCTGCTCAATCAGCTGCATCGTCTCGGGCGCGCGGAACTCTGGAATGATGCGGTAGCCGCCCTTGGTCAGGATCTCTTTCAGCCAGTCTTCGTATTTGCTGAGGAGGAAAAACCAGTTTTCCTCTGATACTTTCTCGGGCTCACGCAGGTGAATCTCGCACTTGCCATCGACCAAGTCTTTCTCGGTAATAAAGCGCTCGCAGCCACTGCAATAGAGACCTGCATACGTGCGCTTCTCCAGGTCACCGGCGGCGGCAATCTTCTGCCAGAGAGCGCGCACGGTCGGCCAATGGCGCTCTTGATCGCTCGTGCGAACAAAGTCGTCGTACGAAATATTCAGCCGCGTATAGAGCTCTTCAAAGAGACGGACATTCTGGTCCACGAGCTGCTTGGGCGTCAGGCCGGCCTTCGCGGCCGTCTGTTGGATCTTGATGCCATGCTCGTCGGTGCCGGTCTGGAAGCGCACCTGATCACCGCGCAGGCGGAGCCAGCGGGCACAGGAATCGGCTAATACTTTCTCCAAGACGTGGCCCATGTGCGGGGCCGCGTTTGGGTAATCGATGGCAGTGGTGATGGTGGAGCGCTTCGTCACGGGCGGAGTCTAGCGCAGGACCCCCTCGCCCGCGACCCCGGATTAGCCACCGAGCATGGTCGGCAGTAGATCGTCCGCGACGTACAAAACCAGGTTTTCAGCCAAAAGCGCAATGATCAGGCCAGCACCGGCGTACACAGCAACCTTCTTGGCGTAGGCATAGCCCTCCTCATTGCCGCGGGAGGCAATCATCTTGATACCGCCGTACATCAGCATGATGACGGCCAAGCTGGTAATGATGTCGAACACCACGTTGATCACCTGGCGGGCGATCATATCGACTGCGTCTTCACCCACATCGCAGAACGGCAGGGCCGAACAGATCTCGTTCCACATGCCATCAACAATCCCGCTGCCGGCAATACCAGTGTTATCGATCGTGCGCGCCTGCGAGGCTGCCGGCGCGAGAAGGATGAGCGCGGGGAGGACAATGAGAATGAGGCGGGACATATTAGATACCGATGAACGAAGTAACGATGCGGACGAACGCATGGGCAAGGTTGACGATGATGGCGCCCGTGATGGCCTGCGTGATGATGCCGCGGGCCTGCTCGTACTTCTCGCTGCGCCCCTGGGCGACGAGCATCTGGATACCGGCGTACCCAATGACGATAAAGAACACGCCGTTCACGATGTTCACCAGGATGTTCACGACCACAGCGACGGCCGAGATCTCATTGGTAGCGCCCGAAAAATTCTCCGTCACGAGCAGACCCACGAACATCTGCGATAAGCCCACAAAGGCCAGGCCGCCAAGCGCGAAGACGATCGCCTGTTTACCAGCGCTGTACTTGCCGTCGTCACCCTGGGCCAAAAAGATCTGGAAGCCCGCAACCACCACGAACAGCACGGCCAGACCACCGGCCAGACCGAGCATAATTTCGCCGAGCTTCGGCAGAAATGTCTCAGCGAGGATATTCGATCCACCCTGGTTACAACCGGGCAAGCCTCCGCACGGAATGACGGGCGGAGCCTGGGCGATAGCCGTCTCAACAACAGCCAGAAGGGTAAGGAGGAACATCACTGGTAGAAGAGAGGATTGATCGTGCGCAAAATGAGTCCTGCCAGCACAAGCATGACGAGGCCAGCGATGGCCCACTGCATGCGTTCGACGCCTTCGGATTTTCCGGAGCCACCGGACGACGTCATAATCTGCACTCCGCCGATGACAGCTTGAAGCACAGCCACTCCGCCGGCTGTACCGACGAGCCAAGGCCAGGCGCGGTTAAAGTACTCGAAGAAGATCTCAATACCATCACCCGAAAGCTCGTTGTCGCCGTCATCGAGGGGCTGAAGTAGGTAGATGGTGTCATATTCCGGTGGTTGCAGGTTTCCCTGAGCCACAGCCTTACCCGGAACAGCACAGACCAAGACTACCTGGAGGGCCAAGAACAGCGTCAGGGAGCCGATTGCGAGGAATTTCGACATATCAGAACAGTATAGCAGAAAATACCCCCAAAGGCGAGGTTGCATCCGGGCCAGGCTTGCGTACCATAGGACGGCGCGCCCAGAGCGTGCGGATGGCCCCCCAAAGGCCAGGAACGCCCTTTTTATCCCCTGAATCGATGCGGATGTAGCTCAATTGGCTAGAGCGACGCCTTGCCATGGCGTAGGTTGCGAGTTCGAGTCTCGTCATCCGCTCCATCACGAATCATGCGCCCCCACCGGGGCGTTTTTCGTATCCGCGCGGAGCGCTACGATGGGAGGCAATGACCAAGCGCTACACTGTCGGCTTTCTCTTCTCGACCGATCTCTCACGCGTGCTCCTCATCCACAAGCTGACGCCCGAATGGCAGAAAGGCCGGGTGAATGGGATCGGCGGAAAGTATGAAGGCGAGGAGACCGCGCACGAGTGCATCGTCCGCGAGATGCGCGAAGAGGCCGCCGTCGAGACGACGAATGACCACTGGCAGCACGTCGGCCGGCTGCACGGCGAGGACTGGTCGGTGGACATCCTGGCCGCCCGCCACGAAGGATCGGAGGACGACGCGCAGAGCCTTGAGGAGCAGCAAGTGGAGTGGTTCTCCGTCGCCGCCTTGCCGACAAATGTCATCGCCAACGTGCACTGGATCGTGCCGCTCTGCGTTGATGTCTTGCAGAACGGCAAGATACACTTCGTCGACGCACGCTACCGCGAGTGATCATGTTCGCGCGGGATTCGTACAGTGGTAGTACGCAAGCTTCCCAAGCTTGAGACGCGGGTTCGATTCCCGTATCCCGCTCCAACAAAATCTGCCCCGTTACCTCGCAAGACACCGCCTGGCGTCCTAGTCTGACAACATGAACGTACTCCGCATCTTCGCCGGCCTCGCCATCATCATCGGCGCCGGCATGATCGTCTTCGCCCGCCCCCTCGGTGCGCTCTACGAAGGCGGCTCCCCCACCATGTCCGACCTGGGTTTCATCGCTGGCGGAGTCATGATCTTCATGCTCGGGCTCATACTCCTCCTCGGCCTCTTCGTCGTGACGATCGTGCGACGACGCCATTGAACACATGCGCCTCCTGCTTATCGATAACGGCACGAGCTTCCTCGATCTGATCCGTCAGCGCGTCGCTGACCACGAGGTGTGCGTACGCCCGAGGGGACATTTGCAAGATCTGCCTACCTGCGACGCCATCATCCTGAGCGGCGGCCACCAGACACCCATTATGGGCCATGACGATCTGTACGCGCCCGAGATAGAGCTCGTCCGTACGACGGAACGACCGCTTTTCGGTATCTGCCTCGGCTTTGAACTCATCGCCCACGCACTCGGTGCCACGATCGAACGTCTGCCAACCAAGGAGTACGGCGACGTGACCATCGAAGCGGTCGCCCACGAGCCGCTCTTTCGCGACGTGGGAAATTGCGTGTTCGAAAGTCACCGTTGGGCGGTGCGTGCACTCCCACCCACGCTCCTGCCACTGGCACACTCGACTGATGGTATCGAGGCCTTTCGCCATAGCTCCCGGCCGATCTATGCCGTGCAATTTCACCCCGAAAAAACCGATCCGAATCAACGAACCGTCCTCGATAATTTTCTCGAGATCGCGGCTGCCCGGATGGCAAAGAAGTAAAATACTCTCGACTGTCAGGTAGACTGAGCGCCATGGCCACTCGTCTCATCCGCGTCGATGACCGTATGCAACAGGACTACTCGTACGCCCTCACTGCCCCGGAGGGGAAAGACTTTGCTCCCGGCTTTGAGCCGGAACTCACACCCAAAGAGATGCTGGCCCTCGGCGTCTTCGGCGGAAAATATATGACCGACTGTCGCGACGAATTTCCCGCGGACTGGTTTACACAGGCAAAAATTTCCCCTGCTAAGCCGGACAAGACATTAAACCACTTTGGCGTGTTTGCCAGCCAACCACTGTCAGTTTGGCAGAAGAAAGGCTGGATCCACCCGGCCGATCCACGCGGGTGGTTCCAATGGTATTGCCGCTACTACCGCGGTCGTCGCCTGCCCGGCGAAGACGAGAGACAAATCAAACGTTGGCGCGCCATCCGTCGTCACATCGCCCAAATCATTCGCCACTGCGACCGTGGTGATCTCGGCTGCCGCCGGCGTCAACGCCAGGCAGTGCTGCAATGGGCATACGACAGCCGAAAAATCTAACGTTAGGAGACCGCCTGCCGATCGATCACCGGCAGCATCTCCCGCAAGAGAGCACGGAGAGCTGCCTCGCCGGCACGGCAGATGATATCCACCTGGCCATCACGCTGGTAGACCACCGCCCGACCGGGGCATTGCCGACAGGCGGTATGGTCCGGATCGTAGTTGGCGCAATGCTCCACACCATTCACCACCTGAATCTGTTCATGTAAGCGGAACGTCATGACAGTCATCGTATGCCGATGTCGGTTGACGCGCCGCCAGAAGAACGACGCTCATTTTTTCCTATATTTAAGAGAAAAAAATGGCCTATCTCGACTTCAATACGACACAATCGTCCGTCCAAAATCAACCACGTACAATCCATCGCTGTAGGCTGCACCCACCTCATCAAAGTCTGAAGAGAGCATGATCGGACGATGAATATCGCTGTTCATAAAATTACGAAAAGCCTCATTCGGCGCGGCGTCACGACTCAAAATTTCGCCGTACCGATACTCGATGCCCGCACAACCGTTACAACTCTCCAGGGTGACCTGCTCGTAGCCCGCAGCCTTCATACGAACAGGCGGCGAAGAACCGTCGCGGCCGAAGTGATCGAAATAATCAAACGTGGCCATGTCGTTAGCGTGCAGCTGGGCCGCGTTCGTCAATGACTGGTTCACGCGAATCGCTGGTACGCCAATCTGCCAGCGGGCGGCATTAATGAGTGATAACAGCTCTTCTACAGGATTCTCGAGTTGAGGAGCTGCAGCGTGGAGTGAGCTCTGGACCTCAAGCTTTTCATAGCTGAGAGAAGGCAAGTTGGCGACCGATGCCCCCACGCGGTACAGCATCTCCGCAACGATGCCGCGAGTAATTGGTTGGTCGAACGATTCGACATCAAGCGGGATGGCATTCTTCTGGGCCAAACCTTCGACCGATCCGCGGAACCACGGTGACGTGTCGTCAGTTGGTCCAGCCACAATACCGTACGCCCGAGACAAGATAGCGGCAGCCTCAACGAAAGAAACCGACCGCTCAGGACGGAAAGACTTATCGTCGTAGCCCGTCACAATCCCCTGTTCGAGAGCAACGCAGACATCGGGCTCGTACCAGGAACCTGGCTCGACATCACGCAGAAATTGCGCCTTCGGACCGTAACTAGCACGAAAATCACTAAGACAAGTCTGCGCCCGGGACCGCAGCCCAACTGCGTTCACGACAAAGCGCACAAACTCGGCGCGATTCACATTGGCCTCAGGGGCGAAGGTGCCGTCACCATAACCTCGTACCAAGCCTTGCTCTTCCATCCACGTAATAGCCCTCTCATGCGGGTGCGTAGACGGCACATCGCTGAATAACGATGCGTGAAACAACAGCGATTCTCCTCCTGCTGCAATAACGAGTAGCGAGGCAAGCACGTGCATCATCGCCGACTGCAGGTACGAGCGTCCCTTGCGGCGCACAATGGAGAAGCTGGGTTTCATGTGTGTTTATACTATTATAACACAAATAAGACTTACGTGAAATGATCATAAAACGGCTTTATCTAGCCTTACAATCCGACTGCAAAGGCGGCCTTAAAGGCGTAACCGATCAGGTAGGCCACAATCGCGCCGAGGACACCGACGAAGACGATTTCCAGCGGACCGCGCCACGGCTTCTCGCGTGTCACGAAGCTACGAGCTCCGCCAAGCAGAGCAAGGGCGACAAAAGTACCGATGACCGCCACGCCAAAGCGACGATTCTCGCTGACAGTGAAGAAGTACGGCAAGAGCGGAATGGCGCCGAAGAGCACGAACGAACAGAACGTCATCACGCCGTCGGTAAGCGGGCTCGAATCTTCATCGCTGGTGTGGCCGTGCTTGGCGAGCATCACGGTGTCGATGGCCGCCTTCTCGTCGGCCATCACCGGCGTTGTGGCGCTAGCAAGGTCCGCGCCGTGGAATCCCTGCTTCTCCAAGTGATCACGCACCACTGCCTCTTGTGCAGCACGATCGGTACGCAGGCGCACCCCTTCTTCCGTGCGGGTGCGCTGCTTCTGGGCGATGTCCGACTTCTCTGAAAGATACGCTCCGGTCGCCATCGAAAGGCCGTCGGCAAAGAGGTTCGCCAAGCCGAGTACGATGATGATCGAGTCAGGCAGGTTCGCTCCGACGGTACCGGCCACCACAGCGAAGGTGGTGACGATTCCGTCATTGCCGCCGTAGACGATCTCGCGGATATACCGTCCCAATTCAGGGCGGGAACGGCCGGAGGTGAGGAGGGTCACAAAACTCATAGAGGGACTCTACTCGCGATGTGCCCTTCGTGCGAGGACTCAGCGCTGGTTCTTTAAACGTGCCGCCGAAGATGGAACCTCGGGAGCGGCGGCATGAACGGCTCCACCGTTCGACTTAGTGACCACGGTCGTGTCGTATGGGAAGCCCTGAGGCACGCAATCCTGAGGAGCGTCCCAGCTATCGAGAGCGGCGAAGGTGGGATCGTAGTTGTTATTCGCATTCCAAACCGTAAAGCCACACGAACCAGAATCGAAGACGGCATTAATCTGATCTTGAACATCCTGACGATCAACGAAGTATCCCTGGATCCACGGACGAAGCTTCCAGGCCTCGCTGCCCAACTCTTCGCGGTAACCCATCATGGTGTGATACACGAGGTAATACATGCGACTTCCCTTATTCTTCGTCGGATCATAATACCCTTCCCGAGAGAATGAGTCGGGATACGCCATTGGTGAGATGATGTCGACGAGCGGCGCAAAGCGGACGACATCCTGGCCGAGGTACTGAACGTTGATATCGTAGTCCCAACCGATAATGGCATAGGTGCTGATGCCAAGCTTCGTCTTGCTACCGCTCTCGTCTACAACCTGACGGGCGGCCTTGAGGAACGACTCGACCTTCTCAATCTTCTCCTCCTTCGTCAGGCCCACTTGGGCGAGGGAGTACTCGGTCGGGAAACGGATGTAGTCAAAATTCACCTCGTCAATGCCGGAATTCACAAGATCCTTGAGCACTTCCATGTTGTAACCGAGCGTTGTGGCATTACTGCCATCTACCCACACATCTCCCACGCTGACGCCTGTTTTAGGATTGTGGATCTGAGTCTCCGGCGCAACACCGGCCAAACCCGGATCTTTCAGCGCGATGAAGCGCGCCATGGTGTAGATCCCCCGCTCCTTCAAAACCGACAGCACGTGCGGCAAATCGTACGAGATATCGATACGGTTCAACTTCTCAGCCAACGGCGAGGTGGTGGCGAAGTACACGTGGGGACCCTTCACGTCGAAGATGACGCCCGGCGTCTTCTCGCTCTCAGCAATGCGGTCGGCAATCTTCGTGAGAAACTCATCGCGACCCGTGGAAGTTTGAGCAAGGAAGGGACCAATGGCACGCAGCGCGGTGAGATTACTCGTCGCAGCCTCGGCAGCAGCGGCATCCATGGCCGCACGCATCTCGGCCTTCTTCTCATCCGTCAGAGCGACTTTTCTCTCGGCACGCAGACGGGCACGCAGTGCAGTGCGATCGGCGTTGGAATCGTGGACGGCAGATGTCTTGGCGGATGAGGACGACACACTCGAAACGGGCGCGGCGCCGTGACGCGCGGACGGACGAGGTGTAGTCGGATTGACCGTGCGAGCGATGGCGGCGCTTGCTGCCACAACGACAAAAGTACCTGCCAGCAGCGGCAAACCCGTCGTCAACAAACGATGCGAAAAGGTTGTACAACGGCCCGTGGCGAGGGGAGGCGTCACGGACACGAATAGTACGCGAAACATTCTCCAAGGCGAGATCGCCAGCACATCGTCAATCGATCCTGTCTACGGAGAAGAGTACGATTCCGCCGTTTTCACTTCTTTCTCCCAATCCATCATGCGACCCGCACTCGCTCTCGCCGCCGCCGCGACGGCCCTCAGCATCCTCGGCACCGCCACTCCGGCCTTCGCCATTACCAACCCTGGCCACAGCGCGTCGCGCCGCGGCATTCTCGAGGGCATTTATAAGAAGGGCAAAATTGAGCGCGCCCAGCAGAAGAAGGAGGACAAGCAAGACGAGCGTGATGCCATGAAGGAAGTCATGAAGAACGTCGACGCTTCGTGCATGCGTCCCGTCGTCGCCGCCCACGAAGCCGCCCTCAAGTCCGCCTTCGCCTCGTTCAGCGCCAGCATCACCAGCGCCCTGAGCGTGCGCGCTACTGCCATGGATGCCGCCTGGATCAGCACCAACAGCACCACGCGCGATGAAGCCGTAAAGGCCGCTCGCGAAGCCTTCAAGCAGAGCGAGAAGACGGCCCGCGAGACTATGAAGGACGCCCGCAAGACCGCGATGGAGACCTACAAGACCGCGGCCAAGAAATGTGGCGCCACTGTCTCGGACGAGACGCCCGAGGATGAGAGCGACGATCTCGGCCTGTAATCAACTTCGTGCAAAAGCCCCCGGAGTCCGGGGGCTTTTTTGTGCGCGCGCCATGGTGCGCCGTGGTAGCGTCCGGGCATGCGACCCGTCCCCCTCCTTGCCACCATCGCCGCCGCCCTGCTCGTCCTCATCACCGTACCGGTCTTCCTTACCGTCAGCGGTCTCTCCATCATGGCGTTCGATTCGCCATCGGAGAGCATGTGGCCGTTCGTTTTTGTGGGCAGCGTCTGGGCCGTCAGCATCGTCGTGCCAATCGGTTCGCTTATCGCCAGTGTCATTCTCATCCAGAAGAAGAACCGCATCCCCCTCGGTCTGGCTGTGAGCCTGCTGCCCCTGGCCGTTGTCGGCATCTTCTGGCTGTGGCTCAGCCAGCAATCGTTCACCTAAAAACAACCCCGGCCTTCCGACCGGGGATGTCGCTCACTTCTCTAGAAAGTGAGGAAATGGATCCAACCATGAGCAGTGAACATACAACACAGAGGACCATCCATACCCTGCGTGATCACGGCCGGACCGCGATAGACAACTGTTGACCGCGACGAGCCAACGGGGAAAACGGAAACCGTAACCTCATTGTTCGACAACACATCGACGACGACGGTTGGCGCCGCATCCAGTCGCACTTCATGCGGATGCTGCAGACCCAAGGCAACCAGGCGTTGGTGCTTTTGGTTCCAATCAGCGTCACGCTGGGCTTCGGACTGAAGCGTCAGTAATTTCACACGATTCATGTCATTCGGTTCCTTCCTTGTAAAAAGAGCGTCAGTTCCGCCATCCACGATGGCGGGCTGATGAGGCTATCAAAAAAATACCCTGTCGACCATGGTCGACAGGGTAAGAACAGAAGAAAAAACAACACTCAGGGTACCGCCGCCTCGAGCAGCGCCGCCTCGCGGGCGACCTCCGCCACGTAGGCAGCCGCACCGGGGACGCCGAAACGAACCAATACGCTCATCATGTTCGACGCCAACCTTTTGCTTTCGCGGTGGAAGTCCACGAACACGAAGAGCCCGTCCTCGCGAGCCACGAGATTCGTCACCACGCCACGGATGGTCTTCAAAGTGACGCTCTTGTCGCCAATGTACGCCGTGGCCATCTGGTGCGGCGCAAAATTGAGCGCCTTCCGCGCACCATCGATAATCAAGGCGGCGGCATCCACCGGGCTGATCGGCTTGAGGTTTGGGTACGATTCAAGGCCGACGCGCAGGCCGATGCCATGGAGCAAGCGGGCCCAGTCCCAGTGCGGAGCTGAGAGACTGCCCATGGTATTGAGCATGCTCGAGACGATGGCGGGGATGTCGAGGCCCGCGGGAATCACGATCGAGAACTGACGCATGACCATCTCCAGGGAAGGATGCCGGCGCGAGGCCGAACAGGATGAGGACCGATCTTTTCAGTGCTGTAAAAGACGCCGACGAATCAGCTACATACAATTTACAATGCTTTAATTTTGTGTCAATGGTGGGTCGGGAGGGGTTCGAACCCTCGACCAATGCCTTAAAAGGGCACTGCTCTACCAGCTGAGCTACCGACCCAGAGGGGGACGTTGAAACGAGAGAAAGATCGCGCGCCAACGGTACACGATCCCCCGCCACGGTGCATCTGGTAGCCTACACCCGTGATCGACACGCACTGTCACCTGATGGACGAGAAGTTCGCGAACGACCGCGCCGCGATGATCGCGCGTGCCCACGAGGCAGGCGTAGAGACGATGATCTGCATCGCTGATCGATTGGTAGAGAGTGAGAAGTGTCTGGCCCTGGCCGAAGAAAACGAACACATTTTTTGTACGGTCGGTGTCCATCCGCACGCGGCGAAGGAGTGGAACCCAAAGACGGGACCAGCCCTGGAAGCTCTCGCCCGCTCCTCGAAGAAGGCGCGAGCCATCGGCGAGATCGGCCTCGACTACCACTACGATTTTTCTCCGCACGAAACGCAGAAGGAAGTGTTCGCGGCTCAACTCGCACTCGCGGAATCACTTGCGCTACCGGCGGTCGTGCACTGCCGCAACGCTGTCGCCGACGTGCGGGAGATGCTGCTGAAGCACACCGTCCGCGCCGTCATCCATTGCTGCACCGAAACCTGGGACGATGTGGCGCCGCTGGTTGCCGCGGGCCACTTCCTCTCCTTTACCGGCATCGCCACGTTCCCCGCCTCGACCGTCATCCGGGACACCATCAAGCACTGCCCAATCGCGCAGCTGATGATCGAGACCGACTCGCCGTACTTGGCGCCGGTCCCCCACCGGGGCAAGCGCAACGAGCCCGCCTATCTGCCAGAAGTGCTGCGCTGCATCGCCGAAACGAAGGGGCTGACCGTAGAAGAAGCGGATGCCCAAACCACGGCGGCTGCGGTAACATTCTTCGGCTTGCCGGCCTAAGGCTGTCAGCTGCCCCCGTAGGTCAACGGATAGACCGTCAGCTTCCGAAGCTGAAGACATAGGTTCGATTCCTGTCGGGGGTACCATCACCTGATTCGCAGGACAGGAGAGGAGAAGCATGGTCCCGTCTCGGGGTGAGATTTGCCGTCCCGACCCGGTGGCCGGTAGCGTCGGAGGCACATCTTTTCTCCCACTCCCCCATGAACTGGTTCTTCCGCACCGACACCCGCAGCTACGGTCTGCTCGCCGCCCGCCTCGCGCTAGGCGTGGTCATGCTCCCGCATGGTCTCCAGAAGACGTTCGGCCTCTTCGGCGGCCCCGGCTTCGACGGTACGATGGGCTTCATGACGAGCATGGGCATCCCCGCTTTCATCGCCGCCCTGGTCATCCTCGGTGAGTCGGTGGGCGCCATCGCCCTCATCCTCGGCTTCTGCACACGCTTCTGCGCCGCAAGCCTGGCCGTGATCATGCTCGGCGCCATCCTCCTGGTGCACGCCGCCAACGGCTTCTTCGCCCCCAACGGCTACGAGTACCACATCTTGGCGATTGGCCTCTCGGCTGTCCTCTTCTTTGAGGGCGCCGGCGCCTGGTCGCTCGATAGCCTCCTGCACAAGAAGAAATAATCCATGCCCGACACGGTCCTCATCACCGGCGCGAGCGGCGGCATCGGCGCGGCGCTCGCCCGGTGTTTCGCGCGCCGCGCATGCAACCTCATCCTCGTCGCTCGCTCGCGCGAGACACTCGACGCCTTGGCAAACGAGCTGCGCACGGCGCACGGCATCACCGCCGAGGTGATCGTCGCCGATCTCACCAAAGCCACGGCCGGCGCCGATCTTGTCGCCACCCTGGCTGATCGACCCATCGACATCTTGGTGAATAACGCTGGCTTTGCGACATTTGGCGCTTTCCATGAAGCGGACGCCGAACGTACGCAGGAAGAGATCCGGCTGAACGTCTCCACGCTCACGGACCTCACACGGCGCGTCCTCCCCGGCATGATCGCGCGCCGCCACGGACGCATCTTGAATGTGGCCTCCACCGCAGCGTTCTTCCCAGGGCCGTTCATGGCCGTCTACTACGCCACCAAGGCCTACGTACTCTCGCTCTCGGTCGCGCTCCGCGAAGAGTGCCGCGGCACTGGCGTGACGGTCACCTGTCTCTGCCCCGGCCCCACCAAGACGAACTTCGTGGCCGCCGCCAAGATGGAGACCTCGCCGCTTTTCCGCCTCAGCCCGCTCCAGACCGCCGAGGCTGTGGCCGAAGCCGGCGTGCGTGCTTGCCTGAGCGGCAAAGCCATCGCCTTCCCGAGTCACTACAACCGCCTGCAGACGATCCTGGGTCACTGGGCACCACGCACGCTGCTGGCCCGCATCGTCCGCCGCATCCAAGCGCCCGCTGCCTGACATGCCGCGCTTCGTCGCCTTCCTCCGGGGCATCAATGTGGGCGGCAACAAGAAGGTGGAAATGGCCAAGCTGAAGACCGTCATGGAGAAGGCCGGCTTCGCCGAGGTAAAGACGCTGCTCAATACCGGCAACGTGATCTTCGAGGCGCCCAAAGCGTCCGAAGCGGCCCTGGAAGCGCTTCTCGAAAAAGCCTTCGGCTTTGCCATTCCCGTCATCCTTCGTCCAGCTAGCGCCATTGAGGCATTAGCCAAGGTCGACCCGTTCAAGGACATCACGGTGAATGAAAACACACGCCTCTACATCACCTTCTTAAGCGAGAAGCCCAAGAGTAAGACGCCGCCCGCCACGGACAGGGTCTTCCGCATCGTGAAAGTCACGGACGGCGAGGTGGTCAGCGTCCTTCAGTTGGACACCAAGAACCGCACGCCCGAGGCTATGGCCGTGCTCGAGAAGACCTACGGCAAAAAGGTGACGACCCGCAACTGGAACACCGTCTTGAAGCTTCTGGCCTGACCTGGTCCTGGGCGGGCATGATGTGCGCATGAAGGTGGCCATCGTCCATGAGCTTCTCACCATCCGCGGCGGCGCGGAGAGGGTGGCATGCCTGCTGGCCGGCATGTTTCCGGAGGCGCCGATCTTCACGCTGCTCTACGATGAAAAACTGCTCGGCGATTGGTTTCCGAAGGAGCGCGTGCGCACGAGCCGTCTACAACCGCTGACTGCTCTTTCCAAGAATCACCACCTTTACCTGCCGTTCTTCGCCGGTGCCGCCGAGGCCTGGGATTTCTCCGAATACGACCTCGTCATCTCGTCGTCGTCCGCCTTCGCCCATGGCATCGTGACAGGGCCGAAGACGTGGCATCTCTCGTACATCCACGCGCCCGCCCGCTACCTCTGGGACCGCACACACGACGTCGTCAACCAGGCCACACACGGGCCGCTCGGACGCCTCAAGCGCGCCTACCTGGAGTGGCTCCTTCATCGCCTGCGCATCTGGGACGCGGGCGCCGCCGACCGTCCGCACCGACTGCTGGCTGCTTCGGAGTCGGTACAACGCCGCATCGAACTCTACTGGCGACGCGACTCGCACGTGCTCTATCCGCCCATCGCCGATGCCTGGTTCAGCTCTCCCCTGCCGCACGGCCGCGACGAAGATGCGCCACTGGTGATCGTCTCCACGCTCGCCCGCTACAAGCGCATCGACCTGGCCATCGAAGCCTGCAACCAGCTGAAGATCCCGCTAACCATCATCGGCGACGGCGCCGACAAGGCCCGCCTGCAGTCGTTGGCCGGACCCACCATCACTTTCGTCGGACCCAAGACGCACGACCAGATCCGCACCATCTTCTCCTCGGCCCGGGCGCTGCTCTTCCCTGGCGATGAGGACTTCGGCTTGGCCGCCATCGAGGCTTTGGCCAGCGGACTGCCCGTGATCGCCTTCCAGAGCGGCGGGGCCTTGGAATGGCTCGATGAGAAGACCGGCGCCTTCTTCCCCCGGCCCACCGCCGAGTCGCTCGTGGGCGTGCTGAAGAACTTCAAGACCGCCTCCATCAATCCCGAAGCCTGCCTCGCCACAGCCGAGCGCTTCACGGAAGCGTCATTCAAGAAAGGCATCCACGAGGCCATCGCGGAGATGATGTGGGCGAAGAAATAATCGTCAGAAGGCAATGATCATCTCCACGACCTGATGCGTTTTTAGTGATCCATCAGCTCGCTTTTCTGCTGTGGGTAACTCTTGAACCGATTCCATCAGCACCCGCCCGCCGTCCATTCTCGACAGCATGTCGCCCGCGCTGACAACGAAGCGATCGAAGCGGAACGATAGCTCCCCTCCCGGCGCAAACCAGCGCAGCAACAATAATCCGCCGGGACGCAGCCAATCTCGACATTGAGCGAGAAGTTCCTGGGCTTCGGTCAGCGAAAGAAAATGGAGAATCTGGGAACAGATGATGAGATCAAACGATGCGGGAGGAAAATGACACGCACGGACATCCTGCTCCACGACCACCATCGTCCCGCCGCCTGAGCCGCGTAGGCTACCCAGGTGTCGAGCAAGCTTGGGACCCAGCTCCACTGCCGTCACTCGGCAACCCTGTTGAAGAAGAGGAACGCTGAAACGTCCCGGGCCAGCGGCGAGGTCCAAGATATCGATTGGCTTTTGTCCGGCCGCCTGCCAGATGACATCGTGAATCGGCAGCCACGGAAATTCCGTCGGCAGCGGCCTCTCATCCCAAAAGGACACAGCGCGATTGCCCATAGTCAGAGCATTGCCTCCTGACTCCCCTTCGGCATCTCGCGCCCCAGTTTGTCGTACGCGCGCTTGGCGGCTGTGCGGCCCTTCGGCGTGCGCTGCAGGTAGCCCTGCTGAAGCAGGTAGGGCTCGTAGACGTCCTCGATGGTCTCCTCTTCTTCGGCCAGCATGGCAGCCAAGGTGGAGAGTCCCACCGGTCCGCCGGCGAAACGGTCGATGAGTAACTCAAGCAGGCGGCGATCCGTGGCGTCGAGTCCCTCGTTATCAATGTCGAGCGAGGTGAGCGTCGCTTCGGCGCAAGCCAGGTCCACGGCAACTTGTCCGCGCATGGCGGCAAAGTCGCGCACAGAGCGGACGAGGCGGTTGGCGATGCGCGGCGTGGCTCGCGTGGCGGCGGCGATGCGTCCGGCGGCGGCGGCATCGAGCGGGATCTGCAGTAGCGCGGCCGAGCGGCGCACGATGGATTCCATCTCCGGCTGGTCGTAAAAACCCAGCTTGAAGGCGTGCAGGAAGCGATCGCGCAACGGCGCGCTCATCGCGCCGGGCTTGGTGGTGGCCGCCACGAGCGTGAAGGGCTGCAGCGTCAGGCGCATCGAACGCGCCGTCGGCCCCTTGCCGATCATCAGGTCGAGCACGTAGTCCTCCATGGCGCCGTACAGCACTTCTTCAATAGCCGGGCGCAGGCGGTGGATCTCGTCGATGAAGAGGACGTCTCCTTTCTGAAGGTTCGTCAGCAGCGAGGCCAGGTCGCCGGCCTTCTCGATCGCCGGACCACTCGTCACCTTGAGCTGGGCACCCATCTCACTAGCGATGATGTGTGCGAGCGTCGTCTTGCCGAGTCCGGGCGGACCATGAAGGAGCGTGTGACCGAGCGGCTCTTGGCGGCTCTTAGCACCGGCCACGTAGATCTGCAGGTGCTCTTTCACTTTCTGTTGGCCGACGTAATCGGCGAGGGTCTTTGGCCGGAGGCCGATATCGAGCGCCTCCGCCACCGCCTCCGTGGCTTCCACGGCGGACGGACGTTTCTCCCGGCGAGTGCGCAGAACGGCCATGCGGGTTCAAGTGTACCATAGTCCACCCGCATCTCGCCCAAGAAGAATCGCGGCGCTAGCATGAGAGCATCCGCTCTGCCCTCCGCCTCATCGCCGGCTCGCTCCTGGTGGCAACCCTAACCCTGCTCGGCACGGCCGACGCGGTGCTGTTGGAACAAGGAGCACTGACCGTCGCCCCTCAGCCAGTCGACGAGGCCGCCCCGGTCGCTAAGAAGAGCGGCCCCGACATTCCCGCTCTCTTACAAGAACTCAATTTCGACGCCCGCCTGCAGCGCGAATCGAACCTGCTTGAGCAAGTGACGCCCGTCGGTCTGGCCATCGACTACCGCACGCTCTTCGACGACGGCCGCTTCGCCTCTATCGCCTGGATCGACGGCGCGCAGGCCAAGCGCAGCTTCACCGACCTGAAGCAGAAGCTCCTCCAAACCTTCAGCCCCCAACTGCAGGAACTCGTCGATGAGACCACCCAGGACCCGGAGGGGCCGGTGGTGAACCGTCTCAGCTTCATCGATCCAGCCATCAGCCCCGACCGCTTCATTTTCCTGCGCGTGCGGGAGCGTCTCTATGAGATTCACGTCACTCCAGGACGCGAAGAACGCCTGACCGGGCTACTCCAGGCCTTGGCCACGCGTTGAAAGCCCCGAAAAGGCCAAATCCCCTGTCAGAAAGC
Organism: uncultured Candidatus Peribacteria bacterium; assembly: GCA_964515645.1. GTDB lineage: Bacteria > Patescibacteriota > Gracilibacteria > Peribacterales > Peribacteraceae > JAGOUB01. The sequence continues at coordinate 623 of CAZEVM010000017.1, read as the reverse complement.
CTTGACTCCGGTGCTCCGTACCAGCACACTCACCCCGCTCCACTTTTTTTCTCATGGCTAAGCAAATTAAGAAGGTTATCAAGGTGCAGGCCCGCGGCGGCCAAGCAAATCCGGCCCCTCCTCTGGGCCCGGCACTCGGTCAGGCCGGCGTGGATATCAATGGATTCGTCACGCAGTTCAACGCCAAGACCCAGAGCAGCATGGGCAAGCTCTTGCCCGTGGTGATCACGGTGTACGACGATCGCAGCTTCACCTTCATCGTGAAGCAGCCGCCGGCTGCCGCCATGATCATGGAGAAGTCGAAGGTGCAGAAGGGCTCCGGTGAGTCCAACAAGGTTAAGGTGGGCTCCATCAAGGTGAAGGACCTCGAGGAGATCGCCAAGATCAAGCTCCCCGACCTCAACACGACTGATCTCAAGGCCGCCATGCGCACGCTGGCCGGCACAGCTCGCTCGCTCGGCATCACCGTCGACGGCGACCTGGCGAGCTTCGCCAAGTAATCAGCATCTTTTGTCTTTGAAGAGAGGGCTTCGGCCCTCTTTTTTGTATGCGGCCTTCGGCCATAACGGGTATCCACTTTCTTTGGCGCAAAGAAAGTGGAGAAAGAAACAGGCCGCTGACAG
>CAZEVM010000016.1:0-21658 GCA_964515645.1 uncultured Candidatus Peribacteria bacterium | reverse complement strand
GCAGAGGCATACGTGTAGAAGCCGGTCTTGGCCTGGCTGGTGGATGAAGCTGATGCGGAAGAGGAATCGGCTGGCAGCCCGCGTTGGCGCAGACGCTCGAGGCGACGCTGCTCGGCCTGATCGAGGTGGGGCTTGGTGGAGACGTCGGGCCAAGCGGGGAAGGTGACACCCTTGGATGTGTCACCGCTCTTCACGTTCGCGCGCACTTGGTCGAGTACACCGTACAACGAGAAACCAGGACAGTCGGTGGAGAGTAGATCGCGGTGACCAACCACAGCCGGCATGGTGTCGCCGTGGTATTCGACGGTTTTCGAAAGATCGACATCGTAGGTATCCGCCAACATTACGAGCAGCTTCTGTAGCGCCTTCACCTGATCCTGCGAGGGGCGCTCCTCGTCAAAGTTGCCCATGAGTGAGATGCCGATCGTGCCGACGTTATGACAATAGACGTGCCCACCCACCACCGATTTGCCACCCGCCTTCCCTTCGTAGACTTGCCCTTCTTCGTCGATGATGTAGTGGTAGCCCACATCCCCCCAACCACGGTTGACGGCATGGAATTGGAACAAGGCGCGCATGCGTTCAACGCCTGTGCGACCGTCACCAGCGACGAGGCCGGCAGTATGGTGCACCACGAACAGCTTCACCTCAGGTGAGTATTGCCAGGCCCACTTGAGGGTTTTGCCATCGGCATCGGTGCGCTTGGTGGAGGAAATCTTGAATTGATCAGGATAATTCACCTGATCCTCCAAACAATCCTTTTCGCGCTTTGAACTACCACCATTATCACCAGCGTCAGTTGCAGCGGAATCCGCAGACGGCGATGATGCAGGCTTGGCTGATGTAGTGATCATCGATTCGTCAGCACCCCACTGGGCACGCGTCATGATGAACGGTGTACCAATATCGTTGGTCGCGGCCAGCTGCACCACAGGCAGATTTTTGGCTACGACAATGGGATGCACGGTCGGATCGGTGCCGCGCACGCTCCACTGCAAGCGCGTCACACCGCGTGGAAACATGACGAGATTACTCTCCTGCAAGGCGGGATCCTGTTCGTTCTCCACTGCAAGGTCGTACCACTCGCCCAAGCTACCGTTCGGCAAAACCGCCCGCACAGCGACGGACTCGGTTCCAGCCTCATAACGCACACTAATAGCATCGACGCCGTTCGGGAAATCCTGCACCGTCTGGTGGGGGATCGCGGCGCTCAGGAGAGCCACGGCGGCGCAGGTGAGGCAAGTCAGCATCGAGGTCGTCAGTGTAGCAAAGAGAAGGCCCTTCCTCCGAAAAAAGCACGGATCGTTGTATGGACCAGCACACGCGTGAGACACGGAGCAATGGTGACGATCCGGGCTTTGGTGTTATTTTATTGCAAAATATTTGCAATTACAATTTTTTTTCATATTATGCGCGTCCATGGTGATCGGATTTGTCGGCAAAGGCGGCAGCGGAAAGAGCACCCTTGCGGCGCTCTGCGCTCTTCTATGGGCCAAAAATGGCCATCCAACACTTGCGATTGATGCAGACCATAACCAGCACCTTTCGGCCCTACTAGGCTTGGGTGATGCACCAACCCTGCACGAACGATCAACCGAACTCAAAACACTCATCCGCGGGACCAACCCCCGCTTGGCAGGCGATGAGCCAATCATCAAGACCACGCCACCTGGTCATGGCTCGCGGCTCATTGTCGGGCCGACAGATCCTTTCTTCGCCCCCTGCGCGCGGCGCGACAGCTTAGTACTGGTAGGGGCAGGCACGGTCGACGAGCAGGATGTGGGTGTGCGCTGCTACCACGGCAAGGCCGGGAGCGCGGAATTACTCTTAAATCATTTAGTCCTGCTCAAAGACGAGCGAGCGTTTGTCGATATGACGGCAGGCGCCGATGCACTGGCCTCAGGCCTATTCACGCGGTTTGACCTAACGGTGTTTGCAGTGGAGCCCACACGCCAATCTCTTGATGTGTATCGCGAGTACCAAGCGAAGACGGCGAATGTCGGACTACCGTCACTCGTAGTGGGAAACAAAATCGAAGACGAAGCCGACGTCGCTTTCCTCCGGCGCGAACTGCCCGAACCGTTCATTACCTTTCCACGACTAAGCATCGTGAAAGACATGGAACGCAACGGTCGGCTGGACCCAGCTCTCCTGCCCAACGCCGCCCGCGGCGCACTCGAAGCGATCCTGCGGCGAACGGTGCATAGAGATGGCAAGCGCTTCACCGCACTCGCCCACGACTACCACCGTCGCAACGCCAAAAGCTGGGCCAACGAAGCCCACGGGCGCGACCTCACGACGCACATCGACCCATTTTTTGATTGGGACGAAGCCGTTCTCAGCCTTCAGCGCACAACCGTCCGCTGAAGGCTGCGCATGGTGCGCAGCAAGTGTCCGATGTTTCTCACCACCGAAGGAGTATCCCATGTCGATCCCGACCGTCGCGGCCGCAGCCGCCACCCTGTTCCCGAATCTGGCCCAGGCAAGGAACGCCGATCTGCTACCGTTCTTCCGCAAGGACGACGGCCCGCTGGTCAGCGACCTGCCCCTGGCCATCCAGTTCCTCGACCAACTCGCAGCCAAAGCCGAAGGCTCGCCACTGCAGCTCAAGAAGTGCCTGCACAAGCAGCCGGCCGTGCTGGGGCAGGTCAGCCGCATCTTCACCGATGCACTGTGGCTGGCCGTCGGCCCGCAGTACCCGCGCGTGGAGATGGCGTTCCTCAGCAACGAGCACGTCATCGCCATCGCGCGCACGAGCGGCCCGCTCGTCATTCCGACCGTCACGCTGGAACAGCTCGAGACCGACCTGCCGCTCGGCATGGCTGCCCTCAAGCGCCAGGTCGACCAGCAGCTGCCCGAGCTGACCCTCCCGCCCCACAGCGATGAGGGGAAGCAGTACCGCCGCCTGTTCACGGCCGATGCACGACCCGTCCTGGAGCAGCACTACGGCGTGAGCCTCACGTTCTACAACTGCTGTAACGGGGCGGCCGAGCAGCCACCGAAACAGGGTGGCAACAATGGCAAGCCGCCGTCGCTCGGCAAGCAGCTCGCAATGCAGCTCACCCCCGACTGCTAATTCTCCTTCGTGTCTGACACATCCCTCCGACCCGTCACCTCTGGTGACGGGTCATTTTTCCGCGGCCGTCAGTAACCGCTCATAGGCGTCTACCATGTGCACCAACCCGAAGCGGGCCAGTGCGGTTTGGCGAGCGTTATCAGACAGGCGAAGACGAAACTCTTCCTCATCACGCAAGCGCACGATCGCCTGGCGGATCGCCTCGGCATCACCCGCCGGCACCACGATCGCATCGAGCCCATCGCGCAACTCTCCCGCAATACCGCAGGCATCGGTCACGATGGCAGCGCGTCCGGCGGCCATCGCCTCGGCTACCACCAACCCAAAGGGATCATGATCACGTGATGGCAACACGAGCACATCACGCTCGGCCAAGAAGGCAGCGGTATCAATGGGCGGCGAGAGAAAGACCGTCTCGGTGCCGCGGGCACGGGCGGCGGCCGCTCGCTCCCGGACCATTGCTTCATCACGGCCGGCACCCACCACCGTCAGGGCCACGTCGGCCAGACCGGTGACGGCGTCGATGAGCACGTCGACACCCTTGTCGCGCGTCAGGCGGGCGATACAACCCACCTGTAGGTCACCCACGCGAGCGGGCGGTAAGGGAATGACGGCGAAGCGGTCGGTATCGATGCCATTACCGATGGCGTGCGTGCAATCAGCAGGCCAGCCGAGCCCAAGATAGAGCGAGCGGCTCAAGGCAGAGACGGCGATGGTGTCAGCGAAGCGCGCCAGGCGGACCAGACGACGGCGGTACGGGTTCAAGCGAAGCCAACGACCAATGCGGTCGTGCTCAATCCAAAGGACCCGCGTGCTAGCAGTGTGTAACTCTTCAGTGAGGAGGAGCTTCTCCGTCAGGCTCAACATACAGACAGCATCGAAACGGCCGAGATCGGCCAAGGCCTGGCGCAGTGCCTTCGTCATGCCACGGCGACGCCAACGGAAGCTCAGCGCCAGATCGCCGCGCACCGGCGGCGGACCGATCTGCAGCTCCATCGCGGCGAAGCCGTTCTCACGGGCAAGGCTGAGGAGCGTCGGGCAACTGCCGAGAAACACAACCTCATGTCCGCGGTCGCGCAGCCCCTTCATGAGCGAGAGCGTCTGCACCTCGGCGCCGCCAAAGGCACTCTCAAGAGGGAAGCGGGTGAAGAGAATCCTCATCGCTGAAAGCCTACCACGTCAGGCGAAACCCAGCTCTGCTTCCCACTGCACCAGTAAGTCCGCCAATTGTTGTGGTGCCTCCGGACGACTGCTGCACACCACCGCTTCAGCACCAGCTGCCTTAGCCTCCGCAGCGTTCTCGGCACTGTCTGAGGAGCTGACGAGGGCCATCTTCGCCAGCGGGAAAGCGGCCCGGATAGCCGCAATCACAGCCGGCCCATGAGCGGAGGGGATGTAATAGTCGACGAAGGCCGCCTGCACATCGGACAGTGAAGAGAGGAGCGCAATCGCCTCCTCGGTGGTCGCCGCCTCGCGCACGTCACCTGACCAATAGCGAGCCGCTACCGCTCGCATCAGGTGGCGTTTGCCCTCGGAATCATCGACGATCAGCAGGGTGGACATACAAAACAGCGTAGCATCCCCTAGCCTAAAAAGGGATGTGCTAGCATGGGGTCCCATGTTTCGACGGATGGACCTACTCTTGCTCGGCGTGGCGGTGGGACTGACGCTCTTCGGCCTGGCGATGATCGCCAGCGTCTCCGTGTTTAAGAGCTACCAGTTGACGCTTGATGACGCCGGCGGCCCCACGAATGCGTTTTACCTCTGGCGCAGCTCGTTCCATGTGCTCATTAGCACGTCGGCGATGCTTGGCGTCTCACTTATTCCGTACCGCACCTGGGAGCGCTACGCTCTGCCGCTTTTCGGCCTGACAGTACTCTTACTCATCAGCGTGCTCGGCATCTCCAGTCTTAGCAACGACTACGGCACGGCCCGCAGCTGGCTCGTCATTGCCGGCTTCTCCATCCAGCCGTCGGAGATCCTCAAGCTGACGCTCGTCTTCTATTTGGCAGTATGGTTGCAGAAACGCGAACAACAAGTGGCAACCTTTAAAGAAGGCTTCCTGCCCTTCGTGACGCTCCTCGTACTCTCCACCTTCCTCGTCGCCATCCAGCCAGATCTTGGCTCATTCTTGGTACTCTCGAGTATCGCTGTGACGATGTTCTTCATTGCCGGCGGCAGCATCTTCCATCTCTTTTCCGGCGGACTACTGGCGGCCCTCATGGGACTGCCGATGATCTTGCAGGAGGATTACGTGCGGAACCGCTTCAAGGCGTTCCTTGCCTTCGATGATCCCACCTTCAGTGAGACGATCGGCTTCCAGATTAAGCAGGCGCTCATCGCGGTGGGCAGCGGCGGCATGTTTGGCGTGGGCTACGGCAAGTCGGTGCAGAAGTTCGGCTACCTGCCTGAAGTGCAGGGCGACATGATCTTCTCGGCCATGGGCGAAGAGCTCGGCTTCCTCCGCCTCCTCATCGTGCTCGGCATGTATGGCGTGTTCGTGGTGCGCGGCTACAAGATCGCCCGCGAGGCACCCGATCGCTTCGGCTTCCTGGTGGCCACGGGCATCACCACCTGGGTGGCATTCCAGACCCTCCTGAACATCGCCGTGAACCTCTCACTCTTCCCGCTCACGGGGCTGACGCTGCCCTTCATCAGCTACGGCGGGTCATCCCTCCTGACGCTCATGATCGGCGTGGGCATCCTGCTGAATATTTCCGCCCACTCCACCGAACAATCGCTGGCGGTCCGCCGCCCCAAGCGTGGCGAGCGTTCCTTCTTTGGCAGCTGATGGCCGGACTGCGCGTACTGCTCGTCGGCGGCGGCTCCACCGGGCACCTCGCCCCGCTCGTGGCCGTGTGGCGCGAAATCGCCAAAGAACAGCCGGAGGCCCAAGTCTTCGCCTTAGCTACCGATCGAGGCAACGACCACTCCTTTCTCGAGAGCGAAGGAATTCCGCACGCCATCACCCGCTATCCGTGGCGGACCGTACTGCTGCCGTGGTCACTGCTCGTCGGCTTTGTCGCAAGCATGCGGTCGATCCAATCGTTCCAGCCAGACGTCATCTTCAGTAAAGGCGGCCTCGTCAGCGTGCCGATGGCGCTGGCCGCGGCGCTACGTCGCGTGCCGGTAGTGGTGCATGAATCCGATGCCATTCTGGGTGGCGGAACATCGCTAGTGGGCACATTGGCCACGGCCGTGTGCCTGGGCATCGATACCGGCCGGCATGACGCGAAGACGACCGTCACGGGCAATCCCGTACGCCCAGAGATCGTGAGCGGGTCGCGCGCGCAGGGACTCGCCAAGGCGGGGCTCAGCGGCCAGAAGCCCGTACTCTTCGTGACAGGCGGAAGCCAAGGCGCCGAAGCCCTGAACCGAGCCCTCATCGACGGACTACCGAAGTTGCTCCAGCACTTCGAGATCATCCACCTGACCGGACCCAAGAAGAGCGCAGGCGCGGCCCAGGCCGGCTATTACGCCGCCGAGCATTCGGGCGGATCGATGGGCGACTTTTACGCCGCCGCTTCGCTAGCCCTCATCCGCGGTGGCGCGGGCAGCATCAGCGAATGCGCCTCCACCGGCGTACCCGCCGTGGTGGTGCCACTCGAGGGGTTGGCCAAGGATCACCAGGTGCACAACGCCAAGCGCGCGGCGCAGAGCGGGGGATGCGTGATGCTGCGCCAATCAAAGCTCGAGACCGAGCTCGTGCCCACGCTCATCGCCCTGGCCAATGATCAGGCCCGGCTGAAGGCCATGTCAGCGGCCGTTCGCACGCTTCAAGAGCCCAATGCCGCACGCGTGATCGCGATGATCATCCTGAAGGCGGCAAGCGCTCAGTGAAGAGGAAAAATTGTGCTCAAGACCCTTGCGCAAGAGGTGGTCATCGCCGTAGCGTGGAACCCTATGGTGAAGTTCCTCCTCCCTCTCTTTGCATTAGCCCTGTTACTCATGGGCTGCACACCCAAAACCACAACCACCACCGAGACCTACGGCACGGGCAGTGTCGTCACTTCTTCATCCACTTCCTCCGCCGCCATGTCCGCCGCCGCCAACTCTTCCGACGCCTCGCTTCTTTCGGGCAAGCACACCGTCGTGCTCAAGACCTCGAAGGGCGACATCACCCTCGAGCTCGACGCCGATCGCGCTCCGATGGCCGTCACGAACTTCGTAACGCACGCGCAGGAAGGCTACTACGACGACCTGATCTTCCACCGCGTCATTAGCGGCTTCATGATCCAGGGCGGCGATCCCCAGGGCACCGGTCGCGGTGGCGAGAGCATCTTCGGTGAGACCTTCAAGGATGAGATCGTCTCCCCGATGGAGTACAAGCGCGGCGTGATTGCCATGGCCAACCGCGGTCCGAACACGAACGGCAGCCAGTTCTTCATCATGCACAAGGACTACCCGCTCCCGCCGAACTACACGATCTTCGGCCAGGTGACGTCCGGCCTCGACGTGGTCGACGCCATCGCGACGGCTAAGACCGACGCCAACGACCGCCCGCTTGAGCCGATCACCTTCTCGGCTGTGGCCCAGGAGAAGAAGCTCTGATCACCATTTAGCCAATGAAAAGGCCCGCATCGGCGGGCCTTTTTTGTACGTCATTGGAAGGGCTCACTTCAGGAAGCCGGCGACCTTCTCCATGGCTTCCGTCACCTGCTCGGCCGAGCTCTTGCCTTGCACCTTCATGAGCAACCAGACCACCACCGCCACCAGGGCGATGCTGCCGGCCACAATGCCGAACTCGCGTACGCCCAGCGGCACACGCAGCAGGATGAGGCCTAACGAGATGAGGCACGTCAGGAAGACGCCCAGCACGATGCCGGCGCCGAGCGTAACAAGGACGAGCTTCTGGCGGTTGTCGGCGTTATCCTGGGGCGTGGCAGCGATGGCCGTGAGCAGCTCGCTCGGCAGGATGACGGGCTCCTTGCCCCACTGCTTGAAGAGGCCGAGCACCTTGCGCTGCAGCACCAAGCCGACAAGCGACTGGAAGGAGACGGCGGTCTTGCCTTCGACGATCGCGCGGACGGGATCGCTCTTCAGCGGCACTTCGAGATCATTCATGGGGGAGGTGTCCATGGCGATGAGTGTAGCAGACACAGCGAAACCGCCACGGCGCGGGGCCGTAGCGGTCGTTGGGCGCTCAGCGCCCGTTATTCTTCAGGAAGGACAGTCGAGCCGGTCTTCGACTCCGTTTGGTAGAACCACTCGCTGGTCTCGCCAGTGCTTGGGGTGAAGATGAGCACCGCCCAGCGGTGGCAACTCTGGCCGTCCAGGTCGAGGGCACGGACGGCATCGATGCGGACGGAGAGTGGTCTACCCTCAAGGTAGAAGAGTTGTAGTTGGCGACTCGAGAGCGCCTGAGTCAGGTAGTAGCGAGTCGGCCCATCGGTGATCTTCTGTGGGGCCACGGCGATCGATGCAGCAGACATGGCGGACCTCCTTCAACGGCGGTTTCAACGGTTCTGCCGCTTCTTGCAGAAACGGCCCGTGCGTTCACGGTTAAAGGCATTCTACATCTTTTCTAGTATCTGTCACCACTGCGCTGACCGCAGACGCTTAAGCGTTTCCGCCTGTCCCAGCACAGACGCCATCTCAGTGGCACCAGGGCTGAAGGGCTGACCCGTGAGCGCGGCGCGAAGTGGCCAGAGCGTCTGGCCGAGCTTCCAGCCTTTCTCCTCACCCTTGGCCTTCAGGAGCGCGAGCAGGGCCTGGTCGTTCCAGTCCGCAGCAGGCACGGCCTCGAGAGTGGCGATGAGCGTCGAGAGAATCTCTGGCAGCAACTCCGGCGTCACTTTCTGCTTGGGGTTGGCGAGCAACTCCATCGAGAGCGATGACGGAGCGCGGTAGAAGGGCTTCAACATTTCTTCCGCCTCGGAGAAGAACGTCACGCGCTCGCGGATGAGCGCGATCTTCTTGGCGAAATCCTGGTCATCGACAATCTCGGGCAGGGCCCCTTGGGCCGCCTCGCGGCAGCGGCGCTCAAACTCCTCCACCGGCAATTTGCGCATCCACTGCCCCTGCAGCCAATCGAGCTTCTGCAGGTCGAAGACCGCGCCGGCCTTCTGCACGCGCTCCAGACTGAACTGATCGATGAGCTCCTGCTTGGTAAACACGTCCTGCTCGGTGCCGGGGTTCCAGCCGAGCAGCGCGAGGAAGTTGATCATCGCCTCAGGCAGATAGCCCTTATTCACATACTCGCTGACTGAAACTGAGCCCTGGCGCTTGCTGAGCTTGGATTTGTCGGCGTTGAGAAGCAGCGGCAAGTGGCCGAATTGCGGCGGCGTCCAACCAAAGGCCTCGTAGAGCAGGATGTGTTTGGGCGTTGAGCTGAGCCATTCCTCGCCGCGCAGGACGAGGTCGATCTCCATCAGGTGATCGTCAACGACGTTGGCGAGATGGTAGGTGGGGAAGCCGTCGCTCTTCATGAGCACCTGATCATCGACCGTATGACCCTTGAATGAGACTTGGCCGCGGACCGCATCCACAAACTCGATCGTCTTCTCGTGCGGCACCTTCAGGCGCACCACGTGCGGCTCACCAGCGGTGAGCTTGGCGGCGATCTCCTCGGCCGAGAGGTGCGTGCACTGACGATCGTACATCGGCGCCTGCTTGCGCTCTTCCTGCTTCTTACGCATTTCATCCAGGCGCTCTTTGGTACAGAAGCAATGATAGGCATGCCCACCCTCGATGAGGCGCTGACAATGCTCCTGGTACAGATGAAGACGCTTGCTCTGGGTATAGGGTCCATGCGAACCCTTTTCCGAAATCACGCCGTCGACGCGCATGACGCCCTCGTCTTGCCGAACGCCAGCCCATTCAAACGAATCTACAATATTAGCGAGAGCTCCCTCCACTTCGCGTTCCTGATCCGTATCTTCAATGCGCAGCAGATACTGCCCCCCGCTCTGACGAGCAATCAGTTCGTTATAAAGAGCTGTACGCAAGCCGCCCACGTGGAGCATGCCGGTGGGGGATGGGGCGTAACGGGTTCGCATCGGCCAGGACTATACAGGAAAAGACGAGGATTGGGTGGTATGCTTAAAGCATGGAAATCACCCCTCTCGTCGCCGTTGGATCCAAAACCACCATGCGCATCGGCGGCCAAGCCCGCGCCTACGCCGAGATTGCGACCAAGGAAGACGTGGAGCAGGCCGTGGCGTACGCCGCGGAGCACCACTTGCCACTTATCATGCTGGGCGGCGGCTCCAACACCGTCTTCGCTGACGGCGTGGTGGAAGCCCTCGTCTGCCGGATCAAAAACGACACGACCGTCGTGGATGGCAACCACGTGACTGTGAACGCCGGCGTCATCCTCGGCTCACTCATCAACGAACTGGCTGAGAAGGACCTCGATCTCTCCACCCTCACGGGCATCCCCGGCACCATCGGCGGCGCCATCATCGGTAACGCCGGCCAGGGCTTCGGCGGTCGCTGGATCGACCACTACGTGCGCAGCGTCACTGTCTTCATGGAAGGCCGCTGGCAGACGCTGTCACCGGTCGCCTGTCGCTTTCGCTATCGCGAGAGCGGCTTCAAAGAAGTTGCCGGTCCGGTGGTGGTCTGGGAGGTCGTCTTGGAAGTGCCCTCACGCCCCGGCGCCGAGGTGAAGGAAGAAGTAGAGAAGCTGCTCCAAAAGCGCATCGAAACCCAACCACACCTTAAGACCGCCGGCTCGGCCTTCAAGTCATTACCCGACGGCACGCCGGCCTGGAAGATCATCGACGAGGCTGGCCTGCGCGGCACTAAGGTTGGCGACCTGGAGATCAGCACCAAACACTGCAACTTCTTCACGAATGCCGGTAAGGCCACCTTCGACGACGTCCTCAAGATGACCGCACTCATCCGCGAGAAGGTACCGCGCATCGAAGGCATCGAGATGCGCCTCTACGGCAACGACGGGAAGATCGTGAAGCAACACTGAACAAAAAGCCCGGGGACCGCCCGGGCTTTTTCGCGATATGACGAGGTTCTTAGAACGGCAGATCTTCCACCTTGATCTCGCTCTTGCCGTAGTCGATGTCGGGAATGCCCGCGGCACCCACGCCCACGGCCTGGCTGGCCTCGCTGGCGCGGCGGCCGGGAGCTTCCTCGCCGAAGGGATTACCGCCGCTGCCACCCTCGGCACGGACGGAGTCGAGCGCAGCCTGGTTTTTGATGCCGAGCAAGGAGATGACGTCAGCCACCACCTCGGTGGCGTAGCGCTTCTGGCCGGCCTGGGTCTCGAAGCTGCGCGTCTGCACGCGGCCGGAGACGAAGACCTTGCTGCCCTTGCGCATGCAGCGCTGACACTCATCGGCGAGATCGCCCCAGACGACGACGTTGTGGAACTCACTGCGCTCCTGAGCCTGGCCCGACTTGTCCTTCCAGCGGTCATTGGTGGCCACGCCGAGCGTGAGGACCTTCTGACCGCTCGTGGTGGTGCGCAGCTCCGGGTCGCGCGTCACGTTGCCAATGAGGTCGACGCGGTTGAGGCAATTGCGGATCTGCTTGGCGTTCTCCGGCGGGTTCATGGCGCCGTCCTTGGGATCGAGGATGATGAGATCGAGCGCGACGATCTTCGTCTTGCTGCGCTTCTCCTTGGTCTTCTCGTCTTCCCAGCTGTCGGTCTGGAGACGGCCGGAAATGAAGAGCTGGCCGCCAGGACGGACAAACTGTCCGGCGACGTTGGCCATGGCGCCCCACACCGTGACGGTGTGAAAGCTCTTCCCTTCCATCATCTGTCCGGACTCCGACTTGAAGGAGTAGGGCACGACGATGTTCAGGTCCGTCACGGTGGTGCCGCCAGGGGTCTGGCGCACGTCGACGGGCTGAGTCTGATAGCCGATGATGTTCACGCGATTGAGAGAAAACATGCCACGAGGGGTGAAGAAATAGAGGATGCCACGGCAGCGACCGGTGGTGTTGACCTAGGTGTACACTCGGACACCATGGCTCGCAACCTGCTTGGGTTGATTCTACGAAAGAACGATGTCGTGCATATATCGTTAGAAACGGAGTCGAACGATCGTCAACGACAAGGCTGTAAACGGCTTTGGGATGCGGAAGAACTGACGGCACAATGGGGCACTAAGAGAAGAGATGCGCCGCCTCCCCGCCACTCCCTGGCTGCTCGGTCCCGTCCTCGTGACGGGTATGGCGCTGATGGCCGGCGTGGCCGCAGCCAGCGAACCACTCATCTTAAAGAACGCCGAGCCAAAGGACCTCACCGAATTGCGCCAGCGAGCCGATCAGGTAGAGGGCGCATACGACGCGGCCGTGTGTGGCGGTGTGCTGCCCGATGAAGATGTTGGCGAAGAGGTGGGCGAGGGGATTTCGGCGGTGACGGGTGTGCCCGGTCGCAGTGGTAAGCCACTCGCAAGCATCCGGTCGGGCCTAGGCGTGAAAGATGCTGAAGGCGGCCAGTTTGATGACGGCTTTCAATTCCCCGAGACCGCCCAAGGTCTCTCCACGCGCTGTCTGCCCGGTGTCACCGCTTTGCCAAAACTCGTCCTCGCGTACGATCGACTAAGTTATATACGCTTCCCGATTGTTGGGGCGCCATATTTTACCGATCCACCCTGTCTCACGACTCCTGGAGACTGCGAACAATTCTGCCGAGAACTGAACAGTTTCACCTATGCCGATTGTGCCGTCCTGAAGGGCGACGAAAAGCGCGGCATCGGCTGCGCGCTCTGGTGTCAAAAATCCACCTGCACCGACGGCTGGACCGATGTGTGTAGCACATCACTAAATGAGCTCACCGGCGGTGCCGTTCCTGACGCGCCGCAGGTACCGGAGCTGGCACTCTACGACGGCCGCCTCGTCTTTGATCCCGGTACCGGTTACGTTGATTACGAGACGCTCGCCCCGGTGTTTAATCCCGAAGGCTACCCCATCACCTACGGCGAAACTCAAGAGTACAACGAGCCGATCGACCTCACCCCGCCGTCTCCCAGCTACCCCAACTGTGTGCCATGTGTCGGAGAGGAATGCCGCTGCAGTCTCCAAGTACCGCCAGAGCCGGAGAAAAATCCGATCTGTTTGTTGCAAGTGCCGGACGCAGACGTGGGCAGGCCAAGCTTGGCGAACGTTGGCAGCGTGGCCGAGCTCCTGGCGGGCTGCCGCCTGGCAGGGCTACGCATTATCAATAATGACCCCGACCGTATCGACGACCAGTCTGTGGTGAATTTTTCCGATTGCTTGGCGAACTTGGACGGTGGTTCAGAGGGCCTGAGCGGCGGCGTGTACGCCTCGTTCTTCCGCCAATACGCGGCCTTCGCCACCCGTCGCGCATACCCGCAGGTGGCACCGAATGACCAAAATGAAAAAGAGGCACGTGTAGCCTGCTACGGTTTCTACGACGAGTTCGACCCACTCGATCGCGAGACGGTAATGACCGTCGCCGATCCCGCTGTGGGTGAAGAGGAAGACGAGGGTGAAGGCGCCGAGCCCCGCATCCCCAAAGACGCCCGCTGCGTCATCGACCTGAACACCACGAATTTCCCCGACACCCAGAAGGGCACCGGCGAGACACCGGCGTCGCCGGCGGCCGAGACCTTCACCACGTTCGCCCGTGAATCTGGCAGCAGTACGCCTTGGTTCCGTGATTTAGCCGGCGCGTTCTCGCTGATGCACTCCGATGACGATCCCGATCTTGATACCCTCGCCACTTCCGTCCTCTCACTGCGTGATACGGACACTGCCGCCCTGCAGGCCCTACCCACCTTACACCGCGCCTCACTGTCACCCTTCGACGAGAGCGGCTTGCAGCAGGTGGTCTCCGGTTGGTGGTCGCACGTCAGCGCTGTGTTCGCCGAGGCAACGAGCCCACCCATGGTGACGCTGCTCCTACCAAAACTTCCCAGCGTCACCCCCTCGCTCGACGATCCGCTCTTCCTGAATGCCATCCCCGAGCACGTACCTTCTACCGATCCCACCGCGCCGTTCGAAGTGCAACTCGGCGTAGGCGAAGATTTAGTGGGACAAGTGGCGGCCTTCTTGGAACGTGACACGCTCTTCCGCGTCGAAGAACAGCCGATGCCTGTGCTCATTCCCGGAGGCACGGCCGACGACTACCGCGCCCTGGCCCAAGATTGGTGCACATTCGCCATCGTGGAAAAGAAGAAAAAAGACTGTAAAGAAGACGCCGAGATTATGGTTTTTGTGAAGAAACTGGAAACCTACGCCAAGCGCTTGGAAGAAGTCGCTACCCTACGTGCCGAATTGGCCAAGACACTGAAGGAGCTGCTCGCTGCGCGTGAAGACAGCCTGAAGGCCATCGCTGATTGGAAGACGAATGCGGAAAAGGTGCTGGCACCGGCCCTGGAGGATCTCGACCGCATCGAGGGGGTACGCCAGCGCTGGGAGGACCTCAGCCTCGACTTCGCCAAGATTGGCGCCGTGACGAACTTTCCGTGGTGCATGAACCAGCGCTTCACGCTGCCGATTTTGTGGCTGCTCGATCCGTGGCTGCCGAGCCGCGAGAAGGACGGCAAGATCTCGATGGAAAAGTTGCCACTCCCGAGAATGGAGAAGCGCCCGGCCGACTTGGAACTGGACTTCTCGCTCTTAGACCTGAAGCAAGGAACGATCAGCGTGCCCGTCTTGAAGACGAGCCAGGTCACACTTGATCTCGTCCGCCTCTCACCTCCCGGAATCGGCAACAAGCCGGTCACGATGCCCGAGTTTGAGAGTCTCGACCCCATCAAGCAGGCGCTCAAGAGCGCTCAACAATCATTGGCCGAAGTGAGCGTGCAGAGTGAACCGCCGCTCCCTGAAGTGCCCGAGCTGCTGACAGAAGAACGCGAGCAGGAACTCTTGGACTCCGCCGATCAGATCGACTCGGTCATCACCGGCATTAACGAGGCGTACGAGCGTTTCTGGAAGCCCCGCAAGCCCGAGTTCCAAGCGGAGAACGAAGCCCTCTCGTGCCAGTATTGGGGCGAGGGCGTCTGCCTCTACAGCGAGATGGAGCTAGTGGAAACGATCATGCGCATCATGTCGCGCGTGGGTGCCTTCTTCCAACAAGATCTCCTACCGCTTTCGCCCCTGGGCCGCTTCACCTCCACTGCGTGCATGTTCAACGACGGCGGTTGCTTGCCCGAGCCGCCCGTCAGCCGCCCGCGAGCCGAGGGCTGGCAAGTCGTGGCCCCTGCATCAGAAGACACAGATACTCTCGATAGTGCTCGCCGCGACATCCGTGAGGCCACGCTACCGAAAGAGATCGATGAAGAAGGCGTCTCTTCGTTGAAATCAATCCCTTGGAGCTACAGCGGCCCGGACCTATTGCCAGGTCTCCAAGTCTATCCGAGCATCGATCTCATGCCTGCCTCGTCTTCCGCCTCCAGCGCCGCATGACCACCACGCGCCCCCATCGGCTTCTCTCTGTTGCGCTGAGCCTGGCACTTCTCATTGGCAACCTGACACCGACAGCAGCGTCGGCCGCCACCGATGACGGCACGAACGAGTTGTTCTCGTGCATGAGCAAGACGGCTGACCAACTCGCTCGGACGCAGCGCCTCTATCGTGTGGTCCTGCTCGGCCGCAGCCCCGCAGCAACCGCCCCGCAAGGCACGGTCTGGTACGACAACACCACGGGCGACCCATGGATCAAGAGTGATGAGGGTCGCTGGGTCTCCATTCCGCCCAATCCGAGCCGTTCCGACAGCGAAATGGAAGACAAGGTCGAGAAGGACGCCGATTGGACCTCGCCCTTTCGCCGCGGACTGGTGAGCACCCGCACGACGCTCACCTCGTCCATCATTCCTCCGATGATTCAGGCGTACCGCGCCCTGTCATGCCGCCTGCAGACGATCTGTGACCTGACAACTGGCAGCGTACTCGGAGACAGCGACCAGACTGCCGCGGACGGCTGTCTGCCTCCCGACAAGCTCGGCCTGACGGCAATTGAGGCTTGTACCTTCAGGGGCGAGAGCGCGGCGCGTGACAGCATCGAAGCCTCCTCAAGCTGTCAGCAAGCGGCCGACAGTATCTTGGCCCACGAAGCCGAAGTCCTGCGTTTACTCGCAACGTACGATGCGGCCGTCCGCACCTCGCTGCAGTACGCCGGAGTGTTTGATCGATTAGTGCGAGACCTGCGCTATCCGCTCCTGTGGCCGCTGTTGGAGCTCTCGAACCTCCTTCGTGACCTGCAGCGTATTCCCTGCTTCCTCGGCATCTGTGCTCCGTAAGCGACTACCACTGACGGCTTGGATCCTCGCTCCGTTGGCTGCGGCTGCCGTGCTGGGCGGCTGCGCTGTGCGCTATGAGACGGTGGATTCCACGGTAGTGCGAGGGCAGCAGCTCACGCCGTGCGGCATCGAAGGCACGCCCTTCGCCAACCTCGAATTCAAAGATTGGATCGAAACCTACCATCGCCGCGTCGGAGAAGTGGTGGACGAATTCTTCGCCACCGATGACCAATCCGAATTCATCGTCGACTGCAGCACGCTCGACGAAGGAGACGGCAGTGCCGTGGCGCCTGCCGGATCGAAGCTGCGGGCTATGGCGGAGGAGTTGGCCCCATGGGCCGACGGCAAGCGCGAAGTGACGCGCCTTTCCACTGGCGACGTACTGCGCACTTACCTGGACGCCTACCTCTGTAGCCTGCACGAAATGCGCCATAAGGTAGCCCTGATTGCCGACGGCGCGTACGCCTCCAGCACCGGCTCATCGCAATCACGGGGCTCCTCGTCGATGATGGTGGCCGATCGCGGCGATGTGAATGACTGGGTACAAGCTGACCGCTTGGCGATCGACCGCCAGCTTGAGACCGCCGGACCCGCCCTAGAGCGCGTGCTCACGCTCATGTCCGCCGATCACCGCACTGCCGCGCTTAAGACCGAACTGCAGTGCATTCTCCGCGCCTCTACCGACCTGCGGAACACCTTGGCCCTCTTCTCCGAAGCCACCGCCTGTGTTGGCCGCCTGTGGGACGCACAGGGCGTGTTCCGCGACTTCCCGTCTTCCGTTTCAGCCGAATGACAAGACGAGCCATTTTTCCCATCGGCCTGGTTTCCATCACGACCGCCTGGCTCGCACTCGGCGGCATAGCCACAGCGCAAACAACTGGCATCTACCAGATGATCCGCGCCGATATTGAGGCAGAGTTTGCATCCTTCGACGTCAGCAATGAAGTGCTGGAGTTTGCTGTGGCCGTGGTTAATACCGATGGCGGTGCACTCAGCGCCGAACAGGCGAAGAATGCACTCACCCTGCCCCCGGCGGTGGTCTGCCGTGGCGAAGATGCCAACAGCAGTGCAGACCCTGGTGATCCCAACACCACTGAGAATATCGATGATGATCGCACAGAGTGCATCGATCGCATCAACCGCCTGCTGCGTTTACTGCGCCGCGAATCGCAGGTGCAAAAAGTCGGCCGCGATGTTCAGGCCATCGTCGGTAGCGC
Organism: uncultured Candidatus Peribacteria bacterium; assembly: GCA_964515645.1. Lineage (GTDB taxonomy): Bacteria > Patescibacteriota > Gracilibacteria > Peribacterales > Peribacteraceae > JAGOUB01. The sequence goes on along the minus strand of CAZEVM010000016.1, from coordinate 4,193 downwards.
CGAGCTGGCCACTGATTCGTATCCCGGTATGGGCACCGAGAGCCTGCTCTTCAGCGAGGCTACACGCATGATCTGGGGCACGAACCAAAGCGGCAGCGAGGCGACGCTCTCGGTGCGCGCCTGGCCTAAGGACAACGATACCATTGAGGAAGACCTGAAGAAGGTGAGATCTGAGCTCGCCAAATTGAAGCCAGAAGAGCAAACCGGCGCCATTTGGCGCGCGCTCTACGGCACCCTCTACGCCAAGGGCGAACGCGGTGGCCTGAACATCGCCGATACGCCCGAAGACCCGGACAATGCCCCCGGCACCGAACGCCAGTATTTGTGGAAAGAACAACCTGACCTTGATGAGGCACTGCTCAAGCTGCGAGAAGACCTCCTCGCCCTCACCCCGTCTTCCTCTTCATCGTCGTCATCCAGTGACGAGGCAGAGGAATCAAAGATTATCACCCTCTATCCACCCAAGAGCTTGGGCAACAACGTCGTGGTGTGGGTCTCGACCGACGACGTGGGCTTGCGCCAAGAGGTACCAATCCACCCCGTCCTGCCGTCGCTCATGGGCGGCAAGGTGATCGAGGGTGGCACGTGGCCTCCTGCTCCGCCGGGACCGGAAGTGGCTCCGCTCCGCGCCTCCGACGAGGACGACAGCCGAGGCCTATGCCTGGACACCATCGCCGCAGACGGCTTCCTCTGCCACGTGCCGAAGACTGCTGAATCACCCTGCGAGGAGGAAGCGGAGCCCGAGGACGGCAGCATCGTCCTGGCCGCCTGCGAAGGCAGTGAAGAAGAGACGAAAGAAACACCGGCCGGACCGCTCATTTGTGAAGACCTCGTCTGGCGTAAAGGCGGCTTCGATGAGGACTACCAGTGCACGTATGAGATTGGCTGCTCCGATGTCTGCAACGACGCCTCCGGCTCACCCAACGCCGAGACCGAATTCCACGTGTTTCGGAAGCAGGACAAAGAAGGTGAGGAAGCCCTGTCGCGTGCCTGCGTGAAGAGGGACTCGCGCCTCATTTCCGGCTACCAGGTGTTGCAAGCAGCCAGCGGACTGCGGCTTACCTGCGAGCTCCCTAATGATTTCGAACCCTACCTCTCCCTGCCGGAAGAAGAAAAACCACTCAACTGCTGCGATCAGATCGGGCAGATGGCGGCTGTGATGTGCCGCGCGATGGAAGAGGACGGCGTCTTCACCGAAGGCGATGGCTCCCGTGCCGTGTCGACCGAAGGCGATCCCTTCAGCGCTGGCAATTGTGTCTTGGCGTTCGCCGCCGACTATTGTGGCCCTGAGTGCGGCGGCCCGACGGACGAGAACTACCTCACTGAGCTCATCGATCGCGCCAACGAGAACCCGGCCGACGTGCCTGAGAGCTGTGACGAAGCCCTAGAACAGGATCGCGTGCAAAAAATGCTGACCGAAGTGGAGGATATCGATGAAGCCTGCTCGCCCGATCGCGTCGTCGAAATGGACAACACGATTTTGTCTAATGCCTGCTACGCCGGCCGCTGTCTGGAATACACCCTGAAGATGCGCAACACCACGCCTGGCAACGGTGCACTCACGGCCATCGATGTCGCTCAACCCTTTATGTCGTTCCTCGGTGAGCGTGAGCAGCTTCCTGAAGTGATAGAACTGGCCCCAATCCCACAGAACCGTTTGCCACGGTATCTTCCCGCCCAAGTAGTGGGGAACTTTGATCAGGCGTACTGCCAGCTCAATGGCCTGCCTCCGCTGATGCCTCAGACGCTCTGTGCCGTGGATCCGCTTCGTCGCCTGATACTACCGCTCATCGAGCCCTTCGCCCAACAGAGCAACCTCGACCAACAGCGCGCTGAGCTGGCCGCCGCACAGCGATCATTCTTGCGTGTAGGCCTGCCGGCTGGTGTGCGCATCGGCGATGACCTCTTCCTCGAGATGATGCGCGCATCGGTGCAAGCGCTTACCGACTCTCTAAAGACCAGCGCTGAACTGCTCGATTCGCTGCGCGACGTCGACTTCACGAACGAACTCTGCCCGCTGTCGCCCACACAAGGCCTGACCGGCTCGTCTGCCTCTGCTTCTTCCGACGCCTTCTCGTCATGAGGTTTGCACACTCATTCGCCGGCACTGCCCTCACAATGGCCACGCTCGCTTTCGCTCCGTCCGCAGCAGCACAAGCCACCATCTGTGATAGCCTCTCCGGCGCCAAGCCACTCTCTCCCTATGTGCAGAAGGTTCTCGATCGCGCCGACCAAGGCTTGTCGAACGCCGAAAGCGGAACAGGTGAAGGCAACCCGTCCATCTTCGGCTTGTCGGAAAACGCCGGTACCGCCGTGCTCTCCGGCATGGATACCCAGCGCCGCATCACAGATGCCGTGCGCAATCTCACGGAACGATCGGCCTGCCTTCGCTACGATTCTCTGCTTATCTCCTGCAAAATCGAGGAGGCACGTACAAAGTTGAATGACGAACTGGCAAAAGACGACCCATCGAGCGATACGCTGCTCATGCTCCAGGAACTCATCCTGTTCCTCTTCGACCGTGAACGGCACTTGGAAGTAGGCGCAACCGACCCCTGGTATGCCGATCCGGACTGGGGCCGTGTGTATGCCTTTGATCCCACAACCGGTGGTTATTGCTGTCAGACTAGCGACGACGGCGTCAGCTGCGAGCAGGAGGAGTATGCCGACTGCCTGCCGGGCACGTATTGGAAGACGCAGGATGACTGCGAACAGGAGTGTGGCGTCACCACGTTCCCTCAGGAAGACCCGCGAGTCTGCCCCTATTACTCCGACTACGCCATGCCCACGGAGGGGCAGTACGGCTGCGACGAGACAGTTATGCCGTCGACTGAGACATTTAGCGACGAGAAGGATGCCCTCACCGAGCTGCGCGCCGCCGTGGAGACACTGCGGCAGCAGGCCAGCAGTGCCGCCCTCAGTTCGGAGTCGTCTTCACTGAGCAGCATCTTGGGACAATCCATGCGCCCACCGGCCTTAAGTGGCTGCGCCAGTGACTTTGGTTTCTGCAGTGACGAGACCGCCCTGGCTTGCGCCAGCAATGGCGACTGCACTAGCGGCAGCTGCCTCTTTCAAAAGGGCACGTGTCTCAATAACCCCGCTACATCGTGCACCAAGGACGCTGAATGCAGCGATGTCGGCAGCCAGAGTAGTGAGGAGGAGCCACTCGCTTCAGTCTGTCTCCTGCCGCCCACGTCGCCGCCGGCGACAATCATTCGCCGTGGCCCCTTCAGCCTGATGCCGGACCAGTTTCGTTTGCTGAGTGACTTCTTCGCCTGGAATGCCCGCGTAGGCGCTAATCGCCCCTTTAGCAGCACCTTCACCGAGACGCGCGAAGATGAGACCAATGCCGCTGATGATGAGTTTGTAGACCCAATGGTCTACCTGGTAACCGAGGCTGACCGCTCAAACTTCCGCGCCATCGGTGCATCACTGGCAGCCGACCAGGCCCGCTACATCCCGCTCGTGGAGACATCGGACCGCCTGCAAGACATGCTCATGCCGCTGCGTACGGCCACAGCTGAATTCAGCCGCCTCGCCAGCGCCAAGAATGGCCTCCGTAAGCTTGTGCGAGAATTTGCCTCGTTCCTCCATCGGACCTGCCTGACGGACCCCTGCCAGACCGATCTGGAACGCGTTTGGACCATTGCCAATACCGACGAATGCTTCCCGTACGCCAACGGAGAATACCTCACGGATGACTGCACCGACGCCGCTCAGTCTCGAGCACAGAAGTGTGCCGAAAAGGCCGGTATCTCCATAGAAGTGCAAAGCTGCCCGTCTTCTTCCTCGTCGGGCGGCTAAGAAAAGGGTATACTGGAAGTGATTCGGCTCCGCGCTCTTGAGGCGAGGGTTACGCCGGGCACTCACCACCATGAAGCCAGAGGACTTCGTCCACCTGCACTGTCATACGACCTACTCGCTGCTCGAGGCTCTGCCCGCGCCCGAGGAGGTGGTTGCCCGTGCCAAGACCCTCGGCCAGACGGCAGTGGGCATTGCCGACAAGGGGTACACCTACGGCCTGATTGAGTTCTACCAGGACGCCAAGAAGGCCGGCCTGAAACCGATCCTCGGTGTGGAGGTATTCCAGGCCGCCCGCACACGCTTTGATAAAGAGAGCGGCACCGACACCCGCAGCGCCCCGCTGGTGCTCATCGCCGAGACTCAACAGGGCTACGAGAACCTGCTCGAGC
>CAZEVM010000015.1:19368-24628 GCA_964515645.1 uncultured Candidatus Peribacteria bacterium | reverse complement strand
GTGCCATATCTAACGGCAGCATCCACCCTTCCTTCATTCTTTGCGCCAAAGAAAGAGGATACCGAATGAGGGAAGCAGCCTCGAGAGACGCTGTTCTTCATTGCGCGCAAAAGGTGGCATACCCGAAGCAGCATCGCGCTATACTCAAGGAACAATGGACAAGGCCAAAGCCGCCCAACGCATCGAGAAACTGAAAGCCGAAATCTGGGCGGCGAACCAGGCGTACTTCCTCGAGAATAAGAACCTCATTTCTGAGGATGTCCGCGATGCCCTGAAGCAAGAACTGAAAGAATTGGAAGCTGAGCACCCCGACCTCATCACTCCCGACTCTCCCACCCAACGCATCGGCGTGCCGCTCGACGGCCGCTTGCCCAAGGTGACGCACTTGGCCCGTAAGGAGTCCCTCACCGATGCCTTCAGCCAGGCCGACCTGGACGACTGGATGGAGCAGATGGTGCGTTTTTTCGGCACAGATAAGCGGAAATTCCCCATCCTCACCGAACTGAAGATTGACGGCCTGAATATCTCGCTCCTCTACGCCCGCGAGGAGCACTCCGCCAAATCTGCGAGCTACCGCTACGTACGTGCGGTTACCCGTGGCAACGGCGTGGTCGGCGAGGATGTCTCGCACACCGTACGCACCATTGAGTCGCTCCCGCTCTCGTTCACGGTACAGGGTCCCTTCGCCGGCGAGGCGCCGGAGCAGATGGAGATCTCAGGCGAGGTGTATATGCCCAAGGCCGCCCTCAAGAAGGTGAACGCCGCGCTCGCGGCCGACGATCAGTTCGCCAACCCACGCAACGCCGCCGCCGGCACCGTGCGCCAGCTCGATCCGGCCGTGGCCGCCTCGCGCGATCTGCGGATGTTCTGCTACACGCTCGATGCCAACGCCATCGATGCCCTCAAGCTGGAGTCGCAGTCGGCCGTGCTGGACTTCTTCAAGTCGGTTGGCATCCCCGTGGAACCGCATGCCAAAGCCCTAAAGTCGATCTCTGACGGCGAGAAATTGCTCCGCGAATTGCAGAAGAAGCGCGATGGCCTGCCGTTCGACATCGACGGCATCGTGCTCAAGGTGGACGACATCAAGACGCAGCGCGACCTCGGCTCCACCGCCAAAGCCCCCCGCTGGGCGCGCGCCTACAAGTTCGCCGCCGAGCAGAAGCCCGCTGTGGTCGAAGACATCCTGCTTCAGATTGGACGTACGGGTGCCATCACTCCGGTGGCCGTGCTCTCGGCCGTGCAGTTGGCGGGCACCACCGTCACGCGCGCCACGCTCCACAATGCCGACGAGATCGAGCGTCTCGATGTGCGCATCGGCGACACGGTGGTGGTGCAGAAGGCCGGCGACATCATCCCCGAGGTACTCGAAGTGCTCACCGATCTGCGCCCCTCGCACACCAAGCCCTTCAAGATGCCCAAGCACTGTCCCAGCTGCGAGACCGAGCTGGTGCGCCCAGAGGGGGAGGCCGTCCACCGCTGTCCCAACCCGAAATGCGGGGCCGTCCGCCAGGAGCGCCTGGAACACTTCGTCTCGCGCTACGCCTTCAACATCGAGGGTCTCGGCAAGGAGACGATCGATGTCCTCCTCGAGCGCGGGCTCGTCGTCGATCCCGCCGACCTCTTCTCGCTCACCGAGGCCGACCTGTTCGCCCTGCCGTCGTTCAAGGAGAAGAAGACGGAGAACCTGCTGACGCAATTGGAGAAGGCCAAGCGCCAGCCGCTCGATCGGTTCCTCTTCGCGCTCGGCATCCGCCACGTGGGCCGCGAGACCGCCGACGCCCTGGCCCGCGGCATCGCCTGGCCGGTGCGCGCCCTCAAGAAGAGCGAGGCCAAGGTGGTGACGGAACAGGTGTCGCTCTTCTCGTTCGGCGAGAGCGAAGTGAAGGCCGAGGAGATCCAGGCCATCCCTGCCATCGACGTCTTCGAAACGCTCGCCAAGCTCGACGCTGCCGCCATCTCGGCCATCGACGGCATTGGCGAGGTGGTGGCCCAAAGCCTCGCTGATTGGCTTGCTGATGAGGATAACCGCCATCTCTTCGAGAAGCTGGAGCATGCCGGCGTCGTGTGCCTGCAGCGTGAGGGCGGCCATGTGCCGCAATCGCTCAGCGGCAAGACGTTCGTGCTGACGGGCACGCTGCCCACGCTCGGCCGCGAGCAGGCCAAGGCGATGATCAAAGAGCGCGGCGGCAAGGTGAGCTCGTCGGTAAGCAAGAAGACCGATTACGTGGTGGCCGGCGAGGAGGCGGGGAGCAAGCTCGACGACGCCCAGAAGCTCGGCGTCACGGTCATCGACGAGGCCGCCTTCCTGGCCCTCATCGAATCGGCGTAAAAGGCTCCCCAGACCGGGGCTCCTCCGCTATCGTCCCCGCATGCTCGGCGCCGACCTCCGCGAACGAACGGCTTCCTTCACCGCCCCCGTCGGGCGTTTCATCGCGCGTAGCGGCATTCCCCCGAACGCTTTCACCCTGCTCGCCATCCCGGTGGCCGGCATCGCCGCTGTCGCCTTCGCAGGCGGTCATTTGGCTCTAGGAGCCACATTCATGCTTTTGGCCTTCGTTACCGATGCCTTCGACGGCGCCGTCGCCCGGGCCCAGAAGCGCGTGAGCAAGTTCGGCAATTACCTCGATGCCATGGTCGACAAGTACGTGGAGATCATCCCGTTCGTCGGCCTCGCCATCCTCGGCTACGGCCTCGAGTCATTCCTCGTCATCAGCGGCAGCTTGGTCTTGAGTTACGCGAAGCCGCGCGCCGCCCTTGTGGTGGTGCTCGATAACCACGACTGGCCCGCCATTGGCGAGCGCATCGATCGCACTGCGCTCATTGTGGCCGGCATCCTGTTGGCCTGGATCTGGCCGTCGTTCACCCTGGGCGGCGTCACCTTCAACACGCTCTCCACCGCGCTCTACCTGGTGACGGTTGTTGTCTTCGTGGGCAGCGTGCAGCGCGTGCTCTACGCCAAAAAGCTTATCGAGACGGGGACGCCGGTGCCCCCAGCGCCTCCAGCGCGCGGATGAAACGATAGCCTTTTTTAGGCATATTTCCGCCAAAAACCTCGCTGTACGGTCGCACCAGGATCCGCTCGCGGAATCCGGCTTCACGGGCGCCGGCCAGGTCCATGCCGGCCCGGTCGCCGATCATCGCTGCCTGCTCGGGGCGGTGATTCGTCTCGGCGAGGATCTGCACGAATGGTGCGGCCGACGGCTTGTCGCCGATGACGATCGCGGACGCCAGGCCGCTGAAGGTCCGGCGGACTTCCTCGCCGCGCACCGGTCCGGCGTTGGAGAGGATGGCGATGGAGAAGTGCCGGCCGAGGTCGGCAATGAAGGCGAGGGATCGTTCGGAAAGGGAATCGCGAAAGCCGGTGAGCGTGTCGTCGACATCGAATACCAGGAGCGTGATGCCGCTCTGGGCCAAGGCGTCCGTTGGCAGGTCGAACACACTGCTCAGGCGCCTTGTCGCCGGATTGCCGCGAAAAGGCGCGAAAAGCGCGTAGCGGAGGTAGGCGCCGAGGTTCATGCGGCGGGAGGTTCGGGGCGGGTACCGTCGCGCAGCGCGTGGTCGCCGAAGACGGCGAAGTTGTGCTTCAGGAGCGGCCAGCCATTAGGCAGACCCAGGAATTTTAGCTGTCCGGAGACGAAAATGGCGGGTGAGAGCAGGTGGCCGAGTCCGCCGCCGACAGCCTGCGTCTGGCCGGCCCGGAGGGCTTGGAAGAGGGTCATCTCCTGCGGCACGAGCGTGAGGGCGGAGCCGACGAGCCACGGCACGTGCGCGTCGCTGCCGCCGATGCAAGGCTTCTTCAGTGCTGCGGCCAACTCCTTGGCGCGGCGGTTCACGCGCGGCGACATCATGCCGTTCTCTGTCTCCACCAAGTCCATGCGCTCGAGCAGATCACGGCGCACCGCGCCGGAGTCCACCACTCCGGCCAGGCCCATGCGCGAGGGGGCATAGGGATGCGGCACCGAGAGGAGGCAGCGATAACGGCCGGCGCCATCGACGATCTCGCGTTCGCTCAAGTCGGGGATGAAGCGGTGGATGCCGCTGAGGCGGGGCTCGAGCACCTTCCGGTAGTACTCCACCATCTCATCAGCGTCCTCGAAGTAGACCATGATGTCTACGCCGCTCCTGGCCTTCACCTCGATGGCCGGGATCACTTCCACGTCCTTGGCTTTCTCCAGGGCTTCCACCGAGCCGCGGATCTCCGTGTGGTCGGTCACGGCAATACCGATCTGCTTCTGCCGGGCGACGTCCAATAGACGGTCGACGCTGGTGAAGGCGTCGAGCGAGTGGCTGGTGTGCAGGTGGAGGTCGTAGGCCTTGGTCCGTCCTGCGCCGGTGATGGCGGGGTCCAGAGTCATTTCGAACCCGCCCATCCTACCACTTGAGGCTAATCCACTGAACCTAGGGAACTGCCAAAAGCCCCTCAATCTCAAGAAGGGGAATGAACGATGGTGCCCAGGAGAGGACTTGAACCTCCATGACCTTGCGGTCACTAGCCCCTCAAGCTAGCGCGTCTGCCATTTCGCCACCTGGGCACGAAAAACGGGAATGATCGGCGAGGGACCTGGAGTATAGCGGGGCGGAAGGCAGCGGCAATAGCCGTTTTAGGCCTTTTCGTCCTCGTCCTCGAAGTCCGTGGGCTCGTCCTTTTCGACGGGAACCTTGATCTCCGAGGCCTTCTTCTTGCCCTCGAAGACGACGAGGAACTCCTCGACCGTCAGGTTCTCCTTCTTCAGGAGGAGCTCGGCCAGTTCGTCGAGCTTGCCCTTATGCTTGCGGATGAGGGTCTTGGCCCGGTCGAACTGCTCCATGAGCGTCTTCTGGACGAAGGCGTCGATGCGCTGCGCCACCTGTTCGGAGTAGTTGCGCTGCTGGGCCAGGTCCACGCCGAGCGAGCTGGAGCCTTGGCGCTCGCCGTAGGCCACGGTGCCGAGCGTCTCGTCGCCCATGCCGTAGCGGGTGGCCATATTGCGGGCGATCGCCGAGGCGCGTTCGAGGTCATTTGAGGCGCCGGTCGTGATTTCCTTGAAGATGATCTCTTCCGCCGCGCGGCCGCCGAGTAGTCCGCAAATCTCGTCGAGGAATTTGCTCTTGCTGGTGGTGTAGTTGTCCTCCTTGGGCAGGAACCACGTGACGCCCAGCGCCTGTCCACGGGAGACGACCGAGATCTTGTGGAGCGGGTCGCTCTCGGGGCAGAGGTGACCGACAATGGCGTGGCCGAGCTCGTGGTAGGCGGTGATCTCCTTCTCCTTCTGCGTCAGCT
>CAZEVM010000015.1:12558-19358 GCA_964515645.1 uncultured Candidatus Peribacteria bacterium | reverse complement strand
AACTTCGGCTCCCACCTCGGCCGCGCCGAGGTCGCCGACGAGGTCGTCGGGCCGAACTTCACCGAGTTCTGGATCGGGATCGACCCGGCCGCCGACCACGAGGCCACGCTCGAGCGCGTCCACGAGGTCCTGCTGCGAGATGGTGCCGTGACCGCGCTTGGCGGCGAAAATGGCAGCTTCGTTGATGACGTTCTCCAGGTCGGCGCCCGTGAGGCCCACGCTCTGGCGAGCGATCGGCATCAGGCTGACACCACGGCTCATCTTCTTGCCGCGGCAGTGCACCTTCAAGATCTGCTCGCGAGCCTGGAGATCCGGCTTATCCAAGAAGACGTGGCGATCAAAGCGGCCCGGGCGGAGGAGGGCGGCATCCAGCACGTCGGGGCGGTTGGTGGCCGCCATCACGATCACGTTGGTGCCCTGCTCGAAGCCGTCCATCTCGGTGAGGATCTGGTTTAAGGTCTGCTCGCGCTCGTCGTGTCCGCCGCCGAAGCCGGCGCCACCGCGCTGGCGGCCCACGGCGTCGATCTCATCGATGAAGATAATGCACGGTGAGTTGCGCTTGGCGCGCACGAACAGGTCGCGCACGCGCGAGGCGCCCACGCCCACGAACATCTCGACGAATTCCGAACCGGCGATGGAGAAGAACGGCACGCCGGCCTCTCCGGCCACGGCGCGGGCCATGAGCGTCTTACCCGTTCCGGGGGGTCCTACGAGCAGCACGCCCTTGGGGATCTTGGCGCCCAGATCGAGGTATTTCTTCGGGTTCTTGAGGAAATCAACCACCTCCACGAGCTCCTCTTTAGCCTCAGCCGAGCCAGCCACGTCTTTAAAGCGCGTGCGTACCTGCTTGGCGTCGGCGATGCGGGCCTTCGATTTTCCGAATGACATGGCCGTATTTTGGCTGCGCGAGATGCCGCGGAAGATCCAGAGCAGTCCGGCGATGACGAGCACCAACATCAGCACGTCGGGCAGCACCTGCAGGAGCATGTTCGTAGCCTCGCGGTTCTCCACTTCCACCACGGTCTGGTTCTTCGGGTCGTTCCAACCGAGCTGGCTTACCGTGTCGAGCGTCTCCTTGTACGACGAGAGAACGGCGCCGGTGTGACTGACGGCGTAGACGGTGTTGTCGCGCACGACGATGCGCTTAAACTCGCCCCTCTGGTAGCCCATCGTCACCTGGCTGAGCGGCACTTCAGTGGCCTTGCTGAAATCATCTTCGGAAAGAACGCTCGGATTCGAGACGTAGACAACCGAGAGAATGAGAAGGCCGAGGATGAGTGCGCTGCTCAGGAACCACTGTTGGCGGCCGCGCGGGGGCTGACGAGGGGGCATGTCCATGGATGCGTTCAGGAAGCGAAGGCGATACGCCCCTAGTCTACACCGCCAAAGCCGTCACGGGAGTGAAATGATCGTCGAAGTCCCGGGTGGCACCGGCAAGGTCCGTCCGCCCACGATGAAGCGTGCTTCGGCCGCTTCCACACGCGCTTCAATGCCATCGGGTGCGCGCTTGAGAGTGATGACCGGGACTCGTCCTGCCGTGTCGGGCACGACAACCGGATCCGGCGCTGGAAGAGTCGCATCCAAACGGCCCGCCGCAAAGCCGCCAATACCTGCCGTCAGCACCAGACAGCACCAGAGGATCGTGAGCCGTACGGGCATGTCAGAGGAGGAGTGTCCAACCTTCGCCGATGCCTCGGTTTTGCATCTCGCCCGCTGGAATCTCCAGTGCGTAGCGCGCCGGTCCTCCGGAGGGGTAGAGGCTACAGTTGCCATCCGTGCAGGGCTCCATGGTGGCCGTAGAGACCAGGCGTCCATGGGTATCGAAGAACAGGATATCCAGCGGAATGAGCGTGTCCTTCATCCAGAAATCGAGCGGCGCTTCTTTTTCGAAGACGAAGAGCATGCCGCGGTTGCTGTCCAACTCCTTACGGTTCATCAGGCCAATACGCTGCTGCTCGGGTGTCTTGGCGATCTCCGCCTCGATGCTCACGATGTCGCCGGATGGGGAGGCAAGCTGGATGGTCTCTACCGGCAGGCGCGGCTGACTGGGCGGAATGGGGAGGGTGGTCACGGAAGAGGTGGTGGCCATGCAGGCGCTGAGCAGGAAGACGGGAATGAGGGCGAGGAGGCGCATGGATCAGGCGCGGAGAGCGGCTACAGCGGCCGTGCGGTTGGTAGAACGGACGACGAAGCTGCCGGCCACCAGCACATTAGCGCCGGCTTGGCGGGCCAACTTGCCGGTTTCGTCATTGATACCGCCATCCACCTGGATGAGCAGGTCGGGGTGCGCGGTGCGAATCTCGGTGACCTTCTGCAGGGCCTCGGGCATGAAGGCTTGGCCGCCGAAGCCGGGCTCCACTGTCATGACGAGGGCCATATCTACCTCGTCGAGCACGTCGGCGATGGCCGAGACGGGCGTGGCGGGGCGGATGGCGATGCCGGCCAGGGCACCACCACCGCGGATCTTCTGAATGAGGGCCTGGCGGTCGGCCGTCAGTGGTACAGCCTCGGCGTGGAATGAAATGCTGCCGATGGTGAGACCCTTCTCCTGTAAGGAAAAGAAATCGGGCACGCGGTCGGCCGGGTTCTGCACCATCAGGTGGATATCGAGCGGGAGTGATGTCTTGATCCATTGCACCACTGGCACGCCAAAGCTCAGGTTCTTTACGAAGGTGCCATCCATCACGTCTACCTGGATCCAGTCGGCGCCGGCTTGCTCGATGCCGTCGATGTCGTTCTGCAGATGGCCGAAATCGGCCGAGAGAATGGAGGGGGCGATGATCAGGGGGGCGGGTGCCATAGCGTCCATGCTACCTCCCGATCATCCGTTTCGGCCAGTCCGTGAGCCATCGACGACTGAGGTGCCCGCTTCTCATGGCTTCTAGCCTTGTCCTGGGACGTTCGGGCGTAGAATGGAACGATCATGACTGAGAAACCCCACCCCTCTTCTGAGGCACCTGCCGTATCTCCTCGCTTAGCGCGCTTGCTGGAGCTCGTGAACCGACGAAAAAAGGACATCGCTGATCTCGTGCAGATGGGATTACGGCAGATCGATCTAGATGTGGATCCACCGGCTCATGTCCCGGGCCTTGAGGGTGATGCGCGCTGGAGTGACGCTGAATTAACCCGGGTAGCGAACGCAGTGCGCGGCAAATATGCCAGACTCCAAATCGACCTCGCGGTGACCATAAAAAACCTGCCGATCGATCAAGATCTCCAGATTGCAGCCCTCCTCGCCGATAAAGAGCAAGAAGTCACGATTAATCTGGCACCTTCGTCTCAGGCTGTGCCCACCGCCCCGGTGATCGAGACTGTCACGGAAACGGCGCCAGTCCTGCCGGCTTTTCCGACTCGTCCGGCCAAAGTGACGCCGGCACCGCCTGCTGATTCTTCGGCTGCAGCGACAGAGTTGCTGAAAAAGATGGGGATCGGCGTGCCGCGGAAGCGCCGCCCGACGAGTTAAACGGTCTCCAGGTCCGCGATCCGCTTCTCGTGGCGTCCGCCTTCGAAGGGGGTGCTAAGGAAGGTATCGACCAAATGTTTGGCGAGCTCGGGGTCCGTCAGGCGTCCGCCGAGGCTCATCACGTTGGCGTCGTTGTGGGCGCGCGCCAGGCGGGCAGTTTCAAGCGAATACACGAGCGCGGCGCGGATGCCCTTCACCTTATTGGCGGCCATCGCCTCGCCGTTGCCGCTGCCGCCCAGCACGATGCCGGGGATGCCTTCCTTCAAGACTACATCACAGCCCTGGCGGATGATCGCCGGGTAATCCACCGGCTCCTCGCTATGGGTGCCGACATCGATCACGTCGTAGCCCTTGCCGGCGAGGTACGCCTTCAGTGTCTCCTTGAGCGTGAAGCCCGCGTGGTCCGAGGCCAGAACGATGCGGAGGGTTGGCGACATGGTGTGAGGGTACACCTGTTTACTCAAAGAGGTGCAGCGTGCGCGAGAGCATGGTGGAGAACTCTGCCCAGTTCACGAGCCTCTCGAGGTTCAGCGAGTCGCTGTCATTGCCAATGATGCCGAGCGATTTGGCGGTGAGGATCACCTGCGCCGTCGCGTCGCGGGCGGGGGCGAGCATGGTGTCGATCGGCAAACCGAAGGCCTGGAAGAGGATCTCCACCGTCATACCGCGGGTGGCGAAGCGGCCCGGCTGTTCGATTTTGCGCTCAGCGGGAATGGCGCGGCCAATTGTGGCCAGAGCCTGGTCGATGGCATTCCAGATCGCACGCGTGCGGACCGGACTGTCCGCCTCGGTTTCAGCGGGAGTCAGGCCGAGCGTCTCTCGCACGAAGGTGAGCCCCGATTCATACCACGTCTGTTCCGCCGGTGCCGCACCATGACGCGTGGCGCGCGCTTCTGCGCGGGTTTGGCGCCGTTCGGTGGGCGTTTCAATTGTCGTCTTCGTCTCTGTCGTTTGCGTCGCTTCGGTGGTGATTACTGCGCCGCGTTGGACACCGACAGGAATGTTGTCGCCGGCACCGCGTACACCGCCACCCCCTCCACCGCTCGATACGACCGGGGCGGAGTGACTGGAGATCGAAGACGAAGAAGACGACGATGAGGAGGATGAGGATGAGGCCGGTGCGTCAATTGTGAAGCCTGTGACCGCGAGAGCGGTGGAGGCATTGCCCGCTATATCGGTGACGGTGATGGTACAATCGGAGTAGGTGCCAGCCACCAGTGCGGAGAAGGTGATCGTGTTATTGCCGCTCGAGGCTGACGTCGTACCCGACGTACAAGACCCACCGTACGTGATGGTTCCCGCTTCTGTTGTGGAGAAGGTGTAGTTCGGTGTGGTATCTGTATCGGGTGTCGTGATAGGCGTAATTTCTGTTAGAGCAGGAGCGCCATTATCGATTGTTACCGTCAGTCCGCTCGAAGTCGGCGAGACATTGCCGGCTAGGTCGGTTTGGGTGGCAGTGACAGTGTGATCGCCGGCGCTCCACGTGATTCCAATGCCAATGACGGCTGTCGAAGCGTTGCACGTCTGTGTCCCTAGTTCTGTCGCACCTTCCTTGAGCGTGACAGTAGATTCAGTACAAGAAATGACAAAGAGGGTATTGGTATTATCATTGGTGATATTGTCGGTTGTAGAGGTTCCACTGTCGTCAGAAGTCCTGAGATCGGGCGTACCAGGCGCAGATGGCGCGGCGGTGTCGATGGTGACACTGAGTGCACTGCTATCAAGACTGACGCCGCTCATCCCATTATCTTGTCGAGCAGTGATCGAGTATGTGCCGTCGATGAGGTTGGTGGTCGTGAGGATGGCTTCACCGCTGGAACAGCTGCCGGAGTCTAGTGTATTTGTGCCTTCACGTAGTTCGACAGTTGCGTCGGTCTCACATGAGATATGGAACGTAGGCGTGGTGTCCGCGGTGACGTTGTCGTTATTGGCAATGCCCGAATCCGACTCGCTCATGAGATCGGGAGTACCAGGACTGGCAGTGAGCAAGCAGGAGTGACCACAGCCGTCATAGTCATTGACGTTGCCGTCATCGCACTCCTCACCGGCTGTCACGTTGACATTGCCGTCTCCGCACGCTGGTGCCGTGCAGTCATCGTCACATGACGCCGTCTCACCACCCTCGTCACACGTCTCACCACTTGAGGCATTCACGAGGCTGTCACCACACTCAGCGACGGTGCAGTCGTTGTTACACGTCGCGCTTTCACCGCTATCGTCACATGTTTCACCGTAGGTTTCATTCACATTGCCGTCACCGCACGAGATGTTCGTGCAATCGTCATCACAGCTGCCAGACTCGCCGCTATCGTCACAGGTTTCACCGTAGGTTTCATTCACATTGCCGTCACCGCACGAGATGTTCGTGCAATCGTCATCACAGCTGCCAGACTCGCCGCTATCGTCACATGTTTCACCGTAGGTTTCATTCACATTGCCGTCACCACAAGAGACGCTGGTGCAATCGTCATCACAGCTGCCCGTTTCGCCACCATCATCGCACGCTTCGCCTGCTGTCTCGTTCAGATTGCTGTCGCCGCAAATCTGCGTGGTGCAATCGTCATCGCATCCAACGCTCTCGCCGCTATCGTCGCACTGCTCGCCGTATATTTCGTTCGTATTGCCATCTCCACATTCTGGAGCGGTGCAGTCATCGTCGCATGAGCCACTCTCGCCACCATCGTCGCAGAACTCACTTAAGGGCGTGTCGGTGATGCTGTCGCCGCAGCTCGCAAAGCGGATGCCGCTGTTGCCGCCAAGGTCGGTACAGAAGTAGCAGCTGAGCAGTTCGCCGAAGGGGCCATTGAATGTGACGTCTTCGAAAGTGACATAGTACGAATCATTGAAGAGGGAAGGGGCACTGCTAAGGTTGAACGAGCCGCCTGATAAACCCGTGACGGTAAGTGGCACTCCGGCACTCGCGCCGTCCAAGTTGAGTGTGCTGGAGATTTGCACGATGCCCGTCACATTCAAGGAGCCCCCATTTTCTTTGGTGAGCGTGGTGACGCCAAAGACCGTGCTGACAATGTCGTGGTCGCCGGCCCCGCTGAGGATGAAATATACTTCGTTAATGGAGCTGTCCGAGGAACCAACCACCGTAATATCGCCGCTCACGGTGTACGTGCCGCTCTGAAACTGACGTGTGTCATAAATGCTCAGATTACCACCAATCGTAATGTTGTTGGCATTGCCGCCCAGGACGCCGTCGTACTCCACGTCGCCGGTCACGGTCAGGTCGCCGTAAATCTGTCCGCCATTGATGAGCGAGAGGCTGCCTGCCTCGGCTCCGGCGCCGGTGGCGTCAACAATTGATCCATCAATCACGACAATGTCACTG
>CAZEVM010000015.1:10488-12548 GCA_964515645.1 uncultured Candidatus Peribacteria bacterium | reverse complement strand
ACGTGCATACAGCTCCAGTTGTTGCCATCAGACCATGAGCCTTCGGATGAGCCGGTATACTGACAGACGTCGGCGAAGGCGAACGGCATCGAGGCGGCCAAGCCAAGGGCGATGGCACCAACGCTGAGGATGGTCAGGCGCGACGGGAGGCGGGACAGGAGGCTCATAGGTGTGGATGTGAGTTTCTCCTGAGTATAGCAGATTTCTCCTTCAGGCTCAAGAAAAGAGCTTGAATATGGCCTTCCTCTTGTCTCTCAATTACTCAACGTCCATCGCCTCGTCGAGGGCGTCGTCCTCAAACATGGACATCACTTTGGGCACCATCTCGTCGAAGAGCGCAAACGCTTGCTCGTAGCGCGCCATGCGCTCCGCTTTCTCGGCCGTCGTCTCTCGCTGGTATCGCTCCTTCAGCGTGGGGGCCATCTGGCTTGTCAGCTCGGGTTCGATCTCGGCCATGATGGCGTCGTAGAGGCGAACGGGCAGGGCAGCGCCGGAGAGGGTGAATGGGAGGGGATTCATGCGCGGGGGCGGGAACGGGGTCCGCTGCGGTAGGCGGTGGCGACCAGGCCGGGGCGGTTGGGGAACATGCGGCGGACGGTTTGGTCGGCCAGGCAGTGCGCACGGCCGTAGGGAACGCCCTGCTGGAGGTATTGGGCCATAATCGCGTCGTAGTACGAGACGCCGCGCTCCTGACTGCCAGCCAACATCATCACTGGCGTTGCCGTATTACGGTCGCTCTGGGTCACTACCGTCACGCGCGGCACCAGGTCGCTGACGCCGGGGTCGCTGAAGTCCGCAGCATCGAAGCCGCCGCCGTGGCACGAGTTCACGTTGATGAAGAATCGCATCGTGCGGAATTCGCGCGTCAGAGCGGTGACCTCGTTCGGCGACATGGTGATGCGGCCGCCGTTGGGCTGCTGAAAGATCATCTGTCCCTGTGGGTTTCCGTGCGGCACCAGGTTGATGTAGGCGTAGCGCACGCCCTGGCTCTGCAGTTGCTGGAGCGAGTTGCGCAGCATGCCGATGGGATCGTTCGTCACGCCCATGGCGGGCGGGCCGCTGGTCACAAAGTTATAGCCGGCGCGGTTCATCATGCCCGGGAAGCTGTTTAGGTGGTCGACTTCCCACGGTTCCTTGGCGTCAAAGAGGCTGACGTAGCCGATCGGCTCATTGCGCGGTAGGTCGAAGTTTGCCATGCCGGAAGGGTCGCGTTCGATTTGGGTACTGGCACTAGGCAGCGTCAGGTTGCGGTCACCGAGAGCTTGGTTCGTGCGGGCGCCGAGGCGATTGAGCCAGTCACCACTTCCACCCTCGGGACGGCGTAGGTTGGAGGGTTGGCTGCGCGGCGTCGCGCTGGGAGTGTTGGGTGGTGTCGAGCTGGGAGTGCCCCGTGGAGTCGCGCGGGGAGTGCTGCCCGGTGTACTTGCCGGGCTACGGCCGCGTAGAGAGAGCTGGCTCTGCACCATCGGGCCGACACGGTTCATCGTCAGCGCGGATGGGTTTTGCATGCGGCGTGCCAATGCATTCAAGCGGGCCTGCCGGAAATCAAACGTTCCGTTCGTCGGACCAGGCTGCGGTTCATTTGGTGCCAAGCCAGCATTCATGGCGGGTAGGCTGCCCTGGCGACGTGCTAACACATTCAGACGGGCCTGCCTGAAGTCGAAGGCGGACGCTTGGAAATTTTGACTGAGCAATTGCTGTCGCTGCAGCATGCCGTTCATGGCGAAGGTGTTGGGTGAGCGTAGTTGCCGGCGATCAATCTGATTACGAATGATTTGAGGGCCGCCAGGCATTTGCTGCCAACCCTGCAACCGCTGCTGTATAACATTGAGGCGTGCTTGACGAGCATCCAAGGGCGACATGGGCGCGCGCGGACCGGTCTCCGGGTTGGGTCCAGGAGTGGTCGGCTGTTCGCGATAGCCGATGAGGCGGTGTTCCGCGTGGGTGTGGTGTCCGCTTTGGGACATGGATGTGTGTGTCAGGGTTTCTCCCTAGTATAGCGTTTTTGGCAGCAAACAGCAATCTGGCGCCATGGTAGGATGGCAACCGATGACACAACC
>CAZEVM010000015.1:3673-10478 GCA_964515645.1 uncultured Candidatus Peribacteria bacterium | reverse complement strand
CCTCCTGATCGCCGCCAACTGGAAGATGAACCCGCCGCCGCCCGGCGCGGCCCTCTCCGACTCGCCCTACCGCCCCGTGCCGACGGTCGACGTCGTCGTCTTCCCCATGGCCGTTGACCTACGTGAGTCGATCCGCGCGGGGTTGATCACGGGCGCCCAAGCCGTACGCCCCGAGGCGACTGGCGCCTTTACCGGTGATCTCTCGCTAGACGCGGCGAAGGAGGCTGGCTGTCGCTACATCCTCTGCGGCCACAGCGAGCGCCGTCAGCACCACGGCGAGACAGATGAGGCGGTGCGCGCCCAGGCGGAAGCAGCCCTGTCCGCCGGTCTCATTCCTGTTGTGTGCGTGGGCGAGAAGGATGGCGAAGATCGCGAACAAGTCTTGAAGCGCCAGCTCGCCGGCATTCCCGACCGAGCCGACGTGGTGATCGCCTACGAGCCCGTATGGGCTATCGGCACCGGTAAGTCCGCCGCTCCGGCCGATGCCCAGGCTGCCGCTCTGCTCATCCGGCAGGCGATCGGTCTTGGCCAGCCGCGCATTCTCTACGGTGGTTCAGTGAATGCCCAGAATGCCGCCAGTTACCTGGCAGAGGCTGATATCGGCGGTCTCCTCATTGGTGGTGCTGCGCTGAAGCCGGCCGAGTTTTCAGCCATTGTTTCGATTGCCAAGGAAGCCTCAAAGTGAGACGTTGGGGGTGTTTCCCCCCATTCTATGTTCGAATTGCTTCCAATTGGCTTTGTCATCTTGTTGGTCGTCCTCGCCTGGGTCCGCCAGGTGGATCAGTACGAGCGCGGCATCGTCTTCACGATGGGCCGTTATAGCAAGACGTGGGGTGCCGGTTGGCACGTCCTTGTCCCGGTCTTCCAACGCATGGTGAAGGTTGATATTCGCGTGCGTGCCGTCGATGTG
This sequence comes from uncultured Candidatus Peribacteria bacterium, assembly GCA_964515645.1. Taxonomy (GTDB): domain Bacteria; phylum Patescibacteriota; class Gracilibacteria; order Peribacterales; family Peribacteraceae; genus JAGOUB01. The sequence continues at coordinate 9,568 of CAZEVM010000015.1, read as the reverse complement.
CCGGACCAGGAGGCCATCACGAAGGATAACATCCCGGTGCGCATCAACGCTGTGATTTATTACAAGGTCGCCGACGCAGCCAAGGCCGTGATCGAGGTGGAGAACTACGTCGAGGCGGTGAACCAGATGGCCCAGACCACCATGCGCAACGCCGTGGGCGAGGTGAAGCTCGACCAACTCCTCTCCAACAAGCAGCAGGTGAGCGAGAACATCAAGCAGCACATCGACCGCACCTCCGAACAGTGGGGCATCGACGTGCAGTCGGTGGAATTGAAGGACATCATGCTGCCCGACAGTCTCAAGCGCACCCTGGCCAAGGTGGCCGAGGCCGAGCGTGAGAAGCAGGCCGTCATCATCAATTCCGAAGGTGAGCTCGGCGCCGCCGAGAACGTGGCCAAGGCCGCTCAGATGTTGGCTGCCACCCCCGGTGCGCTGCACCTGCGCACGCTCCAGAGTATCAACGACATCAGCTCCGACGACAGCAATACCACCGTCTGGATGGTGCCGGTTGAAGCGCTCCGCGCGCTCGAATCCATCGGCAAGCACTTCGACAAAAAGTGATCAGCGGCGCTCGAGCGACCGCTCGAGTTCTACCAAGGCGGCCAGGCCAAGCGCTTGGCCGCAGAGGGTGAGCGGGAAGACGGCCTCTGGCAGACCGCTCAATGTGAAGAGACGACCGAGGATGATGGTCAGCCCCGCGATGACGGCGAGTAGCACGGCTACCGTGGGCCAGCGCTTCGTGGTGAGGTGTCGACTCTTGGCGATAGCCGCCGCCGGACTCAGGGCACGCTCATGGAACGCGATCACCGGCGCCAGGGCTGCCCGCGGGCCGCGCACGATGGCCACGAAGATCGCGGCCGCCCACAGCAGCGCCACCGACGGCGCGAAGCCCTTGGGACTCAAGACGAGCGTGAACGTGCCGAGCATCGCCGCTAGCAGCCAAACGTGCCAGAGCAGGCGCAGGCTGACGGTGACGGTGCGCCACAGCACGGCAGGGAATTCGGCCAAGATGTCGTCGCGGCGTCCGTCGCGCTCGAGCAGTGCCAGGGCGAACGACACGAAGCTGATCCACAGTGTGAACTGGAACAGTACCAGCAGAAGCTTGCCGATGACGGTCAGCTGCGCGGCGACTTCTTCCGTCAGGAAGAACGAGGTTGAGATGCGGCCGATCATCACCACGATGCCCGCGCCAAGCAGGCTGAGGCCATGGCGGCGTAGGCGGATAGCGGCTTGTCGGAGAAGCGTGAAGACGTTGGGAGTGTGCGCAGTCACGGTCCTCATTGTAGGCCCACCGGACGAATCCTCAACTGCGCACCCATTGACCATTGCCGACATTGCGCGCTGCGCCGGCCAATTCGAGCATAGTGAGCGTCGCGTTGAGCGCGGGGGCTTGGAGTTTGGTGGCGGACACGAGCGTATCGATGTCTTGCGGCAAGCTACTGAGAGCGCTTAGGACGGCTTCTTCGGCTTCATTCTGCGCTTCATACGTGGAGCGAGAGGCAGCGGGGACGATGACGCCCAGGGCGGCTGGCACGTCTTCGGGCACTGCAATCAGACGAGCTTGTCCGCCGGCGATCAGTTGCAAGCAGCCGGCCGATTTGGGATCGAACATCTGACCGGGCGCGGCCAACACCTCGCGTCCGTCGTCGAGCGCAAACTGTGCCGTGTGGAGTGCACCGCTCTTGGTAGGCGCTTCGATCACTGCTGTGCCCAGCGCGAGTCCGGCGATGATGCGGTTACGGGCCACGAATTGATGATCCTGTGTCGGCGTATCCAGCGCGTACTCGCTCACCACCGCTCCGCCGCGCGCCACGATCTCCTCGCGCAGCTTCGCGTGCTCCACCGGGAAAGTGTGGTCCAACCCGTGGCCCAGCACGGCGATGTGCTTGCCGTTCTCGCGGAGCGTCTCGCGTGCCACCTCGCCGTCGATGCCGGAGGCGAGACCGCTCACGGTTACCAACCCAGCCCGCACGCAGGCGGCGGAGCACTCTTGCGCGGCGCGTTTGCCGTAGGCACTGGCCATCCGCGTGCCCACCAGGGCGGCGCTCGGTTGGCTGAGCAGCGCGATATTGCCCTGCACGTGCAGAAAGATAGGCGGATCGGACGATTGCCGCAGCCGCTCCGGGTACCCTTCATCCTCGATGGAGAGCAGTGTCACATCGGCTTGGGAGAGCTGCTCTTCATACCGTTCCAGGTTCATCTCGGCCAATCGCGTCAGGGCGGCACGCATCCCTTCTTCGCGGCAGCCGATCGCCAGCAAGAGATCCGGGTCCAGCTGCAGCAGTGCATCATCCAGGTTGCCGCAACGCTCCATTAGCCGGTCATACCGTTTCTTATTCAGCAAGTTGAGCCAAGACCAAGCCAGGGCGGACGCGCGATTCATGCTGAGACTCTACCGCAGGCTTCCTCGGGGCAGGCGAAAAACGCGTCTGTCCGGCAGAGTCGCTCTCGTCATGGCAGTCTTTCGGTTCTACCAGATCGAAGAACGGTGAAAAACAGGGGAGGGGTGACCCCCTCCCCAGGAGCGTCCCTTGCTCTCGCAAGGGTGCTCTCGGCCAGAGCGCCGTCTTCACTCTGGCCTAAAAGTGAGCCTAGCACCCCTTGCCTACCGCCCCAAAGCACGTAAGAATGCCCGGGCGGTCGAAAAGAGGGCCGCCATCCTTTTGTCAGCATCGGTGGTCTTCAGAAGCCGCTTTAGCTCAGTGCCTAGCTCCGCCGCAGCGGAGCGTCATATCATCAAAAGCACTGCTCGGCGGACGACGCAGAACTTTCTCCATTACCACCTTAGAAGCCGCTTTAGCTCAGTGGTAGAGCATCGGTATCGTAAACCGAGGGTCTCGGGTTCAAATCCCGAAAGCGGCTCCATCCTTCTCTCTGAACTTGAGAGAAAGGCTCTTTTACGCTATAATAAAATGACATACCCACTCCACACCTATGCCCGTCCCCACCCTCGAGCTCCTCGGTGAGAACGCCAATCTTCCGGAAGGTACCCGCACCCAGCTGCAGGCCATTGCCCAGGCGGTCGGCCCGCATGCCGCTCTGCCGGAAGTCGCTTCATTCTACGAGGCTGCCCGCTCGGGCAGTCAGCCCCGCCTCTTCGATGCGTTGCGCGCTCTGCAGGGAAGTACACACGCCGAACTGGTGGCCGCCCGCGAGAGTTTTCGTACTGGTGCCATCGGCACCGGAGATCCTTTCGACCAGCTGACCATCTTTATGGAGCGGGGAGTGGAACGCGCTGCGGCCGGCATTGGTGCCGCTGGCTCGGCTATCCCCGGCCTCGCCGAATCGCAGACTGGCCGTTGGGCCGCCTCCACGGCTGAGCGCGCGTCGGGCATCTACCAGGACTACATCCCAGCAGCCCTCCGTTTGCCAGTCTTCGGTGCCCTCATCGGTGGTTCGGCGTACCTTCTCAGCAAGCCCATGGAGTGGCTTGGTTTCCGTCGAGCGGCCAATTGGTCGCGTACTGTCGGCAAAGCGGCTTGGCAGGCAAGTAAATGGGCTGCTCTCTTCAAGGTTGGCAGCGATATCATCCACCGCGGCCTTAAAGGCGGCGTCATGAACCTGGTGCCGCCGGCACTGCGAAACAGGCTGCCGAACTGGCTGATCCACTGAACCTCGCGATCAGCGCTTGCTGAACTGCGGGGCGCGGCGAGCGCGGTGCAGACCGGGCTTCTTGCGCTCCTTCACGCGGCTATCGCGGCGGATGAAGCCGGCACGCTTGAGCTCGCTGCGGAGCTCGGGGTTGAGCAAGAGGAGGGCGCGCGAGAGGCCATGGCGCACGGCGTCGCTCTGCGACACCTTGCCGCCGCCGGTCACACGGATCTGCAGATCAACGTCCTTCTCGAGGCCGGCCAGGGCCAGCGGAGCGAGGGCATTCTCGACCTGGGCAGGCACGAAGTAGGTCTTCATCGACTGCTCGTTGATGGTGAATTCACCGCCTCCGCCCTGGAACAGGCGCACGCTGGCGATTGCGGACTTACGCTTACCAGTGGCATTGATGTAGGACTTCTCGGCCATAGTGATTACAGGGAGAGGGGAGTGGGCTTCTGAGCGGCGTAGGGGTGCTCGCTTGTCGTAAAGACGTGCAGGCGCTTCAGCAGGGTGGTGCGCATGCGGTTTAAGGGCATCATGCCCTTCACGGCGCGGTGAATCACCTCCTCCGGCTTCTTCTCGATCATGTCCTCGAGCGAGGTGGTCTTGAGGCCGCCCGGGTGACCGGTGTGGCGGTAGTAGACCTTGCGGAGGGACTTCTTGGGCGGAAGCAGGAGCTTACCGGCGTTCAGGACGATCACGTGGTCGCCACACATCTGGTGGGGCGAGAACGTGGGCTTGTCCTTGCCGAGCAAGGAGGCGGCAACCTTCACCGCCAGGCGGCCGAGGTTCTGGCCTTCAGCATCGATGACGCGCCAGGCGGCGTTCTGCGGAACGGGGATCGTGGAGGTCTTCATGGTCACTTGGCGGAAACGGGAGCGGCCACCTCGCTGTCGATGAGCGAGAGGTCCACGAGCGGGGCGCCGTCACCCTTGCGGGCGCCGACGGGAACAAGGCGGGTGTAGCCCGAGCCGCGCTTGCTGTAGCGGCCCTTCAGGACCTCCATCACCTTGCGGCAGGCGTTCTCATGCGTGACCATCGAATTGATCGAGCGGATGGCGAGGCGGGCGTCCTTGGTCTTGGAGAGCGTGATGATCTGCTCCACAAGCGGCTGGATGACCTTGGCGCGCTTCTTGGTTGTGCGGATGTTCTCGTACAGGAGCAACGAGGTCACAAGGTTCCGCTCCGTCATGCGACGGTGCTGGGGTTTTCCACTGAGCCGGAGGCGGTTCTTGCGGTGCTGCATGGGGGCGAGAAGATACGGGAGAGATGGCTGATTGACAAGGCTTATTCCTCGGTTTCGCTACCGAGCGAGAGGCCGCGGGTGGCCAGGGTGGCCTTCACCTCATCCAGGGCCTTAGCGCCGAAGCCGCGGAAGTTCGACAAGATCGACTCCGTGCACTTCGTGAGCTGCTCGATCGAACCAACGCCGGCGTTGATGAGGGCGTTGAGGGTGCGGGGCGAGAGATTGAGGATCTCGATGGGGGTGTAGCTCTCCTTGGTCGGGGAACCACCGGCGGAGATCTCCTCGGCAGCCGGCATGGCCGTGCGCGAGAAGTCGGCCATGAACTCGGGCTCGACGCTCTTCTTGTCGCTGCCAAAGTAGCCGAAGTAGCTCTGGAGGAGCTGGCTGGCGAACTGCATGGCCTCCTCAGCGGTGAGGGAGCCGTTGGTCTGCACTTCGATCGCGAGCTTCTCCAGGTTGGTGCGCTGACCGACGCGAGCGGCCTGCACCTCGTAGTGCACCTTTTCCACCGGGCTGAAGATCGAGTCGATGTGGATCAGGCCGGCCTCGTGCTGCTTGCGGTTGCGCTCGACAGCGGTCTCGTAGCCCACACCCTTCTCCACGGTCATCTCGGCGTCGATGGCGCCGCCCTTCTCGATCGTCATGAGGACGAGATCGGGGTTCATGAGCTCGATATCGCTCGGCAGCTCCAGGTCCTTGGCCGTGACGACCTTGGGGCCCTTCACGGAGAGGTTGATCGTCTGGATCTCCTTGCTGTGCTTCTTCAGCTTGAGCTGCTTGAGGTTGAGCATGATGTCCATGACGGACTCCTTCACGCCCTTGATGGCCGAGTACTCGTGCTGGATGCCGCGAACGCGGATGGAGGTGACGGCGGCGCCCGGCAGGCTCGAGAGGAGCACGCGGCGGAGCGAGTTACCCAGCGTCATGCCGTATCCCGGGGGGAGCGGCGAGATCGAGAACACCTTGTGCGTCGCATCTCCTTTCGCGCCGGAAGTTGCCGAGAACACGGGCAGACCGATTTCTTCGGCCAGCACCATCGCTTCCGAAGGCGAGCGGGC
>CAZEVM010000015.1:0-3663 GCA_964515645.1 uncultured Candidatus Peribacteria bacterium | reverse complement strand
AGGACGAAGGAGGAAGGGGTGGGGAGGGAGGGGTTTTTCGGGGTTGATTCCGGGTTTAGTTGCGCGAGTAGAACTCAATCACCTGGCGCATGTCGACGGCCTGCTCGGCATCCTCGGGTCCGGGGACGGCGAGAACCTCAAAGCTGCGGGCGGCAGCGTTCGACTTGATCCACTTGGGAGCGGAGTGCTTACCCTGCTGTTCGACGATGCCCGTCATGAGGGCGCCATCCTTCAGCTTGGCGCGAATGGAGATGACCTGGCCCGGCTTCACACGGAAGGACGGAACGGTGACGCGCACGCCGTCGACCGTAAACAGGCCGTGGCCGGCGAACTGACGCGCCTGCAAGCGCGTGAGCGCGAAGCCGGCGCGGTAGATGGCATTGTCGAGGCGCTGCTCGAGCAGGCGCTTCATCTGGTCGCCGGTCTGGCCCTGGGCCGTGGCGGCTTCCGTGTACAGACGGCGGAACTGCGACTCGGACAGGCCGTAGATCTCGCGGGCGCGCTGCTTCTCCATCAGCTGCTTGCTGTATTCCGAGGGGCGGGGCTTGCGGAACTTCGCGTTCTTGCCCGGGCCGAACGGCTTCTTCTGCATGACGCGGTCGTACTTGTCGCTGCCATACAGGTTCATTTCCAGGCGGCGGCACTTGCGAGCTTTGGGTCCGTTGTACTTCATAGGTGGAGAAAACTGAGGATGAGAGTGGAGGGGCGAGGTTGGATCAGACGCGGCGGCGGCGCGAGCGGCGGCAACCACCGTGGGCGATGGGCGTCACGTCGATGATGGCGTCGAGGTTGAGACCGGCGGCCTGAAGACCGCGGATGGCCTGCTCACGTCCCGGGCCGATGCCCTTCATCTCCACCTGCAGGGTCTCCACGCCGTAGATGGCCACCTTCATGGCGGCGTTCTCGGCGGCGACCTTGGCAGCGTACGGGGTGGACTTGCGGGTACCCTCGAAACCGGACGAACCGGAGCTGCTCCAGGCCAGCACGTTGCCGTCCATATCCGTGATAGAGACGATCGTGTTGTTCTCGCCGGCCTTGATGCAGGCGCGGGCCTTCTTTACCAGGCGCTTCACCTTGCGGCGCTTCTTCGGCGCGGCAGCGGCGGCAGAGTCGCCATCGAGGGCGGCCGTAGCGGCAGCGGTAGCTGCAGCAGCAGCTTCGGCAGCAGTCTTGGGAGCCTTGGCGGCCTCGTCGGTGGTCTTCTCGGGGGTGTCCATAAGCAAAGGAAAGAGAGTGGCGGGATGGGAGGCGGGATCAGGTCTTGGTCAGCGTGGTGCGACCGGACAGACCCGTCTTCTTCTTGCCGCGCTTGGTGCGGGCGTTGCGGCGGCTCGTCTGGCCGCGGGACGGGAGCTTCTTCTTATGACGCATGCCGCGCCAGGAACCGATGTCCTGGAGGCGCTTCAACTCCACGCCGACGCGGCGGGTGAGTTCGCCTTCGACGGTCTCTTTCTCAATACGGCCGCGGAGCTTGGCCTCCTGCTCTTCGCTGAGCTCGCTGGCCTTCATGAGCGGATCGAGCTTGAGCTCGCGCACGATCTGGTTCGACAGGCTCGGTCCAATCCCCTTGATCGCGCGGAGCGCGAAGGGGAGACGCTTTTCGGGGAGGATGACACCAGAGATACGGACCATAAGAGAGGAAAGGAGGCGGATGGAGAATCAGCCTTGGCGCTGATTATGCTTGGGAGTGACCTTGCAACGCACTTGCACAACGGGCTTTAACGCTATGAGACGACCATGGCGGCCCTGAGTCCCCTTGCCACTGCGGCGGCGGATGATCTGGCAGTTCTTGCAGATGACTTTGACGGAGGAGCGGACTTTCATGGTGACAGGGGGTCAGCGGCGGCGCCGCGGAGGAGGAGGGGGACTGGAAGAGGGGGCGGAGCTCACGGTGCCGTCCGCGTTGATCACTTGATCGGAACGGAAGCGGAACGTGATGCGGCCTTTTTGCAGATCATACGGGGTCATTTCCACACGAACCTTGTCTCCGGGCAGGATGTGCACGCGGTTGACGCGCATACGTCCGGCAAGGTGGCAGAGCAATTCATGGTCCTTCGCCTGCGGGCTCAGGATTTTCACCTGGAACGTGGCGTTTGGAAACGTCTCTACGACCATGCCAATGAGTTCAATGACGTCTTTTGCCACAGAGGCAGACGAGTGGAGGACGCTCGTAAAAAGCCGCGATATCCTATCTAGGCCGCAACGCAACGACAAGCGGATTTACCGTTTTTCAGGTCTCGAGCCAGATTTAGACTTGTCAAAAATTGATTTTGTTTTATAAATACAAATTAGGCCAAAATCTCCGCACCCTTGCTCGTGATGTGCACCGTGTGCTCGCTGTGCGTCGAGAGCGAACCGTCGCTGGTGCAGATGGTCCAGCCATCTCCCTCCTCGTAGATCTGGTGGCCACCCGCCGAGACGATCGGCTCGATGGCGATCACCGCACCCTCGGGGATGACGGGCCCTGTGCCGGCCTTACCGAAGTTCGGCACGTCGGGGAACTGGTGCACGTTGGCGCCCAGGCCGTGGCCGGTGAGTGCGCGGACGATGGTGAAGCCTTCGGCTTCGACGGTCTGCTGGATGACGGCGGAGAGATCGCCGATGCGCAGGCCCGATTTGGCGATCTTGAGCGCGGCGGCCAGTCCCTTCTCGGCGCTGGCAATGAGGCGCTTGGCGTCATCGGAGATCTGGCCGACGCCGACCGTGTCGCAGGCGTCGGTGATGAGCCCCTCAAAGCGGACGCCGCCGTCGAGCGAGATGATGTCGCCCTCCTCCAAGACGCGCTTGCCCGGGATGGCGTGCACACACTGCTCGTTCACCGACAGGCAGAAGGTAGCCGGGTAGCCGTGGTAGCCCTTGAAGGCCGGCTCGCCGCCATGGTCACGAATAAAGGTTTCAGCCAAACGATCGAGCTCGCCGGTAGAAATGCCGGGACGAACCTCACCTTTGAGCATCTCGATGCAGGCACGGAGAATCTTTCCACCGCGGCGCAGGGAATCCAGCTCGGCCGCCGAGAAGGTTTGGAACTGGCTCACGCGGCGAGTGTAGCGGTCTTCAAGACGCCGGTCAGGCGGCCGTAGACCTCATCGGGCGATCCGAGTCCGTTGAGCACCGTCATGTTGCCGTCGGCTTCGTACGATTTGACCACGCGCATGGTCTTCTCCATGAAAATGCCGATGCGGCGCTCGATGTATTCGATGTGCATGTCGTCCAGGCGGCCCTGCTCCTGAGCGCGCTTCTGCAGGCGCTCGATCGCCGTCTCCTTGGGGATGGAGAGTTGCACGCACTGAAACTCACGGCCGCAGGACTTCATGATGCGGTTGAACTCGGCCATCTGGTCGAGGTCGCGGGGAATGCCATCGAAGAGAATCTTCTGGTGGGCGGGCGTGGCGTGCACGATCGACTCCACCACGTTGATGATCACGTTGAAGGGGACGAGGTTGCCCTTGTCGATGATGGCGGCCACCTCCTTGCCGAGCGGCGTGTTGCCGGCGGCGATATCGCGCAGGGCCTGGCCGGCCTCGAAGATTTCGTAATCGAACTCCGCCGCCAGCCGCTTGGCTTGCGTGCCTTTTCCCGAGCCTTGGATGCCGAAGAGAACCAGGTCCATTTGGGGCCGGCATAGGATGCCAGGTTAGGGATTTTGTCCAAGGTCATTCGGCT
>CAZEVM010000014.1:0-24629 GCA_964515645.1 uncultured Candidatus Peribacteria bacterium | reverse complement strand
TGATCATGTTCTTGACGTAGTCGGCGTGTCCTGGACAGTCGACGTGAGCGTAGTGGCGGTTGGCAGACTCGTACTCAACGTGCGCGGTGTTGATGGTGATACCGCGGGCGCGCTCTTCCGGAGCGTTGTCGATCATGGAGTAATCCTTCTTCTCGCCTTCCGGGGAGAAGTTCATCGACAGGGCGGCCGTGAGGGTCGTCTTGCCGTGGTCGACGTGGCCGATGGTGCCGACGTTCACGTGCGTCTTATTGCGCTCAAACTTCTTCTGGTCAGCCATAACTGGGAAGGGAAAAAGGGGTAGGGGGGCATGAAGGGGATATGCCACCCCTTCGAAAAAGCTGCGATAGTGTAAGGAATGAAAGTGGCTGTCGTCAACAGTCTTTTTGAGAGCTTCACCGGATTCAGTGTGTGTCACCAAAGTTTGACAAAATGTAAAAAATATATAATATTCTCATGCGAGGGCAGACACCCTCGATCCAGATTTTCACCATCGCGGAGGTTCCCATGCGGACGTTCCTGGTCCTGGCGCTTCTCATTTCGTTCATCTCGGGCTGCAAGAGCACCCGCAACCGGCAGGAGCCGCCTCGGCAGGATTCGCCGCCCCCGACCGTCATCATCCCGGCCCAGCGCTGATGCTGAGTCAACCACAGCCGACCCAAGCGAAAGCGCGGGTCGGCTTCATCATGCCCTCCTTACTCTGCCAGCACGCCTTCACGCTGGAGTTCGACCATCCTCTGATATTGCTCGCAGCTCTGCATGAGCTCATCGTGCGGCGCACAGGCGATGAGTTGCCCTCCTTCGAGGACGGCAATGCGATCCATCGAGCGCACGGTCGAGAGGCGATGAGCGATGACCACGGCGGTGCGTCCTTCCAATAAAGAGGCGATACCCTGCTGGACTGACCGTTCGGTGAGCGAGTCGAGGGCGCTGGTCGCTTCGTCGAGAATGACGACCTTCGGGTTCTTCAAGATGGCTCGTGCAATCGCCAGGCGCTGGCGCTGGCCGCCCGATAGCTTTACACCGCGCTCGCCGATCTCGGTGTTGTAGCCGTCGGCCAATTTCTCGATGAACTCATGCGCGGCGGCGCGCCGGGCGGCATCCTCCACTTCGGCCTGCGTGGCTGTGGGACGCGAGTAGCGGATGTTCTCCAGCACGGTGGCGTTGAACATGATGTTCTCCTGCAGGACGAGTCCGACTTGCTGGCGCCACCAGGGCAGGTTCAACTCCTTCAGGTTCACACCGTCGATGAGAATGCTGCCCTCGGTCACGTCGTAGAAACGGTTGAGCAGGGTGGCGATGGTCGACTTGCCTGCGCCAGACTGTCCGACCAGCGCGACATGCTCGCCGGCGGCGATGGCCAATGACAGGTGGTTGATGGCGGCGTTGGGCGGAGGAATGACAGCGTCTTCCGTCGGCTCGGCGTGGGCGTGCTCGTGGTCCGCTGAGACTTCGCCTTGGCAATCGGGGCACGGCTCGTGCGTCTGCGCGCGGTCTTTCTCTGCTACAGCAGGGATTGTCTCCTTCTTCTGATAATGAAAAGAGACGTCCCGGAGCTCGATGGCGCCGCGCAGGTCATTGATGATGCGGCGTCCGGGTTGCAGACCGTCCTCCACGGTTTTTTCCATCAAACTGGCGGCCAGGCGGACCTTCGAGAGGCTCTTACTCCATTGTGGGAGGGCACTGGCCAAGATCTCGAACGGCGCCAGAACGCGGAAGAACGAACTCTGGAAGAAGGTGATGCCGCCCAGGCTCAGCACGCCCTCGGCGAAGAACATCACACCGCCGGCGATGAGCAGGATCCGTGCCAACATGAAGAAGTTCAGCGCTTCCAGGAACGCCCAGCTGCGGTTCACGAGCAGCTGCTTATTCATGACGGCGTTCATCATGCCGGCCACCAGGTGCACCTCATCCTTTTCACGCCCCGAGGATTTCACCGAGAAGATGTTCATGACGGCGTCGTACGCGCGGCCGCCGGGCTTCACCCACTCCTTATTAGCCTCATCCTGGAGGCGTCCCGTGCGGCGCGTGCCAATGAGCACCGCACCGAAGTAGATCGCGACCGTCAGCAGCAAGAGACCAGCGAGCACGGGCTGCAGCTGCCAGCTCAAAATAAAGAAGGCGACGGAAGCAAGCGTGCTCGGCATCATGTCGATGATGATGCGGAAGAGATGGCCGAATTCGCCGCTGCCTTCATCAATCATGCGCATGGCTTCGCCGGTCTTCTGATCGGCATGGAAACTCACCGGCAGCTGGAGCGTGTGGCTGTAGATGTCGTTGTAGAGCTCAAGCTCGGCCTGCATCACGTAGCGCCACTGCACGTACTTTTCGAGCGCCTGACAGAGGGAGATGGCGACAAAGAGCCCTCCCCAGATCGTGAAGAGCATGAGTAGGTCCACCTCGCCGCCCTGGGCTTTCACCAGTAGCTGGTCCACGGCGTAGGCCGTGTACACCGGCTCTGCCACCCAAAGGATCGAGAGCACGACGATCAGGCCTCCCATCAGGGCCGATTGACCGGGGTGCCGGCGGATGTGCTGCCAAAAGAGGCGGAAGAGGATCTTCATCGGATGGGAGGGAACCGTCTATTGGCGGGCATTGAAGCGGTCGGAATGCCGATCTGTCACGGAAATGCGGCGGAAATTTTCCGATTGGCGGTTTTGCTATGCTTCAACCGTGCCGAAACGCGCCCCCTCCCCGCCGGACATCGTCGGTTCTCTCCTTGATTGGTACGCCCGCCATAAGCGGACGCTGCCCTGGCGCGATCTCCCTCATGAGGATTTGGACCATAAGGCCTACCTTGTTCTCGTCTCTGAGGTGATGCTCCAACAGACGCAAGTCTCGCGCGTGATCATTTTGTATAAAAAATTTATACAAGAATTTCCGACCATTCGAGCCCTAGCCAAAGCCACGAACGCTCAAATCCTCATCGCCTGGAGAGGGCTCGGTTACAACAGTCGTGCGCTGCGCCTGCGCGACGCCGCCAAGACGGTGGTGGAAGAGTTCGATGGCGCCATACCGCGCACGCTCGAAGGACTGATGGCCATTAAGGGTATCGGCCACTACACAGCCGCTGCCATTCTCAACTTTGCCTTCAGCCAGGCCGAGCCCTGTCTCGATACGAATATCCGCCGCATCGTGCATCGGGTCTTCGATGGTCCCGAGACGCCGGAAGGGGAATGGCCGGTGTCTGACAAAGCTCTGCTTCCGAAAGACGAAGCGCTGGTGGCGGCGATGCCGAAGAAGCGCGCGGCTGAACTCCCGGCGATCCTCATGGATTTCGGATCGGCCGTCTGCACCAAGCGCTCTCCCGATTGCCAGGCTTGTCCTCTTAAAGAGATCTGCCGAAGTGCCTTCAAGGTGCCGACTCCGGTACAGGGTGTGAGGCAGGCGAAGATCTTGAAAGAGCCCGGCCGCATCATCGGCGGCAAGTTCACGCCCAATCGCTTGGTGCGCGGTCGCATCGTGGAAGCCCTGCGCGATCACCCAAAGGGGCTAGCTACTTCGGCCCTTGGCCCTTACGCGGCTAGTGACTGGAATCCAGTCGAGCATCTCTCTTGGCTAGAGGAGATCTTGGAGAAACTCATACGTGATGACGTGATCGTCCAAGTGGCCAAGGTTTACCGCCTGCACTAAAAAGGCGCCCATCGCTGGACGCCTTTTTTATGTTGATTACTTGGCCAGTTCCTCCACGCGACGCTCGCGGATGACATTGACCTTGATGACGCCGGGGTAGGTGAGCTCGGCTTCGATCTTGCGGGCGATGTCGCGCGAGAGTTGGAGCTGCTGCAGATCGTCGATCTTGTTCGTGTCCACGTAGACGCGGATCTCGCGGCCGGCCGAGAGGGCGAAAGCGCGGGAGACACCGGGGAAGGTCTTGGCGACTTCTTCCAGTTCCTTGAGGCGGCGGAAGTACTCCTCGATCGATTCGCGGCGTGCGCCGGGGCGAGCGCCGGAGATCGCGTCGGCGGCGGCGACGAGGAAGGCCTCGGGCGACGCCATCGGGATGTCCTCGTGGTGGGCGGCGACAGTGTGGATCACCTCGGGGCGAATCTTGAAGCGCTTGCAGATCTCGACGCCGATCTCCACGTGCGTGCCGGCAACTTCGTGGTCGAGGGCCTTGCCGATGTCATGCAGCAGGCAGCCTTCCACCACCGTGCGCACGTCGGCACCCATCTCCTCGGCGAGCATGCGGCCGATGTGGGCCATTTCCACGGAGTGCTTGAGCACGTTCTGGCCGTAGCTGGTGCGGAATCGCAGGCGACCGATGATCTTCAAGAGGTCCTGCGAGTAGCCAGTGATGCCGAGGTCATCGACGGCGCGCTTGCCGAACTCGAGCATCATCTTGCCGACCTGCTCCTTCTGCTTGGCGACGATCTCCTCGATGCGGGCGGGCTGGATGCGACCGTCCTGGATGAGCTTCTCCATCGAGAGCTTGGCGACGTAGCGGCGGGCCAGGTCGTAACCGGAGATGACGATGGCGCCCGGCGTATCGTCGATGATCACATCGACGCCGGTGGCGGTTTCGAAGGCGTTGATGTTGCGACCTTCCTTGCCGATGATCTTGCCCTTCACGTCGTCGCTCGGGAGCTGCACGACGGTGGCGGTGGATTCGGTGGCGGTCTCGGAGGCGTAGCGCTGCATGGCCTGCGACATGAGGTTACGGGCTTCGTCCTCCACGGTCTCGAGCATCTCCTCACGCTTGGCCTTCACCTCCTTGGCGAACTCCTCGGCGAATTCGGTCTTGAGGATATCCATCAACTGCTCCTTCGCTTTCTCGGTGGGCAGCTTGGCGGCTGTCTCGAGAGCTTTGCGGTGCTCTTGGGCGACGGTGCTGAGCTCGGCCTTGAGCGCATCGGCCTCGGATTGGCGCTCGGCGAGCACCTGCTTCTGGCGATCGTTCTCGCGCACCTTCTCGTCCAGGCTCTTTTCCTTCTCTTCCAAGCGGGCCTGGTCCTTTTGCAGGCGTACCTCCAACTCGTTGGCGCGAAGCTTGGCCTCGGTGAGGATTTCGGTGGCCTTGGCCTTCGCTTCGACCTCAGCCGATTTCACTTGGCTGCGGGCCTCGTTTAACTGAGCCTTCGATTGGCTGATCTGCTGCTCGAGGGCGTTTAGCTCCTGCTGCTTACCGCGCGTGAGCTGCGTGCCCTTGCTGAAGAGGGCATAACCGGCGCCAAGACCAGCGAGAGCGCCGACAATTGCGAAGATGAATGACATGGGATCTGGGGGGATCGGATGAGACGTCCTTCCGGCGCGCCAGAAGCGGCCAAGAAGTCACCGGCATGTTCCAAGGAAGCAAAAAGAGTGGCTGTCACGGACTGGCCAAGCAGGCGCACTGTCGCAAGGACGGCGATGACTGGGGCCAGGAGGAGAGACAGGAGTGCGGACATTGGGTGAGCCGTAGGGAACGGCGGACGGGGGAACTGTACCCCCTTGTGATCCACCTGGCGAGCCTTGGATCTTTGTCATCCACAAGCCACCAGGACGGCAGATGAGCCCAAATTCCCGTTGACGGAACTCTGGGGCTGTTCCTGAACGGCGTTGAACGGTCGGGGAGCCCGGCCGATAGGCGAAAAATCACGTCGCTCACCATTGTGGGTCGCCGTCTCTCGCGGAGTGGCGCTGGAATGGGCACATGAAGTTTTTCACCCTCTGTCGGCTTGTCCTGTGCCTGCTCTGGCTTCTTCCTCTCAGTGCTTCAGCACAGGTGGTGCTTTCTGAAGTGGGCTGGGCAGGGAGTGATCTCTCCACAGCCGATGAGTGGTTCGAGCTGACCTTGGCGGATCCCGCGGCGCCGGCTCAGTCGCTCAGCGGTTGGACGCTCTACTCCGGCGCGGATACAGAGCCAATGATTCGTTTTGGGCCCCTGTCCGTCTCCGGCGCGATCGTGGTTGCTAATTACAGCGAGACCCAATCCCGCCTGCTCGCGGCACCTGCTCTCGTGACGACCGCGGTCAGTCTGCCCAATGTGGGGCTTCGCCTGGAGTTACGACGCGCCGATGGTTCTGTGGCCGACACGGTTGTCTTGGGCGATCACCCAGCGGGTCGAACGGGTGCGGGTGGCAATGGTTGGGCCAGTGCCGAGCGTCTCGACTTGTTGCGGAGCGGATCGGATCCGGCGAATTGGCGGACGGCCGAGAGCGCTGCAGGGTTCGATCCAGGCGCTCCGCTCTTCGGTACGCCTGGCTTCGCCTTCCCCTCGATGAATACTACGAGCGGTTCTTCTTCATCATTCGTCTCGACATCCTCCTCGACGTCGACCTCCTCAGCATCCGGATCCGGTGATGTTCTTGATGGGGCGGCCTTGGTGCTCTCCTCTTCTTCATCCTCGGTATCAAGTTCGTCACTGGCCTCGTCGTCGAGTTCTACCTCTGCCAGCGCCGCTCACTCCTCCTCGTCCGTATCGACCCGCGCTATCCCGCTGGTTGGCCGCTTGCGCATTACCGAAGTGATGGCCGATCCAGAGGGGAACGATGACGGCGAGTGGGTCGAAGTGGCCAATCTGTCCGCGGAGACCATCGACATTGCCGGCGTCCTGCTCCAACGCCGGGGCTTCTCGCGCTCGTACCGCTTCGTCGAACTCTTCGGCAGTGGCGCCAGCTTGGAGCCGGACGAACATCTACTCATCCCGCGGACGCAGTCCCTCATCACGCTGCCGAACGCCGGTGGAGAAGTCTTTCTGACGGACGGTGAAGAGCTCATCGATTCCTTTGTCTATCCCGCCGCCACTGAAGGGGTGAGTTCTGGTCTTCTGGAAGGGCTGATCACATTCTTCTGTGCACCAACACCGGGTACTCCAAACACACGCATTCTTCCGAGCGGTTCATTGATCGTGCAAGGCGGCGCCCTCTCCGGCGTCGGGCGTGTCAGTCTGAATGTGGCAGCCGATCTGCCCGATCTACCCGGTGATATTTCGTGTCATATCAACTTCGGTGACGGCAGCGCCGCGGATTCGTGCAATCCCTCGACGCACGTCTTCTCCTCGGTTGGAAGTTACGATGTCTCCCTTACAGCGCTCACCGCCTGCGGCACGGTTGAGGCATCGCCTCTTGTCGTGAGTGTCCTGGAGCAGCCAGCGGCGATCGTATTGGCTGCGAATGTCTCTGGATCCAAGACCACCCTGTCATCCTCTTCCAGCGGGGCTGGGCAGCGCTCCTGTTCGCCATCGGCAGCGACCGGGGTTTCCATTGCGGGAGCGCTGCCGAACCCCGCGCTCGACGACGAAGAAGGCGAGCAGATTCTTCTGAAGAACAAGACGAAGCAGCCGATCGATCTTTGTGGTTGGGTCCTGGACGACGGGGCTGAAGGCAGTAAGCCTTTCCGTCTCGACGGCACCGTTCTCTCCGCCGCTGAGGTGAAAATTCTGCCTCGGCCGCAGACCGGCATTGCCCTAAATAATGACGGCGACTCCGTTCGACTCTTCCGCCCCGGTGATGAGCGCCCCTATTCGGAGTTTACGTACGATAAAGCAGCTGAGGACCAGATGGTCGGTCCGGATTTTCCTGCATTCGTGTCATCATCGTCCTCAAAAACGAGTCATGAAGAATCGATGGAGCCCTATTTGGAGAGGAAAAATCACTATATTCAGGTGAGCGTACCCCAAGGGTCTGATGCCGCTGAAGGCGATGTCTTCATGAGCGAAGTCTTGAGCCATCCTGCCAAAGGGGAGACCGAATGGATCGAGCTTGAGAATGAGTCCGCCCGTTCTGTTGATCTGTCTGGTTGGGTCTTGGACGACGATCCTAATGGCGGTAGTACTGCTTGGGTCATGCCTCAGGGGACAGTGTTGGAGGCCGGAGAATTGAGGGTATTCACCCGTGCAGAGACGAAGCTGTCCCTCAATGATGGAGGCGATATTGTGGAACTTCGGCGTGGCTCCCAGGTCATGGATGCAGTCGATCTGCCGGCACTGAAGTCTGGTATCGCCTACGCGCTTATGGCGGACGGCGAATGGTGCCAAACCACTTCACTAACGCCAGGTGACGAAAATACTTGTTATATCAAAGATGATGTTCAGCCCAAGAGTAAAACAAAAAAATCAAAAATATCGACTGCAGACCCGTCCGGGTCGGGTGAGGACCTTCTGGCAGCGCTCCAGTCGGGTGGGAGGAGGGGGGAAATGGGTCAAAAGCCTCAATCAGGTGCATCCTATGGCTGGCTGGTTTGGACACTCGCTGTGATTGGGTCCCTGGGGGCAGTGGCTTGGGTTTGGATGCATTTTGACGAGTGGCGGTGGAAATTGCAGGAGAAAGCGAAATGAGGTATACTAAGGAGATGGCTCTCAGTCCGTCAGAACAGGTGCTCGAAGCGCTGAGGGCGGCCCTCGATCAGGTGCCGCTCACGGCCGAGCAACGGCAGAAGACGCTCAGCGAGTTCGCGCTTCGCATTGGACAGCCCATGGTGAGTGCACCGATGGCCATGCCTGCCATGGCGCTCAGCGGCGCGCCTATCGATTCAAAGCGAGCCCTACAACAAGCTCTAAATCAAGCACTTGAGTCCGCGCATACGCCCGCCGCTCCCATCGCCCACGAGGACCGTAATACCCTGCAGCAGGACTTGATCGCCCGCTTGCAGGTACAGATGGAGAGTGCTGGAGACGGCATCGACCATGCCGCCGTGAAGGGGTTGGTTCGCGATAGCCTTGTTCGCGAGCGCAGTCGTGGTCGGCTCTCGTTCTCTCTTGGCTTTTTCTACTCGCTCATCGAGGCCGTTCTGCTAAGTGTTGTTCTGACAGCAATCGTGGTGATCAGTGCGGGAACGGCTCTCTTTGCCATGCCGCTTTTCCTCACCATCGCTGATATCTTCATCGTTCTGGTGGGAGCACAGCTCCTCGGGTCGCTGCATGAGCGGATTTGGTTCTCTCACCCGTTCCTGCTGAATATTGCCACGTTGATCCGCGGTCTGCTCACTCCTATCACTGTGCCTCTTGGCTTGTTGCTCCTTGCCCATGAGCGTCTGTGGGGCGATTACAGTCAGAATAAGCTGGCTCGCATCGGCCGCTCGTTGATTACGCCGATTACTGTGCCGGTCGGTGCCGTCTGGAATGCTACGGGATTCGTCTTAAAGAAGATCCAGCAGGCTGTACCCCAAAAGAAGCAAGTATCGAATGGCACTTTAGCCCTGAAAGAAGAGAAAAAGTCTAAAAATAATGTATCGGTAATTCCGACCGCTCTAAAAACAGCTTAATTTTTAATATTCAGCCCTAGCTGATGAGGAATAGTCGTATTGATGCTAGGTCAGCTTTATGATACACTATTTCGATGGCTACAACTCGGCCTCGCGAAAACACTGGCGAACCTGAAACTGTTTCTTCATCGTCAGATAAGCCTAGTCGTCTGACGGCCTTCTTGCGCAATAAATACACCGCTTTGATCGGTGGTGCAGCTGCTGGCGCCACTGGTAAGGCTGCAGGTCTTGATTCCAAGATTTCCAATTTTGTCAGCCTCGCTCCGGCGCCGACGATCAATGGCTTGGTTACCAATTTTGGCGCACCAATGGCGATTGGCCATCAGGTGGGAAAGTTGATACCCGAGAATCGCCCAGGAATCAGGGCAGGTGTGCAGGCTGGTTCTACAGCCATCGCTGCTTTGGCACCTTCGTACGTCACCGTTCCTGTAGCAACCGGTCTGATGAGTTATGTGGCGGCCAACAAGGCCGTCCAGTGGTCTGGACTGAACCGTGGTGCCTACGCCTCCATGGAAGGTCCAGGCATGTGGAACTTCACGAAGCGCAATGTCATCTCCACACCGGGCAAAGTTCTAACTGGTCTGTTTTGGAGCGGCTGGAGCCCGAAAATGCACGATAAGCTGACCTGGCAGGAGCGCATTGGTGCTGCCCCGATCCAAGCCGTTCGTGGCTCGGTTCGTTCGTTCTATACGCCGTGGGATAAGCTTCAAGGTTTTGAAAAGGTGCCCGGCTTCTTCGTTCGCCCGGTCGTGAGCGCATTAAGCACAGTCTGGAAAAAGCTGCCCGGCACCAATGCCTTCGAGAGTCCGGATAAATTTGGTCAGGCGGTAGGCAATCTCGCCTGGTCTCCGGTGAAAGCCGCTGGCTGGCTGGCCAAGGCCCCTGGTCGCTTCTGGAAGTACGCTTGGGCTGATCCTGATAAGAAATAAACAACCATGACGCTTGATCGAAACAACCCCGGCAACCGCTTCAATCCCCAGGACCCTGAGGCCGTCGAGCAGGTCCAGGCGGATGTACGCGTGCGCGTGCCCTTGAATGTGCCGGGTCAGGTCCTCGATTCGGCCCTTCGTCCCGAGACAATTCAAAATCGTACCTGGGAAGCCGTCCATCCTGCCGACCTGGGCCAGATCCTGCTGAATGCCATCCGCAACGGCCAAGTCAGCCCGGCCATTGTGACTCAGGTATGGAAGCGTCAGCCGTGGCGCATGCTGGATGTGTTCGACAGCGTGCTCGATCGCTCCACTCCCATGTACGCGCGCCTACTTGAGTGGCGCACGATCGCGCAGACCAACCCCGCCTTTGAGCCGAACTTCAAGGCTCTGAACGTCGACCTGGTGCAGCGCATGGAAGCGCTTCGTCAAGGGCTCGAAGCGTTCTTGAACACTCAGCAGGCTTCGCGCCAGCACCTAGAAGGTCTCATGGGTCGCCGCTCGAGCAACTGGATCGACGGCGTCTGGCGTGATTACCGCCGCAGCATTAACTTCCAGCGAGATCCGGCTCTCTCCGCCGGCCTCCTGGTTGGCGGTGTGATGGTCGGCATGTGGCTCATCCGCGGTCGTTCGCGCATGGCTCGCTGGGCCCGCTTTGGCGCCGGCTTCACCATCTTCGCCGCCTTCCTGCGCAAGACCTACGGTATTACCATTACCGAAGATCTCATCGCTCGTCCGCTCGAGCAGTGGGGAGCCCCGCAGATGGCTAATGCCGTCCGTGTTTTCCGCGATACGTTGCGCGCTCCTTTTATGGGCACCGAGCAGCGTGGGTCTGCCGTTGCTCTCATTGAGCACCGTCTGAATGTGAACGGCAATGACGAGCGCACCATGCTCGCCGGCATTCTGCGGATGAGTCCGGGCAGGTTCGTCACCGCCTACAACGCCGCCAAGCGTGCGTCGCTTGGTACGGCTGGTGCGACACAGTTGCCAGAAGAGGTACGCGAGCTTATCCGCGAGTTCCAACGTAACCATCAGATTGCTGATCATCTCTCTGGTCTCAATGACAACGAGAAGCTCCGCGTCTTCCTTCGTGTGGCGGATAAGTATCTGGCCGCCCTCGGCGAAGGTCGTGATCCTCAGCGTGGCTTGGCCTTTCTCGAAGGGAACTTCGTCAGCGGTCGTGCGTATCAGGTGATGATCGCTCGGGCCAATGCTCGCCGCCTGCGCGACGGCACCCTGCGCGCCGATGCCCAGGCGATCACCGATGTTGAAGGTCTACAGACGGCCAGTGATGCGGCCGCCTCGCCAGTCTCGGACGTGAACATGCTCGACGTCTATCTGGCCACGGCCGGTGATGACTTTTGGCGCGGACTGGAGGGCTTCCAGAGTGTTGAGGCCCGCCGTGCCCGCGAGCTGCGCGACGCTCTCCTCTCGACCGCTCGCCAGGGTCGCGACGTGGTTGTGAGTGCAGCCACCACGGTGCGCGACTTCGTGCTCAATGATGTGCCTCGCTTCTTCACCGACGAGGTGTGGCCCCGCGCCCAGAGCTTGGCCGAGGCCGCCTGGCCGCGCCTGAAGGACTTCGGCCAATGGGTCGATACCCAGCAGTACCAATTCCGCAAGAACACGGAGATCGGGCGTCTTCTTGAAACGCTGGCTGGTGGTGCGGTGGATGCCGGCAGCGAGGTGATTAGCGTCTCTGGTCGTGAGATGAAAAAGTTGGCGGTCTGGGTCTCTTGGAAGCGTCTCGGTAATCGTATTGGTACGACGGATTTCAACGATTGGCAGACGCGCATGCTTAGCCAGGCTACTGCCCAGGCGGGAGCTCCGACGATCCGCATGAACCTGACGCAGCCCGCCGACGCTCTGGTGTGGCGCTCTCTCCATGATCTTGGCATTGTTCAGGTGCAAAATCGCAGTGCCCTCGACGGCACTCCGACTGAGGTGGTCGTCTCCAACGCGGAGATGCGCAAATTCACCGAGTGGCTGACGCTCCTCTCGGATGTGATTTCTACTGTCGGTCGTCCCACTCTGACATTCCCGCCAGCTGGCACGCCTGCGCCGCTCCCCACGCCATCTGCAGCACCAACGACAACGCCGCTGAACGTTCCGCTGCTCGTCGGTGATCTTCAGACCCGCATCAACACTCTCGGCTTCCCGTCGGTCATGTTCCGAGCGCATCCCAGTCTGCCGGGCACGATCGAGTACGTGGAAGCAGCGCTCACCTTCACGCCCCCTGCTCCGACTGATGCTAATCGCGTCATTGCGCAGTCGGTTGCCACCGATCTCCAGGGTAAAACGGCTTTGCAGATCCACAATGCCTATACGGCCTGGCTGACCCGTCCGGCTGCTCGTCTGAACGAGCGTGACCCGCTCACGTACGTTCCCTGAGACTGTAAAAACGACCGGAGAGCAGGGCTCTCCGGTCTAGGTTTGGTGATGGCATCCATGCCGATTGAGTGACGTTATTTATCGATGATCTGGAACCGGCTCTTGATCAGGGTCAGGTGACGCTCGTGCGGCCCACCGCGATGGGGCGGCCCGAACTTCGGGTTCGCTGCGAGCTGGTCCATCGTCTCCGTAACCCAGGCCTCGCTTTTGGCTTGGTCCCAGTTTACGAAGAGGATGGTCACCGCCACTTTGGTACCCTTGTCGGCGTCCGCCACGAGCGGCTTGCCGGCCTTGTCCTTGCCGTAGTGGTAGACGTGCACCGACCGGATGCGGTCGCCTTCATTCGAGAGGACAAACTTCGCCTTCTCGATGTCGCCGGCCTCGACCGAGATGCCGTCGCGTTTATTCTCGTCGACCACGGCAGCAGCCAGTTCGGTCTTCTGGCGGAGGTCCAGGTCGGGCCCCTTCAGGGCGAAGTGAGCCGGTTTCCCGACCTCATTCACTTCGAAGTCGGCCTTCTTGTCTTCCTTGTAGCCGAGCATGTCGGCCAGCGCGTTCATGAGAACCAGCGACGGCCCCTTGGTGACGGCTGGCAGCAACGGGTTCGGAACCGGCGTGCCCGGCGTACCAGGCGTAGGCGGGGTGGGCTGGGGGGCGGGGTTAGGCTGGGGCTGGGGGTTGGCCTTGTTGTCGGGCGGGGTGGTGTTGCCGGTGAACTGCTTCACCACGACCAGGGCGCCGACCAGCGCCGCCACGGACGCGATCACAATCAACATGCGTGTCATGAGAGACTCCTTTGTACACAGACGGTTTCTATGGATGCCGTCGGGTTGAGAGAACGGGGTTTCTTTACTTGATCAAATAATAAAAGAAAATGAATTTTTGTCAAATATATGGCTGAGAATTACGTAAAAGTCGTAATATTGACAATTTAAACAAAGTAATCATAATAAGCATTAGTGTTCTAGACCAAGGAACCGTGCCTTCTCAGCAACGGCTGGAAAAAAAGGAACGGAACCGCGTACCTCTGTTTTAAGGAGTGTCTCAATGTCGACAGCGATCCCCGGGCCGGTGCCTAGTGCGCCCACGCCCGAGAAGCCCATCTTCGAGTTCTGTATCTTCAGTTCCTACCTCGTCACCTGGCCCGTGTGGGTGGTGGGGCTGGCCCTCGTGTGCATGAACTGGATCATGCCAAACGCCCTCAGTACCGGGACCGCCGGCACGATCTGGCTCCTGCTGATCATGTTCTGTGCCTTCGCCGTCGGCGAGAACATCGGCCGCGAAGGCCTCGCCTACATCATCCTCGGCACCGTCGCCCTCGCGTTCATCTTCCTATACTTGGGAAGTGAGTACGGGTGGCACGTCTGGCCCTGGCTGTGGCGTCAGCTCAAGGCGATGCAGCTCGACGTGCCGTACAAGGCCATCGGCATTGTGAGTGTGATCTGGTTCCTGACCTGGCTCTACAGCGTGGCCAACTCGTTCGCCAACAACCGCTGGCAGCTGTACAACAAACAGCTCGTCCGCATCGTCCTGTTCCGTCGGCGCGAGGCCTTCAGCCTCAACGATATGAACTTCCGCTGCGGCGTGGACGACTTCATGGACAACCTTCTCACTGGCGGCGGCGGCCACGTCAACTTCACCGCCGGCGGCGAGCACTTCTCCGGGATCATCCTCGACTACAAGAAGCGTGAGGATTGGCTGATCCAGGCGCAGCGCACCTCTGAAATGTCGTCCTGATTCCAGCCTCGAACACATCCCCGGGCGGTCGCAGCAATGCGACCGCCCTTTTTTAGCAGGTTTACTGCTTGGGCAGAGTGATCGGATCGAGCTTGAACCAGCCGCCGTCCTTCTGATAGTAGATCGTGATGGTCACATCGGTGGCTGCCACCCAGTCATCCGGCAGACGGATGCTGTGCGTGTCTTGGCGTAGGATGACGCGGATCGGTTTCTCGCTGGGCCGGGCTATGTCGTAGATGAAGCTGCCCACCATGTTCTTCGGGATTGTCGTCTTGATGTCGGCGCCGACGCGCTTCATGGAACAGTCGGGGAGGGGAATGGGCATGTCCTTGCCCCCGGGCTTCACCGGCACGGCGGGATCGGGGTTCTTGGGCTTCACGATCGGTGCGGGCTTGCCCGCTTTCTCATCCTCTTGGCTGCTCGGCAGCATCGCGTATCCGACGCCAAGCAGCCCGGCAGTGCCCAGAATCATGAGGAGGCGATTACGCGTCCGACGCATGGCGGCATTCGCTTGTTCGGCATGCGCGTTGAGCGTCGTGTTCTCGGGCAGGGGGCGCGTGAGATGGCGCTGTATCTGTAGGAGCAGGCGACCGAGTTCGGCCGAGACTTCGTCGAGGTTCTCGACGCTGACGGTCCCGGGGGCGGCGCGATCGACGGGATGAATGCTCCGACGGATGCGTGCCGCGAGCTGTTCGGCCAAGTGCGCGACGGTCTCGGCATCTGTTCCCCGCAGGTCGGCGCGGTTGAAGAGCTCAAGGGCGTTCAACTCTTGCAAGAGCGCGTTTTCCTCTCTGGCCCAATCAATAAAGAGCTGTCCGTTCGGGGGGCGAACGATGTTCGGTGCATCGTCGGTTGCCGAAGTTGGACGTTCGAGGATCGATGCCTCCATGCCGTCGACGATGCTTTCCACGCTCGTCAGGAATCCGTCGAGGTCATCGATACCCGGGAAATCGCCGGTGGTCTCGTTGATGAGCGACTGGAGTGTCGCCAGGCTCTGCTGTAGCGCGCGCGGCACCGTCGGACTCGACGCGTCGGCACTGCGAACGCGACGCCCCCAGTGCGGCAGCGCGCCGATACGGCTAACGGCATCCGGGAAGGTGACGTTGCGGAACTCGATGTAGCGCTGGCGGTTTGCCGCCCACCATGTGGCGTTCTGATTTTCCGGTCGGCGGTGCTCGGCAATGAGGGTGGTCAAGCGGTTCGTTGCATCGACAAGCTGCTGGACGTCGTTGTGGCCGTGCGTCTCCAGTTCGGCACGCGAGGGATCAATGGCCGGCGCGCCGCGGCTGTCATGATCATTCCGCAGAGTTAGCAGTTCTTCGTCCAACGCACGTCCGCGTCCCAGGTAGTCCCGGCCCATCTCGATCTGCGTTTGGTAGATGTCACTCTGGCGACCGCCTTCACGGCGTCGCTGGATCCAATTCCAGGCCCGTGCAAAACGGCTGCGGCCTGAATCCGGGCTAGAAGGGTCTGAAGATGGAGATGTGCTCATTAATAGTATTATAGAATAATATTATAAATTTGTACATCATAAAAAGACCGGATGCACTAGGGGCGCATCCGGTCCGGTCCTGATCGGACCTATCACTTTTTCGGCCTCAGGAGTTCTTCCGGGGCAGTTGGCCGCTGGTTGGGCAGCGTCTTCAGGTCGGGGTCGAGGTAGACGTAGATCCGGCCTACGGACGGCTCCAGCTTGCGTGGCATGTCTGTCATAATGACGAGACCGGCCACGTTTGGGTCCGTCGTAAAGGCGGCCCGCCACCCCTTGGGAAGTGCCTTAGCACTGCGCCGTAGGGTGTCACCTTCCCACGTGACGTAGTCGAGCGGACTCCCGAGTGTGACCGGCGGTTCATCCTTGGGAGCTTCGATCGACAGTCCTCGGTCGACCCACCCGCTGATCGCCTCCCGGAGGGGTTTGATCGCGAAGCAGAGGAAGACGGCGAGGAGCGCGGTGGCGATGGTGAAGCCGAGGTAGAAGCCGCCGAACGTCTTGTTGTCGGGGGTGGAACTACGCGCGCCGCGGTGCAGCAGGAAGCTGATGACACCGAGGACCCCTGAAACGATCAGGGACGTGAGGATTGGGTTGGTACCCATGGTCTAGACTCCTTTGGTTGAGGTCGATTGTGTGAAAAGGTCGTTTCGGACTAACATTATTATTATATAATAATAGTATTTTGTCAATAGATGACATCTAACAAAAGGTATTTTTGGGCACAAAAAATGGGGAGCACGTACACGGAGCGCTCCCCATTGGTCGATCTCGGCCGCGTGGTTAGCGCTTGCCGAAGTCGATGCTGATCTCGTCGTCTGGCACCGGGATTGCCGGGGCCGTGGTGACGACAGTGGGGGTTGTTGCTGGCGCGGTCGTTTTGGCCTCGCCTTGCTTGGCTGTCAAATTGATGCTGATTCCGTCCGCCTCTGAGTGACTCAGGGCGGTTGGGGTCACACCTTGCTTACTGGCCAAGTTGAACGTGACACCGTCGTTATCGGTCCAGGTGGTGAAGTTGGTCCCCCGCGTGTCCCAATAGCGGAACGCGGTGCCAGTGTCGTACTGGCGCCACCGGTACTGGTAGTGGTACCCGGCGTTGTAGCTTCCGGGCCAATACGACGCGTTGGCCGAGTAGTTGATGTTGTTGTACGACGTGACGGGGTTGTAGTGGTTATATGTATAGCTCGGCGAGTACGTTGTTGCCGGGGTATAACTCCCGGTCATGTAGCCCGGGTAGACATACCCGGGATACCCGTATGAGTACCGAGATCCACTGTATCCACTCCAGCCGTTGTAGGTACCGACGTTGTATCCGTGCCAGCCGGGGTAGGAGCCCCGGTAGCCGGAGTGCCACGCCGGCCGGTAGTGGTGGTACCCGCCGTGGTTGTATGAGTGCCAACGGGAGTGTGAGCTGCTATGGGAGCGGTTCCCACCTCCAGACCAGTGGTACGTGTACCCGAGATCCAGAGAGGTTCCATCTTCCTCGCTGTTGCTCAGGTCGAGCAGTGGCGGTGAGGCCGTCACTACAGGCAGTGGGCTGTTCGTCGCGGGTTCGCTGGCGAACAAGGTCGAGTTCAGGGCCAGGGCCGCTAAGGCGGCAGTCAGAATGCGGATCATCATGTCAAAGTCTCCGTGTGTTGTGCTCCCCACTGCATCCTCCTTCTCGCCGTGTCGAGAATGAGAGGCAGTTGAGCCAATGTGAATCGGTCCGTCGACAACGCGTCGACGGAGCTCGTGTGCCTCCGAAAGAAAAGGAGGGTGGGTGGGGAACGTCGCGGTGGTGCCAATGAGCCAGGTTCTTATTGAAGAACTAATTATATAAAAAGTCAAGTTCTGACCATTTCTGAAGATCAGACGGTCAAATGGTATGTTCGTGTCTGGGTGTGTGCCACCCATCTCTTGAGAAAAAAGAGTGTTTCAGGTACAATGAGAGCAACACACAAAAAAATTCATGTCTGACACCCAGTCCACCATCGTGACGGACACCGAGAACGCCGAGCTTGCGCGCGATCTCTATGACACGTTGATGATCGAGATCGAGCCTGATCTCTTGCTGGAAAATCTCTCCACGCTCGATGCCAAGTATGAGGGTGAGACGCCTGAGCAGAAGGCCGAGCGCATGAAGCGCTACGAGGCGGCCTACGCCAAGTTCGATGCCGAGTTCGCCAAGTTTATGACCGATGTGAACGAGGAAGTGCGCACCAGCCGCCGCACTGCCCTGCAAGCCAAGGAGGCGGCTGCCAAACAGAGCGATCAGCCCCTGCTTTCCTCCCTCGAGGAATCCTTCCGTTGATCGCCTAAACCCCTTTAGCCAACACACACTCTTACCCCCAGTCCTATGGTCCACGTTCCTCACTTCCGCTCCGCCTTTGCTACTGGCACGCGTGAGCACCGCCTTATGGGCATGGCCGGCGAGACGCCGTTCGCCAATGCGGCCGAGCTGAATGCCGAGGCTAATCGCGTCGAGGCTCGCCTCAACAGCGATCCGGATGACGTGGCCGCCTCCGCTGAGTTTCGCGTCACCAAGATCCGTCTCGAACTGACGGAAGCCAACGCTGCTCTCCAGGCTCCGGCTCGCGCTGCCCTCGACCGCCTTGTGGCCGCCGAGCGTGCACGCCGCGACTCTCGCGCTGAGGTGACGACGCTCCGTGGGAACCAGACGACGAAGCGCACCGAGGTGCTCGGCCAGTTGAATGTCGCCGCCACCCGCGCGGCTGGTCTCACGGAGATTCGCGCCGAGATTGATCGTTCGCTGACGGCCATTCGCACCCTCTCAACGCCTCCGGCGTCGAACCGCTTTGCCTCGGCCGACCTCATTACGGCTCACCTTGAGCACATTCGCCAGCTCCAAGAGATCGCCCCGACGCCGAACCTGAGCCCGCTTGAGCGTGCACAGCTCCGCAGCCCCCTGGCAGTGGAAACGGCCGCAGATGATGTGTCGAAGGAGCGTCTTGGACGGGCGTACCTCCAGGCGGAAGGTTACGAGGTGGCTCCTGGTGGTACCATGCGCTTCCTGAAGGTG
This sequence comes from uncultured Candidatus Peribacteria bacterium, assembly GCA_964515645.1. Classification (GTDB taxonomy): domain Bacteria; phylum Patescibacteriota; class Gracilibacteria; order Peribacterales; family Peribacteraceae; genus JAGOUB01. Next base: position 5,881 of record CAZEVM010000014.1, on the reverse strand, counting down.
TATCCCAGTGCCGCCGGTGTTCCTGCCCTTCCTCGTACGCTGCTCATTGAGTACCGCTTTATTGCCGGCGCTGCCGGTGCTGGTAAGTGGCAGGTGAATCTGAACATCGCTGGTCTCGTGGTGCCGGCAATGGATGTGACGAACTTTACGCGCGCCAACCTGGATGCGGCCGTCTCCGCTCCGCCGTTGAACGCCGATGCAGTGGCAATGATCAATTCGACCAATGGCATCGCTCGTGATGACATCGCTCGCCACCTTGGAATTGGCGTGAACGTGCAAACTGGTATTAATACTCCTGTACCTGCTGCTCTCGACACGGTTCGTGGTAAAGCTGCCGAAGCTGAGGCCGTCAGGGCCGAGGCCAGTCTCGCCACGCTGACTGCTGCTCACAATACCTTCATCAGCGGTCCGTTCACGACGGCTTTCAACGCCGCCGAGACAGCCAAGACGACTGGCACTGGTCTGACGCCGGAGCAGCTGCGCACCCGCATTGTCACCGCCCTTGATACTCCGGCCACGGGCCTTCGCCCTGTTGCCGCCGCTCGCAAGACAGAACTTCAGAACCAGATTGCTGCCATCACCAATCCTCCGGCCGGCTCCCTGCGCCCGTCCAACGCTGTGGCCCAGATCACCGAGCTGCGCCGTCAGATTGCTGACATCGATGCACAGCTCCGCCAGCGCGAGGTGACGCTCGGCGTCGCTTCCGCCGTCACCGGTCCGTCGACCGCCCCGGCTGAGACGGCTGAGGCTCGCACCTTCAAGGCTGCTGTCGATACCGCCATCAACCCGCTCTCTGCTACGAGCACGCGCGCCCAGCTCGATACCGCTCAGACGGCCCTCGGCGCTGCTCTCACCGCTCTGCCGGAAGCCCAGCGCGCCGCCAATCAGAACTACATCGTCGAGAAGGCTCGCGCCAAGGGTCTCACGGCCACCATCACGGGTACCGCCGTCCGCCTGGAAGTGGGCACGACCGCCCCGAGCGCCGCCGCTAACACCATAAACGAGCAGCTGCAGCGCCTGCGCCCGATGATGGAGCTCGTCCGCATGTTCGCTCCGCTCATCGCGATGCTGAACCCGAACTTCAACCTGAGCGGTCTCGACACCGTTCTCAACCGCATGGACCTGCAGATGCAGCTCCGCGCCGCCGAGCAGGAGCTCGCTGGCCTGGCTGACACGCCGGCCAACCGCGACGCGCGCACTGCCGTTCAGAACCGCATCACCGATCTGCGCAACCGCATCAACGCCCTGCCGGCCATCCCGAGCAATACGACGGGTGGCATCAACCGCCTCGATGAGGCTGGTCTGCTGCGCTTCGCGACCGATGCTGCCGCTCGCTTCAATGCCTTCCTCGCCCCGAACACCACGACGGTCGTCGGCAATCGTTACCTGCTCATCAACTGCACTGGCCGGCCGGCCGATGTGATTGCCCGCCTCAACATGATCTCGATGCGCTACGCCTCGTGCCGCGTTTCCGCCGGTATCACTGGTATCCCCGCCAACGCCAACCAGGCTGGCAGCAACATTATCGCACTCGACGTCTCGCTCCTCTATAGCGCCGTCGGTGGCGACATCGAACGCGCCTTCCGCAACGACGTGGCTGGCCTTACGCCGCCCCCGATGCCTCTCGCTCCGGTCACCCCGGTTGCCCCGGTCACCGGTCCGGTCGTCCAGGCTAACGCTACCGCCATCAATGGTCCCAAGCCGACCTACGGCTCCTCGAACCGCCGCGTCGTCTAAGCCTCTCATTACAGAACCATGTCCAACGAGGGTCCCATCAACGGCCCCACCCCGCAGCCTCCGACCCCGGAGGCTGCGGTGAATCTGCCCTCGTCGGGTCCTACCTCCACCGAGCAGGCCGGTTTTGGCCGCTGGCAACAGCTCAGCGATACCATTGGCAATATCCGCACGTTGGGCGGTGCTTTTAACGGATTGGTAGCGCTGAACAATGGTGGTACCGCCGCCAGTCGCCGTGCGCGCAACGAGAACCGTGTCGGTGCCCTGGAAGGTTCCGGCCGGCGCTATAACACCGATACCTCCGCCATGTGGAGTCTTGGTTTTAATGATCGTGGCCAGCGCATCTATGGCCGCTTCCGTCAGAACCGCCAGGGCCGTGATCGCTTGCCGCAAAGTCGCTTCGACCGCCAAAACCAGCTCCGCCCCTCGCCGCAGGGCGCACTGAGTGAAGAGCAGGTGCAACAGGCACTCGCCACCCTGACCATTAATGGCCAGCCGCTCGCCTTCAATTCCACACTGCCGAACTCACTGAACATCAGCTCGGTCGAGAGCGTGCGCAGCTACATGCGCCGCAACAACATCTCGCCGCTCAACTACCAGAACGTGGTGCAGAACCTGCGCAAGGCCACCGCCGATCTGCCGGCTGCGCTGTCTGCCCGCCCCGAGTGGCAGGGGGCTAGCATCACGTACAGCTGTGATGGCAACCGCGTCTGGGCCACCTGCCAGCAGGGCGGCCGCACCATCTCCGCCTTCTCCACTGGCAACTTCGTCATGTTCATGGATGGCCCGCCTGCCATCCCCAATGGTCGCACGATTCCCGTCATGACCGACGGCAATGTCCGCCTGAACTGGTCGCTCAACGCTGGTGGCGGCAACGCCTACGAGGGCAATGGGCGCCGTCTCTACGAGCGCATCAGTACGGGCAATAGCTCGTTCCAGATGAATGGCGTGGCTGGCTTCCGTTCGGCCAGCGGCGTGTACATCGCGCGCGTCAGCAATCCCAATGCCATGCTCCCCAACCCGCAGGCCCTCGACGGCCGCGCGGGTGCGCCGTCGTTCCCGGCTGGCCGCCGCGGCATGTTCCTCTACATGCCCAACACCTCGCAGCTCCCGGGTGCCTATCGCTCGCTGGCCGAGCAGGGTGGTGGTTGGTTGCCGCCGCCTCAGGTGCTCCTTAACCTGCCGGGTGATCCGCGCCGCAATGAGCAACAGCTGCTCGAGTTTGCCGCCAGTCTCGATCTCGAAACCTCCAATGCGTGGCTCACGGGTATCTTCGCCAACACCGATGACGGTGTCGGCTGGCGTGTGCAGAATGCCAATATGACCTTTGATGAGCGTCGCGGTAACTACAACGGCTTCCAAGCCCTGCGCCAGGGTCGCGGCGGCTGCATGCAGATCGCCGACCTGGGCGTGCGCATCCTCCGCCAGCGCGGCATGAATGCCGTCACCCTCGTTGTGGAGTCCGATCACACCGCGGCCGTCGCCATTACCCAAGTATCTGACGGCTACCAGCTCGTCGTCTTCGATTCCAACGGTGTCACGACGCGCCCCGTCGCTCCATCTCCTGTGGCTGCACTGCAGAGCGCCTGGCAAGACGACCGCCATCCTCGTCCGGCCCGCGCGGAATTCATCGATGATAACTACAATTCGGGGTACATCAGTTACGAAGAGCTGGCCCAGCGCATGATGGGTGGTCGCGGCTCTGCCCCCAATCCCGGCCCGAACCCTGGCGGCTCCAGCTTCGCCCGTCAGCCCACTCCTAACGGCCGCTCGAACGGTCGCAACGTATGACACAGTTTCTCTCTGCCATTGGCTTCCGCGAGCTCCGTCTGATTGCGCAGAATTCTCCCTCGCCCGAGCAGATTCAGAACGTGCCTCAGGGTGATGCCGGCACCGACAGCTACCGCTACATGAGCGACGGCGAGATGCAGGCAATTTCCGCTGCACGTGAGGCTCGCCTCGCTCCCATGCGTGAACAAGAGGCTCAGTCGCGCCAAAAGGATTTGCGGCAGCTGCCTGAAATCGAAAAACAGATGCAAATGGCTTGAGCTAGGGCTCCGTTTAAATAAATCCTTCGATGTGGAGGTTCTCTTTCGGCACGCCCCACTGCTCTAGGCAGAGCGTCTTCAACTCCTTGGTCATTGCTGGACTGCCGCAGATGTAGATCGAGCGGTTCGCCAGGTCTGGGGCGATCAGTGGCACCAGCGTCTGCACGCGGCCGCGGTGTCCGGTCCAGGCGGGCGTCGGTTGACTGAGGGCAAAGTGACAGAAGCAGTTCTCCATCGTTTGGCTCCAGCGTTCCATCTCTTCTTTCCAAAAAATGTCCTGCTCCTCGCGCACGCCGAGGATCACGTCGATGCGGCCGGTGTAGCCCTTCTCCTTGAGCTCAAGCAGGTGCGAGCGGAACGGGGCCAGGCCCGTGCCAGTGGCAATGAAGAGATAGCTCGGAGGAGGGGAGTCGTGCTTGAGCGTGAAGAGGCCGAAGGGTCCCACCATGGTGATGAGCGTCCCGACGTCGATTTTCTCCACCAGGTAACGGCTCAAGCGGCCACCCTCTTTCAGACGAATGGCGAAGCGCAGCTCCTGCTCATTCGGTCCGGAAGCAATGGAGTACGCGCGTGGCTGGATGTCGGCAGGGTCTTCAACCAGCGGCACCTGCCAGAGCACCGATTGGCCGGCCTTAAAATTGACGTCCTCGGGCTTCTCAAAGAAGAGTTCGTACGTGTCGCGAGCGATAAGGGTCTTCTGGCGGCAGGGGAGGGTGAAGGTCTGAGTGGGCATGAGTGGGTGAGTTACCAGAGAGTGACGCGATTCTCTTGAAGGAGTCGTTCGGAGCGAATGGATGTGCCCTGACTCAGGTCGGCTTTGGTGATCGTGAGCGAGAGGGGGACCCCGCTCGGCAGCGAGAGCTCAGCATGATCCGGGAGTCGTGGAACCAAGAACCGCAGGCGGCTTTCAGTGGGGACTTTCCAGCTGGTCCAGTGCGCCGACAAGGGTGAAGATGTGGCTTCCTCTAGGGCTGCGCCTGACACTTCACTCCGTTCCCAGTCAGCTGGCAAGGTGATATGAACGGTTTCGGTACCATGTTCCTGGGCTATGTCGACTACCCCTCCGCCGTTGCGAGCGCCCACCGAAACCGAGAGCGACAGAGGCTTTGTGTATGCGAGGGTGAGTACGGCTATTTCTGGCTCTTCTACGGGGGTCAGTAGGGCGAGCAGATTTCCACCGCCCAAGACGACGCCGGCGGTGACCAGAGCAATGAACGCGGAGCCGAGATGCGTGCCAAGAAAACGTGACATCCTGAGGCAGTATAACTGGCTCATCTCCTTGGTGCGATGTGTCCGCCGTGATACAATGTTCCAGATGGAACTCGACCCCCACACCCTCAACACCATTATCCAGAGGATTGCCGCGCAGGTCCGCTGTCCGCAGTGCGGCGGCAAGGTGCCGGTGGAGATCCCGTCGGTGCGCTGCACGGGTGATGATTTCCTTCTTCTCGAACTCAAGTGCGGGGACTGCCAGGCGTACATCGTGCTCCATGCTTGTCTGCAGGGCGCGACGAACCTCAAGGCCACGCTTGAAGTGCCGAGCGGTAAGAATGTCTCCTCCGATCTCTCGATCAGCGACGACGACGTCGCTGCCCTCCGTGGCCTCCTCGAGAAGTCCGGCGGCTCCTTTAAGAACCTCTTCGGTTCCAAGGAGTGAATCACTCAGTCAACCAACATCCACATCCTTCCATCGTTTCCATGTTCTCCCGCACCTCTGTCGCGTTTCTGATTCCGCTGCTGCTCGCCGCCTTCATGCTCGTCGGCTGCTCTGCCACCGTTTCTGATCTGAAGCTCTCCGGCTCTGGCTTGGTGAAACAGGCGCAAGAGTTTGAGAAGAAAGTGGGCGAGACCGTTGGTCGGGTCCAGAGTGGTGCCACCTTGATTTTGGATGGGGCAAAGCAGATGGGTTCGGGTGCAGCCAAGATTCAGGAGGGAAAGTCTCTGATCTTGGGTAGTGGGTCGGTGAAGTGATCGCCCGAGGTCATTCCCTGTCTTTTTGGTCGGCACTTCTTTGTGCGCGACAAAGAAGTGCCCAAGAAAGCGCGTCGCGCCAAAGCCCCTCCACCTCGGCCCCGTGCCTCCTCGCGGGCCCTTAGGCC
>CAZEVM010000013.1:0-25129 GCA_964515645.1 uncultured Candidatus Peribacteria bacterium | reverse complement strand
ATATGTCAGGTGGTGGAAAGTGCCCATCATGCTACCGGCAGCCAAAAAGGAATCAAAGGGACGGTTCGCCAAAATCCAGATCGGACCGTACAGTGGACGCCATGGATTTCATCACGCTGATTGCAGACTTTATCCTGCACATCGACACGCACCTAGCAGAGCTTATCGCCAGCTTTGGACTGTGGACCTACGTTATTCTCTTTTTCATCATCGTCGGCGAGACGGGCCTCGTGCTCGCGCCGGTCCTGCCGGGCGACTCACTACTCTTTACCTGTGGTGCCCTGGCCGCCCGCGGCGCGCTCCAGATCTGGGTACTGCTGCCGCTCCTCTGGCTGGCTGCCGTCATTGGCGACTCGCTCAACTATGCCATCGGCAAACACATTGGCGTGCGCGCCTTCCGCAAAGATGCACGCTTTCTAAACCATGATCACCTTGAGGCCAGTAGAACGTTCTTCAAGAAGCACGGCGGCAAGTCGATCATTCTCGCCCGCTTCCTACCCTTCGTCCGCACCTTCGCTCCGTTCGTCGCCGGCGTCAGCCACATGCACTACGGATATTTTCTCTACTATAACGTGGTGGGTGGCGCATTGTGGGTTGGCCTTATTACGGTAGCGGGCTACCTGTTCGGGCAGATTCCGGCCGTGCAGGAACATTTCTCCCTCCTCGTGGTCGGAATCGTCACAGTCTCAGTGTTGCCGGGTACCTTCGCCTGGGCCAAACATCACTGGTCAAAGAAGTCCTGAATACGCAGATTCCACTTCATTCGGTCTATTGACTAATTTAATAATATATTTTATAGTATGCAAAGATCTGTGACACCGTCGCGGACACACAACACCCGCCCATCTCTGAAGAGATGAGCCCGCTTGCCAGCGGCACTGGCATATCTCACGGAGTTTTCCATGTCCCAGTCGAATGATTCATTCTTGTTTCCCACCGACGGGCCTGTACGAGAAGCAATAAAAGTGGCGGCTCAACATCTTGATAGAGAGGGAGAGCGTGAACTCCAGCAAAGACTATCGCTCATGTTGGCGTTTGAGGCCGGCAGTCCCAATTTGTCAGCCGAAAGAAAAGATCTGCTGCTTAAGGTTGCTCTTGAGAGAATGCAAAAAGGGGAGGTCAGCTACGGCTCAGAAATTCTCTATCGTGAAAAGCACGCTGCGTATCTGACACTCTTCGGCCGAGCACTCGCACGGAGCGGAAAGCTAGAGGAAGCGCTCAACTGCCTACGATACGTCGTTGTCCCAGGAGATCTCCTCGACCTGGCAAAACGTTTTGTAGAGCAAAAGCAGTGGTTCCACGCCGGCAGCGCTGTCGCTCTCGGTGGAGGAAATGACGAATACACGGAATACTCGGAAATCGAAGGCGCGTTCGACGAGTTGTGCCAAGGAGCCATGCTCGGGCGATACCAACTCTGGCAAGAGCCGCCGCTTCCTGAAGAAGCCATTCACGATGCGCATGAGACCTTCATCTCGCCGTATCTCCCGTAATCATCCGTCCGCGACAGTCCGCGAATCATCGATTCCATCGGGAGACGACGTCTCCTGGTGAAGCGCCTCCGGGCGCTTTTTTATATCTCCAAAGCTATGTTCTTATTATTGACATATTTTAAATTTAGTATATTTTACGTTATAGATCTGTGACAACGTCGCGGACGAACAGCACCCGCTCATCCGTACATATACGATGGGCCCGCTTGCCAGCGGCACTGGCAAAAGTCGAAAGGGTAGAAGGATGAATGACGCAGTTGTAACGAATATCTTGGCTCACATGTACGCTGGAGACAAAAGGCTCAATGAGGAACAGAAAAAAAAGCTATTTGCGTATGCCTTGAATAAAGTGAAAGTAGGGGCATACGGATCAGCGGCGGACATCCTCTGCGCCGAGAATCAGACCGGACTCTTATTGGGTTTTGGGAGACGACTTCTAGAACATCAATTGTTTCAAGAGGCGTTTTTGTTTCTCAGGCAGGTCGAATGTCAGGAAGAAATGCGTCAAATAGCCATCTTGGCCGAAGCCAAGCTCGACTACTACATCGCTGGTGCTGCATACGCTGCTGGCAACTGGCGTGACGAATTTCTCATTCTCATGAATCGCCTCATTGATGAAGGAGATGAAGACAGCGAAGTACTTCATGCAGGCGCTGCACAGGAGTTGTGTATCCGCTGGACTGACCCACCACTCAAGTCGGTGGACATCACGCCGGAAGAACAGAGCATTGTCGATACCTATCTGCCAAGGCAGTAGGCTCACTGCGATCATCGCAGGGATCAAGGACTGCCCTGAAGACCATTCTTTCAGGGTAAAGGCGCCTCCGGGCGCTTTTTTTGTGTATCACACCAGATGGCGCTCGTAACCGCTAAAGGTGAAGGGGCCATTGGGCACCGTGCCGATATCGTCGTACACCGTCTCATTATTCTGCAAAGCGCGGATGGCGGTGATGCCCTTCGTGACGCTCTGGTAGCCGTCGGGCATCTTGGCGAGCGTGCCGCCGTGCTTCGAGGCAATGATGACGGACGAGGCGCCGATCGTCCGGGCAAATTTGTCCTCCACCAGCTTGAGGATGTTGTTGTTCATGGTCGAGCCGGATTCCTGCGAGTAGATGCCGTTCAGCATCACGACCGGACGCTTGGTGGTGGGATCGATTCCCATGCGACCGAAGACGAACCCGGAGACGATGCGCGAGCCCTCTTCCTTAATATCCATCACGAAGGAAAGGGGATCGGCATGCAAGCGAGCGATCCAGTCGGCAGCGCTCAGCTGGCCGTCCATGATGTAGTTCGAGCTGTTGAAGCAGCACTGGCGACCGTCGGCGAAGCGAGTGGCGCGAATGAAGTCGCGACCCTTATCGAGGAAGGTTAGTTCGAAACGCTTGTTCTTAGTGCCCCCCTTCACCGGTCCGCTCTCCACGGCCGCGAGCGTCTCGCGCACGTGACTCTCCCATTCCTGAAGGATGGCAGAATCCTTCAGTTGCGGCAGGCGCTCCGAGAGGTAGGCATGCAGCAGGCCAGAAATGTTCAGACGTTCCACTTCCTGCATGCGTTGCCTCACCGACTCCTTGTCCTCGACTGCTTTGAGCTTCTGCTTGAGAGAAGTAAGCAGTTCTTTTTTGCAGGCTTCCGCGACCTTCTTGATGGACTGGTAGTCCTGCTTTTGGCCGTGCTTCAGAAATTCCAAGATGCGCTGTGTCTTGGGATTGGAGACATCCTTACCCTCAAACCTCGTGAGTGCGTCCTCGATGCCGAGGGGCAAGACCTCCTTCGATTCCGCGACAGCGGCGAGCATCTGCAGCTCGCGCCCCCAGACTTCCTGGAGGCGGGCCATGCCCATCTCATAGTCGGAGCCCAGGTCGATCGCCGCGTCGAACGCGAACGAGCGCTTCTCTTGGTCAGGTAACGGGAAGCGGCCTTCGCGCATATCCGCCTGGATGCGGGCGCGGTCGGATTCGGCCACGCCTCCTGCAGCCATGGCCGCGTCGAATTCCTGCATCTTCGTCTCATCCACCTTCTGCGCCAGCATCTTGTCCACCACCATAGAGAACTTACCGTACGAGTAATTGTTGATGAGGGTGTAACGGTATTCGCCGCCCTTCACGAGGTAGAAGACCTGGCGCACCTTGTCGTCCTTCAGGCGCTCTTTGAGGCCACTCAGCGACAAGCGTGCAAATTCTTCGCGCAGGGACTTCAGTTCGTTGACGCGCTCGGGCAGCGTCGCGCCGGTGAGAATGCCGGGCTTCTCCAGCGCCTCATAGGCGGGCTTGTCCGGAGTGAGGCCGAGATCCTTGATCATAGCGACCAAGATGGCATCGGCCTCGGCCGTCTTACCCTCAGTTTCGGCCTTCTTGAGGATGGTGGCCAGTTCCTCATCCCAATGCTTCTCTGCGATGAGCTTCGCGGCCAAGTAGCGACGCAAGTGGGGTTGGACCTTCTGGTTGGCAAAGAGATCGGTAGCGAGTGTGCGCCCCTTCGGATTCTCAATTTCGACCAGCGTTTTGAGATACCGAATGGCTAACTGCTCGGACGAGCAATCGTTTACTTTTTGAAGGAGGATGCTCGAGACTTGGTCGTAGTCGAAGTGCGCCAGGGAGCGAGAGAGCGTGCGCTCGAACTGCCGATCACTTGGCATGGAAAAGGCGATGTCCGCCAACTCGCGCTGATACTCCTCGGGCTGCTTGTTGAAGATGCTACCGAGCTTGATGTTGCGGATAACATTGGGATCCTTTATCGAGTCCAGGGCCACCGTTGCCACCTCGGGCGGGAGGGCCCAGCCAGCCGCGAAGGCTGCCTGGTCGCTGCCTGTCTTCATGATCGCAATACCATCTTCTAACGAGAGTCCCAGCTTCGGAAAATTCTTTTGGAAGAGTCTGGCGGTGATTCGATTGGCGATCTCATGTCGGCTTATGGCGTGAAATTTTTGAGCAGCCTCTCGGGCAGCTTCTGGATCTCTCTCGGCCAGATCGAGGCTAATCTTCTCGACCGCGCTCAAGACCGCTCCACCGGCGAATGGAAAAATTTGGGTATCGAAGCGGCGGGGGAGTGTGACGACATCCCGGAAGTAGCTGGCAATCAGCGCCTTGCCGTACTCCGGGTCACGGGCCGCCACAGCGACCATGCCTTCTCCAGCCGCTCTCTCGTAGTTTTCGCCACTATCGGTTGAATTAGCACTGAATTCTCCTTTTGCCAGCTTTTCTGCCCGAGACCTGAGACATCCCTCAACACCTTTCTTCAACATTTCGACATCGCCAAGGATGGTACCAACAGAAACGACCGTCTTTCCTCCGAATCCTTTAGCATTCTCTTTTACGAGATGGATAAGATCGGGATCATTGACTGCGATAGCTGCCCTCGCAGCATCGTCAGGGTGAAAACTTTCGATGCATCGCTTCGCCGCCTGCTTGGCAACCTCGCGATCCCCGAGGGCGACGGCAATCTCGGCAGCGGCCGGTCCACCGTATCGGTACGCGAGATCTTTTTGCATAATCTCGCGCGCAAATTGGGGATCAACCTCTGCCAGCGCAACTGCAACCTTGGCTACCTCAACGCGAACACTGCCATTCGTATCAGGAAAATGCTCCTGCAAAAAATCCTTCGCGTAGGCAGGATCCTGCTTACCGATCATACAGACCGGATCAATAAGGTACTCCTTCAACGTCCCACGCTTCAGGCTCTGCGCCACTAGCTGCTTAGCTGTCGCCATGTCGTTCGCTGTGACCGCGAGATTGAGGACATCCGAGGGATCGTGGTAGTTGTCCGTCTCGCCGATGCGGCAGGCCAGAATCGTTTCTTTCATCAGCTGCTCGTCTCCGAGCGCCTGCGCCGTGCGACAAGCCGTGCCAAACTTCGACTTCTGGAGGGCTAACTGAACAGCTGACTTCGCGCTCGGGAAATCCTTCTCTTTTAGTGCAACCGCGAATTCGGGAGTATGCCAATCACCCTTCTCTGCTGCAACCTGCAGACTTTTGCGCACATCCATGTACTCCTGCAGCCTAATCCGCAGTTGGCGCTCTTTTTCCTGCTGCTCCGGAGTGAGGGGCACGACCCTCTCCTGCTCGAGAGCAGCGTGCATCTTGTGTCTCACATCTTCACGCAACTCCCAGACACCATCCCTTTCCACCCAGTCCTCGATATTCTCCGAGCCGTAGATGTCGCGTGAGTCTTTTTTAGGCATCAAGAAATTATACCACAAAACTGGCTTTTAACGAAGAGGCACGAGACCAGAACACTGGCGGAGGGAGAGGGATTCGAACCCTCGGAACCTTGCGGTTCACCTGATTTCAAGTCAGGCGCGATCGACCACTCTGCCATCCCTCCGGAGACAGTGTAGCAGGGGAGGGGAGGCTTAGAACGAGAGATCTTGAAGGCGCTTCTTGAGGACAGCGGTCTTCGGTAGGTTCTCGGCAGCCACCGCACGCTTAGCCCAAGTGTCGCGGAGCGTCTCGAGGTAGTCCTTCTCCTCCAGCAGGCGACCGACAAAGGTCTGAAGCTTGGCGCGGAAACGGCTGAGCTTGGCACGCTCGGGGAGCGAGAAGAGGCACGTCACCAGCGCATCCTCACTGCCCCAGTTCTCGGCGCGGATCTCATCCTCCACAGCGTTCGTGACGCTCTCGGCATCGAGCCCGGCGAGGAACTTGAGATCGTCGGAAGGGCCCGAGGGGTAGTAGCGGTTCACGCCCAGGCGGCGCAGCGTGCAGGGCAGCTGCAGGTCGGCGATCAAATCGGCCACCTGCGTGGCCAGTCCGCCTTCGCTGCTGTGATCCTCAAGAACAATCAGATGCTGTGTCTCGAGCGCGGCTTCGGCGATGGCCGAGGCATCGAGCGGGCGAATACAGCCAACGTTCAGCACGCGCACGTGCACGGCGTCCTCGCGCGCCGCCATCTCGTCGGCCACGGCCACGGCCGTATGCACCATCTCGCCGGTGGCGACAATCGTCACCTGGTCGTCCAGGCCACCTTGGCCGCGGACGATGTCGGCGGCGCCATCGAAAACGTACTCGGCGCCGTAGCTCGGCTCACCCTTGGGCGTGAGCAGCTGCGGGTGGCCCGAGCGGCCAGCAAACACATAGACGCTCTGGTGCCCCTCGGCGATGATCTCCAGGCCTTTCTCAGCCATAGCCGCCGCCTGATTACTGTCGGCGGGCATCCACACCTGCGTGTGGTCAAAAGGAATGTTGAGGTAGTGACGCTCCTGGTGGGTCTCACCATCCTCGCCCACGCTCAGACCTGCGTGCGTGCAATCGTGCAGTACGCCACAACGCGTGTGACCGCAGTTCACATCGATAAGGCGGGCGTTGGCGCGAGCTTCGTTGGTGCCAAAAGCTGCGAAGGTGTAGGTGACAGGAAGGAGACCCGCCTGGCGCATGCCAGCCGCCATCATGACCATGTTCGCCTCGGCCACGCCCACGTTCACCACGCGGTCCGGGAACTCCTTTTGCACCTTGTCGAAGCCGCCGGACGCGGCCAGGTCGGCGTGCAGCACGATGATGCGCGGATCGGCCTTCATGAGCGCCTTCAGGTGCGTCTCGCCGAAGTCCTTGCGGGCAGCGCCCTTCTCGGCCGTCACGGAGCGCGTATAGCCGGACCACTTCGTCTTCAGGAGAATGTCCGTCTCAACGCGGGGCTTGGCGGTGTAGCGCTCGGCCTGCATCTTGCGGAATGGCTCGTAGTCCTTCACCAACTGCTCGAGCGGCGGGAGCTCTTTCACCAGCTTCTCGGCGACGTCCTTCTTGAGCGGCGAGCCGTGGAAGTTCTCCTTGCCGGTATTGCTGCCCTCTTCCATGTGGGGCACGCCGTGGCCCATGGTCGTGTAGTAGACGATGCACACCGGGCGACCCTCGCCAAAAGACGGATCAGCCAGATCGAGCGCGCTGTCTACCTGCGCAGGATCGTTGCCATTCTGCACTTCGATCACGCGCCAGCCCGCGGCGGCAGCGAGGCCGGCCAGATCGCAGGCGACAGTGCGCGACGGTAAGTCGGAGAGCTGGATGTCGTTGAGATCGATGTGCGCTACCAGATTGTCGAGACCGAGGTGCGTGGCCAAACGCATCGCTTCCATGACTTGTCCTTCCTGTGCATCACCGTCGGCAATGAGCACGTCGACAATGCCGGGGCGCTTTTGGTGCTTAAGTGCGAACGCCGTACCGAGCGCATGCGAGAGACCCTTGCCCAGCGGACCAGTACCAAAGGGAATATCGCCAATGCCGGCCTCGATGTGGCCAGGCAGGCCGGATGGGATGCGGAAGGTATCGATGATGGCCTGCGGGCTCTTCAACCGCTCATCACCACCGTCACGGCCAAACATCCACTGTAGTCCGTAGGAGAGGAGCGAAAGATGACCGGCGCTGATGCGCAGCGGCTGATCGATGGACGGATCGCGGCGAGCAGAGAGCTGGTAGGCGAAGGTGAAGGCCGAAAGCGGGCCGCCCGGGTGGCCAGAAGAGTGCTTGGTTGGCGCCTGGATGGCGAGATGACACATGATCTTCTCGGCCAACTTGTAGGCTTCGAGCGCACTCTTGCCCAGGCCTGTGGCTTGTTCGGGACCGACCCACTTGGGCTCAACAATCGACGAGGCGGCGGCGACGCGGCGCAGAGAGTGGGGCACCGACGCATCTGTAGCAGCAGCGAACTTGGCGAGACGAGAAGAAGTGGCCATGCGAAAAAGTAAGAAATCGTCCCTCATCCTACCCCCTTTTACAAAAAAACCGCCAGCATGATGCTGGCGGTCAAACTGACTCACTCTGCCTTACCATCGAGAGACGTCATGAGGGGTTCCTTGCTGAGAAGGGCGTCCATCCCGTCGCAGAATGGTGCCACTCCTTGGTACAGGTACTTGGCCCGATCGGTTGGACCAGCCAGTGAACGGCTCTTGCCACGAACAAACAATGTCTCTCGCAACATGCGCTCTAGGGCATGAACCTTGTTCATAAATGCCCTATCTGTAGAAACGTCCAGACACTGCCCTTTGGCTTGCATCTCCCGCAAGAGAACTGCGCCACTTTTTGTCTCTGTCACGCAGTCATACAGATGACGAAAGAAGAAGAAACTACTAATGGGCACTGTTAAAAGATACTCTGGCAGTCGATCAAACATACGTTCTCCTTGATGGCCGATGAGAAAATGAACACCGTGAACTAATAAGATTATTACATAATTTAATAATAAAGCAATATCATACAAATGGCTTAAAGCAGGCCCTCAATAACCAAAACGGTCTTTGAGCCCTGATTGGTCTCCTCCTTCACCCCCGTCCAATCGTGCAGGGCCGAAAGCAGCACCTCGCGATCGTAGGCATAGCGGGAGCCTCGCTTAGTCCCCACGTCATTGGTGATGAAATGGTCGTCGTCATAACCAATGATGGCAAGAACGTGATACCAGGGACCCTCGCCACTGAAGTACGGATTCCCCAGCTCACGGCCGGCAAACGGCGCCACGATCGGATGTCCCGCGGCCAGCTCGCGCACGATGTCTGCCTCGGTCACGTTCTCGAGGAGGCGCACGTTGAGCTTGAGGGCGTCAGTGGCAATCCTCGCCGCCTCGGCCATGGTCACATCGATACCGTAACCATTCTTGTCATTATATGAGAGCAACGACTGCAGCCTCTCCTGCATCGTCGCCTCATCGATAGATCGTTCGCCGCGAAAGTACGACTGCACGAGAATCAACGCCGCCTCTTCGCACGTCTCTTCGTGCACCTCATCCCAGTTGGCGAATGGTGCCTGAGTGGCAAACGGCACTTCGATGAGAACGCTGCCAGGGGTCGACATCGCCACGCTTGATGCCGCCTGAACAGACGAGGAAACAGGAGATGGCAAACGCGGCACTGAACTACTGATTGATCGTGACGAAGCAGTCACCGGAGGTTCGAAGGTCACCTCCGGAGCCGAACGGCAGGACGTGAGCAGAATGGAGACAGTCACCAAGCCGAGAAAATGCGCATGAGGCATGGTCACATGGTAGACGAATCTGTGTGACCGTACTCACAAAGCAGCGTGATCGCCTGTCACTGCATTGACCGTGCTACGATCAGAACGTCTATTTCCTTCCCTTCCTTCCCATGAAACTCTTCCTTGATACGGCAAATGTGGCCCAGGTGGCCGAAATCGCGGCCTGGGGTGTTTTGGACGGAGTCACGACCAACCCGTCACTCGTCGCCAAGGAAGGGAAGGACTTCAAAGAGACCATCCTCGAGATGTGCAAGTACGTGCCGTGCGTGAGCGCCCAAGTGACGGCCACCGACGCCGAGGGTATGGTCAAGCAGGGTCGCGAGTACGCCGGCTGGCACAAGAACGTCTACGTGAAAGTGCCGATGACGACCGAGGGCTTGAAGGCCCTGAAGACGCTCTCGAACGAGGGCATCCGCACCAACACCACCCTCATCTTCTCCGTGAACCAGGCCATCCTGGCCGCCAAGGCCGGCGCCACGATCATCAGCCCCTTCATCGGCCGCCTCGACGACGCCGGTGAGGACGGCATGGTGCTTATCAGCGAGATCATGGAGGCGTGGATGCACTACAACTTCAAGACCGAGGTACTCGTCGCCTCCACGCGCCACCCGCGCCACATCACGGACTCGGCCCGTCTTGGCGCGCACATCTGCACCATCCCGTACGACGTCTTCAAGAAGCTGCCGTCGCACCCGCTCACCGATTCTGGACTGAAGAAGTTCCAGGCCGATTGGGAGGCGGTCAGCAAGAAGTGATGCTGTACACTGGAGGCCTATGAAAAACCTCCAGCTCGGAGTCATCGGACTCGCCACCATGGGATCGAACCTCGCTCGCAACGCCGCGCGCAAAGGAGCGACTGTGGCCGTCTATAACCGCACCACCACCAAGACCGACGAATTCCTCGCCGCGCACGGCAGCGAAGGCCAATTCGTCGGCACCAAGACACTCAAGGAATTCGTGGCCGCCCTCGAGCGCCCGCGCCCCATCCTGCTGATGGTGAAGGCCGGCCAGCCGGTGGACGACGTCATCACCGAACTCGAACCGCTTCTGGAAAAAGGAGATATCCTCATCGATGCCGGCAACAGCCACTACCGCGACACCGAACGTCGCTTCAAGGCGCTCAAGGAGAAAGGCCTGCACTTCGTGGGCATGGGCGTGAGCGGCGGCGAGGAAGGCGCGCTCAACGGCCCCAGCATGATGCCGGGCGCCGATAAGGAAGCGTACGAGGCGCTCGCGCCGCTCCTCTTAAAAATGGCCGCCTCCGACGGCGACGGCGGCACGTGCGCCAGCTTCATGGGTCCCGGCGGCGCCGGCCACTTCGTGAAGATGGTCCATAACGGCATCGAGTACGGCATCATGCAGCTCATCGCCGAGGCCTACCACCTCCTTAAGCAGGAAGGGAAGCTGACGAACCAGCAGCTGGCCGAGACCTTCGCCCAGTGGAACGCCACCGAGCCGCTCGGCTCGTTCCTGCTCGAGATCACAGTGAAGATCTTCCAGAAGAAGGACCCCGAGACGGGCACCGACCTGCTCGACCTCATTCTCGATAAGGCCGGCCAGAAGGGGACCGGCAAGTGGACGGTGGAAGCCGGTTTCCACTATGGCGCGAGCATCCCCACCATCGTCGCCGCCACCGACGCGCGCATCGTCTCGTCGGCCAAGGAATTCCGCGCCGCCCGCTCGACGGTGCTCACCCAAGAACTCCTGCCCGAGCACGGCCTCGGTGCCGACTTCGCCGAAGTGGTGCGCTCGGCCTTCCTGGCCGCGGTCGCCCAGACCTACGCCCAGGGACTACAGCTGCTCACGCTCGCTTCCGAAGAGGAGAAATGGGAACTCGACATCAGCGAGATCTGCCGCATCTGGCGCGGCGGTTGCATCATCAGGAGCCAACTCCTGCCGCTCTTCCAGCGCGCCTTCCAGGGCGAAGACAAAGCCATCCGCACGCTGCGAGAGATGTGCATCGGCGAGCCGCAGAAGCGTTGGCGCCAAGTGGTGGCGCTCGGCGCCGAGCGCGGCATCCCGCTGCCGGCCTTCTCGTCGTCGCTCAGCTACTTCGACGCCTACCGCTCCGCCTGGCTGCCGCAGAACCTCATCCAAGCGCAGCGCGACTTCTTCGGCGCGCACACCTACGAGCGCACGGACAAGCAGGGCACCTTCCACACCGAGTGGTAAGGGTCACTGTTCTTGCGTGAGGCTGTACGCCAGCAGCGCACAACCGAGCGCACCCGCGTTCTTCAGTTCAGCCGGCACAATGGATGGCAGAGGCACGCCCGGCAGGGCGAGTGTCTGAAGCTCGCGTTCCACCTCGGCCGCGCGATCGCTCAGGGCTTTACCCGCGCCGCCGCCCACCACGATCACGGACGGATTGAGGACGTACGTCAGATTGAGGCAGAACCAGGCCGCCTCCTGCACGAAGGTCGCCGGCGGTTCGTCGGCCGTGGCGCCACGCTTCTTCAGAGCTGTACCGGAGAGGAAGTGCTCCACCTCGCCCTGGCGCTGGTCGACGGCGAACGGAGACTGTCCGGGCTGGAGGAGCATGTGACCGATCTCGCCGGCGTAGCCGTGTTCGCCGTGGAGAATGTGCCCATCAAGGACAATACCGCCACCCACACCCGTGCCGAGCGTGACGCCAATCACCACGCGGTGATCTTTGCCGGCGCCAAGCAGCGCTTCGGCCAAGGTGAAGGAACGCGCGTCATTCTCAAGCGCGATCGGCAGTTTCAAGCGCTCCTCGAGCATCTTCTTTAAAGGAATGTCGCGCGCCTCGGGCAGGTTTGGAGCATTGAGCAAAATACCATCGGGCTGGTGGACGAGGCCGGGCACGCCGACGCCCACGGCGACCGTATCGGGTTGGCGGAAGCGCTCGATCGCATCGATCATCGTCTCGAAGACGGCTGAAAAACCCCGCGAGGCTTCAGTGGGGATGACATCCGCCTCCTGAGGCTGCCAGGTCTCGGTATCGAAACGGACGAGAGCCATCTTGGTGCCGCCAAGGTCGACGCCAATCACTGATGAGGAGGACATAGGCCCACGGTAGCACCCGGCATGTCCCGGCGAAAAGCGGCAGAACAGTTGCCAACAACCGACATCGGTCTCTGAAAGCTTGCGCCCGTTTGCCGTCGCCCGCATTCTTACGCCATGCGCTCCGCCTTTCTCCATAAACTCTCGATATTCCTCTTGGTCACGCTGCCCCTCTTGGGTCTCGCGGCAGCCATCGTCCTACTCTGGAACCGCTATGTGTTCTGGACGGACATCGTACTGCTCATCGGTCTCTACATACCGTGCGCGCTCGGCGTGACGATCGGCTACCACCGCATGCTCACGCATAAGGGATTCGAAGCGCCAGAGTGGCTGCGAGCATTCTTCCTCATCCTGGGCGTGATGGCCTTCGAAGGCGCGCCCATTCCGTGGACCGCCACGCACATCAAGCACCACGCCCACAGCGACGAAGAGGATGATCCGCACAGCCCTATCCACGGCTTCTGGCACGCCCACATGGGTTGGCTCTTCAAGAAGGTGAACTTTGCACCTGCCGAGCAGTACGCCCCGCATCTCCTGACGGACAAGACCGTCCTCTTTGTGAACCGTACCGTTCCACTGTGGATGCTGCTCTCACTCGCCATCCCGTTCGCCATCGGCGGCTGGACCGGCCTCATCTGGGGCGGACTCGTGCGCATCTTCTTCACCACGCACGTTACCTGGAGCGTAAATTCGGTCTGCCACACCTTCGGCAAGCGCGCTTTCGAGACCACCGACGCCAGCCGCAACGAATGGGTAGTGGGCATGCTTGCCCTGGGCGAGGGCTGGCATAACAACCATCATGCTTTCCCTCAGAGCGCCTTCCACGGCTTACGTTGGTGGCAGTTTGACCTGTCGGGCATCATCATCGCTTCTCTGGAGAAACTCGGAGTGGTCTGGGATGTGCAGCGTGTCAGCCGCGAAGTGCAGGCAGCCCAGCACGAGCGCTCGCTCAAGACGCAGGAGAGCATCCAGCTCCTTACGAAGGATCTCTGGGCCGCCGTCGAGACTGCCCAGGCTCAGCTGAACACGTCCTTCTGGGCAGCCGTCTCACCGGCCACCGAGAAGTGGGGCGAGATGAAGCGCCAGGCCGAGGTGCGCCTCGCTGAGATGCGAGCCGCGCTCGAGAGCGCCTCGCACTACAAGAAACAGAAGCTGCAGATGTGGCTCATGGATACGCAGCAGATCATCCGCAACCTGCAGGGCGCCTTAGCGATCGAGGCCGGAATGGTCAGCGTGTCGACTTCCGACGAACCACAGCGACAGGCGCCTTGATGGCGACACGGTCAGTCTGACCGGCGGCATGCTTCTTGGAGAACGTCCACCAGACGTGGTACGAGGACCAGACCATCAAGCCGCCGAGGAACATCAGGCTGCAGGCGACGATGAAGGCGATCTTGTACATGGCGAAGTTGAAGACCAGAAGCGACACCTGGTTGTCGACGCTGTACTGGCGGAGATCGAGATCAATCTTAGCCTCGTTCATCTGGTCGGGCGTCACCGTGCCAGGCGTCGGGCGCACGACGCGGGAGCGTGAGGTGGTGACGGTGGCTTTCTTATCGAGATTCTTGGCGGCAGTTGCGATGGACTGCTGCTTCATCGGCAGCTGCGAGAGAAGCGTGACACTCTTCTCGTAGTACGAACCGGCGAAGGCGAAAGCGACGTAGATGCCAAAGAGCACGAGCGCAACGCCCGTGGCGGCCATGGCCTGCGTGGCCTGTTGCTTGCTGTGACGGATGAGGTGGTGGGAGTCCATGGGCCGCATGGTACGTGCGGCTGCGACCGAACGGTATTTCCTTGGTGTGCGAAAGATGTTGTCACTATGCTCAGCCCGATGCCGTCTCCCGCCCATGCCGCCCCCGTCGTGCGCCTCAGCCGCAGCCGCGTCGAGCTCTTCTTGGAATGCCCGCGCTGCTTCTGGCTCGCCGTACGCCGCGAGGTCGCACGACCCGATGGCCCGCCTCTGCGCCTACACCTGACGATCGATTCAATCTTGAAAAAGGAGTTCGATGAGTGTCGTCTTCGTGCCGAGCCACACCCGGCCATGCGACTCTTCGGCATCGAAGCCGTCCCATTTCGCCACGCCGACATGGACGCCTGGCGCGATTTTCGACGCGGTATCGCCGTGGCGCACGCGGCCTCAGGCATCGAACTCTACGGCGCCGTCGACGACGTGTGGCAGCACGCCGACGGCCGGCTCTCGGTGGTGGACTATAAGACAACCAGCGCACGTCCGCCTGTGGGCTTCACCGGACCCAACCACGCCGCCTACCGCCGCCAACTCGAGCTCTATCGATGGTTGCTCCAGGGACATGGCTTCCCCATGCACGAGGAAGACTACTGGCTCGTCGCCAATGCCGACCCGGACCTGACGTCGCTCGACGGCCGACTGCCACTACCGCTTTCGGTGGTGCCGTACCGCGGCTCGAGCGATTGGGTGCCCGACGCCCTGAAAGGAATGCGCGAGTGCCTCGATACCGAGTCCACGCCGATCCCAGCGAAGGATTGCCGCTGGTGCCGCTATCGTCGCGAGGCGGCCACAGCGGAAAAAGCGTCCGAATAAGCCCTTCTCTGGAAGCGGAGTTTTGCTAGAGTGGGCCCGCCCCCTGGAGAGGTGGCTGAGTGGCCGAAAGCACCACACTGCTAATGTGGTATATGGGTCAAACCGTATCGAGGGTTCGAATCCCTCCCTCTCCGCCATTTTGGCTCGGTCAGAGCTGTGTATGATGCGGAGGTGACGCATGCTTCCGGCCACATCCCTGTCCTCTTCCAGGAGACGATTGATCTCCTCACGCCCCAGCCGGGCGAGCGGATCGCCGACTTCACACTCGGGCTTGGAGGACACGCCGCCGCGCTCATCGCCAAACTGCAGGGGAGAGGAGAGTTCATCGGGCTCGATGCCGATGAGGCCAATCTCACGCTCGCCAAAAAGAATCTGACTGACGCCGCGGTGCCGACGCATTTCATCCACGCCAATTTCTCCTTGGTCGACTCGCTCGAACTCGGGCAGTTCGACGTCATTCTTGCTGATCTCGGCCTGAACTCGCTCCATGTTGACGACGCGACGCGCGGCTTTTCCTTCCGCTTCGAAGGCCCGCTCGATCTGCGTTTCGACCGCACGCACGGCCAAACCGCCGCCGAGAAAATCGCCAACGCCTCGGAAGAGGAACTGATCAAAGCCTTCCACGAATACGGCGAGCTGCGCTTTGCAGGTAAGCTGGCCGGCACCATCAAACGACTCATGCCGACGACCACCCAAGCACTCCGCGCGGCGGTGGAGGAGTGGGGAGGACGGCGCGCGCCCGGGCTCTTGCCGCAAGTGTTCCAGGCACTGCGCATCTGGGTGAACGACGAGATGGCTTCGCTCGACAAGCTGCTCAAAGCGATCCCCGGTCTGCTGCGCCCGGGCGGACGCTGTGCCATGATCAGCTTCCATTCACTGGAGGACCGCCGCGTGAAGCACGCCTTCCGCGACCTCTCCGAGCCGCCGCGCGACGAACTGACGGGCAAGCGGGGCATCGCCCCCTTCGAACTGCTCACCAAACACGCCGTCCGACCCGGCGAGGCGGAGATCGCGGCTAACCCCCGCTCACGCAGTGCGCTGCTCCGCGCCATCCGACGCCGCCCCGCATGACCTCGCCGCAGACAGAATCGGCATCACCCGCTCGCCGCGCCTCGCTCGGCCGCATGGTGCAACAGAGCACAATGCTACTCATGCTCTCGATCGGCTCGCTGATTCTACTGCTCGCCCTGGTGATTCTGTTCCATGAAAACGCAAATGCCACTGAGGGCTACCGGCTCCGCACGCTCGAGCGCGAGCGCAACCAGCTCCACCTCGAACGTGAAATTCTGAACATGCAAATCGCTGAAGCGCAGTCCCTCGAGAACCTCACCAAAGATCCGAAAATCTCAGCCATGACGATGCCGCGGAAACCCACCTATGTGGACCCGCTCTCGCCACCGGTCATGCCTCCGCAAGAATAAGCCGGAAACGGTACTTTTAGGCGTATTTTCGCATACCCGCCGCCATTCCAAAAAGACCTAAAATTTGATATAATGGTGAGATTCCGTGAAAACCACTATTCGCCAGCTTCGGCTCTTCGCTCTAGCGCTCGTCACAGCAGCGTTTGCACTGATGGTGACGGCAGTTTCGAGCGGCCCTACTTTGCTCGGCCAAACAGCAGCCCCATACTGCGGCAATGCCAAAGTAGACAGTGGCGAAGAGTGTGACGAAGGCTTCCGCAACGGCAAAGGCGACTGCAGTAAGACGTGCACCCTGCTCTACTGCGGCGACGGTGTCCTGACGCCGAGCAAGTTTGAAGAGTGTGAACCCAAACCCGACGGTCTGGGCGGTTACGAGGAGCCCACCTGCGGCCGCGGCTGTACGGTGCCGATCTGTGACGAAGACGGTGAGAACTGCACCGGCGGTTGCACCTGGGTCTTCTTGCCGGCTTGCGGCACCACGACTCCAGCAAGCTCTTCCAGTTCGACGGCAGTCTCATCCTCATCCACGCCGTCGTCCTCGACTCCGGCGCGTACCTCAACCTCGTCATCGTCCAGCAGTACTGCCTCCAGCGTCTCAAGTACAAGCTCAAGCGCTAGCTCGACTGGACTGGTCATGCGCCCGACATCGTCGTCTTCGACCGCCGTTTCGTCCGCACCGGTAACGGTGGCCACTTCGAGTGTAGCCTCGAGCATCACTGGTCGCGTCGTATCTTCCTCGTCTGCACCGGCAACATCGTCGTCCAGCACCGCGATGGTCAGCAGCTCTAACTCCAGCTCTGTACCTTCCGCAAGCTCTGCCGCTTCGTCAGCAGATCAATCACTCTCATCGTCTTCGTCGTCAAAGGGGCCATTGCCGAGCTCGGCTCGACAGCCGGGACCGACGCCCATCTGCGGCAACCACATCTTGGAAGGGACCGAACAGTGCGATGACGGCAATACCGTGAAGGGCGACGGTTGCTCGCAGAAGTGCAGCCAGGAAACGAAGACCGACCCAATCTGCGGCAACAACGTGCCTGAAAAGCCGGAGCAGTGCGACGACGGTCTGCTCAACAGCATGACAGTGCCCGACGCCTGTCGCAGCAACTGCGCCCGACCCAAGTGCGGAGACGCGGTACAGGACACCGGTGAGGAATGTGACGACGGCAACGAGGACGACACTGATGGCTGCAGTCGCAAATGCCTTCTGCCGAGTTGCGGCGACGGCATCATTCAGCTGGGAGAGGAATGCGATGACGGCAACAAGATCGACGATGATTCCTGTAATACCTCGTGTTTCCTGCCGATTTGCGGCGACGGCATACAACAGTCCGGCGAAGAGTGCGACGACGGCAATCTCGTGGATACCGACGACTGTACCTTGGCCTGCACCGCGCCTCGCTGTGGCGACGGGGTGTTGCAAGCGACGGAAACCTGCGATGACGGCCTGAAAAACAGCAACACAGCGGCCGACGCCTGCCGACTCAATTGCTCTGTCCCAACCTGTGGCGATGGCGTGCAAGACCAGCGCGAACGCTGTGACGACGGCAACTCTGTCGACTCCGACGAATGCACAAATGCCTGCACGCTTCCTCAGTGCGGTGACAGCATCGTGCAGGAAAGCCTTGAGGAGGAGTGCGACGACGGCAACAAGCAAAACGGCGATGGTTGCAGCGCCACCTGTACTGAAGAGTTCTGTGGCGACGGCACCGTGACAGGAAAGGAACAGTGTGATGACGGCAACCTCGATGACGGCGATGGCTGCGACGGCACTTGCGAAGAGGAGAAGGGATATGACTGCAGCCGCAAAGCTTGTGCCACCGTGTGCGGTGACAGTGTCGTGGTGGGAAATGAATGGTGTGATGACGGCAATAAGACAAACGATGATGGTTGCAGTGCCGAGTGCCGCCCCGAAATCACAAGTCGCCAAGTGCGCGGCGCCCTGGCTGGTCTGATCGTCCTCTCGCTCCTCACGGTGGCCGGCCGCGTGGTGTGGACGGTGCTGCTGAGACGCCGCTGAAGCGTGCCTGCTAGGCACGCTGTATACTCAAGAAGCCTCAATGCTGAGGTTCGCTTCTTTGAAAACAATTGTTCCTTCTCCTGCCTGTCACATGCCCCGCTCGCTCAGTGGGCCGACCGCGCGCCAGCGCGGGCGCCAATCAAAAAAAGCCACTGCTCGTCGGGGATTAGATCTTTGTACAACCTCATTCGTGCCCCGGTAGCTCAGTGGATAGAGCAGCAGCCTTCTAAGCTGTTGGTCGCCGGTTCGATTCCTGCCCGGGGCACCATTCTCACCGTCCAGCCTTCACTAGCTTGCACGCATCCACGTTGCAGGTGCCTTTGGGGTAATCCTTGATGAAGGCGGTATTCTTCACGATATCTCCGTCAATCACGTCGCACTGCTCTCCGGGATCGAGCTTGTTGTTGCCACAGAGATCAGCCTTATCGCACTGTGACGTTGAATACGGTTCAATATATTTTCCAGACGTCGCCTGTACAAATACAGAACGACAGGTGCGACCAGGCTGGGGGCCGGAACAATCTTCTAGACAACCCGAAGCGAGCCAACTGCCGCCGTCGCACTTCTCGTTGCCTTCAATTTTGGCATCACCGCAAATTGGCTGTTTGCAGATCGTGAGGCCGTGCGCAGTATTATGGCACTGAAACTTTTTCTCCGGCGTGCACTTCGCCGAACAGCCATCACCATCTAAAAGATTACCATCGTCACAGCGCTCGCCGACAGAGGTTCGACCATCACCGCAGATAATAGGAAAACAACGTCCTAGACCGCAGTCGAACCCTTTTTCAACACTACAGCGAGCGTTGCAGCCGTCACCAGATAGCGCATTGTGATCATCACACTTCTCAGCAGCGTCCAGGACACCGTCTCCACAGATGCCGTTGGCCACCTGTGCGCGTTGCGTCGATTGAATGAGCTGGATAGCGCTTAAAGCAAATACAGCGACCACAACGGCCATGGAAGAGAACAACGCAAAACGCGAAGACATTCGGGAGGGAGGGTTACCCCACAGGCTATCTGTCAGAATGACACTGCCAAGGAAGAATAGAGGCGGAAAGAGAGCATTCGTGGTGCAATCGTGAAAGAGGAAAAAGACCCGAACGCCTGGAATGAGGAAGAGACGGGGCCTACACTTTGAATACATGGACACGCCGACCCCCTCGCCCGCACCAGACCAGACGCCACCCTCTCCACCGCCCGTCGCGCCGGTAGTACCGCTCACTCCAGAGGAGGACATCGCCAAGAATAAAGACCTCGCCGCCTTGTCCTACTTATGGATCCTCTCGCTCGTCGTCTATTGGACGCGCAGGGATTCACCCTTCGCACAGTTCCATGCCCGCCAAGGCGTGACGCTCTTCATCCTGAGCATCCTCTTCATGCTGGTACCAGTGGTGAACAAGGCGCTCGCACTGCTCGTCCTCATCGGCTGCGCGTTCGGCTTTATAAACGCCGCCCAAGGCAAGCGCACCGACCTACCACTGGTCGCCGCCATCTCACGCTTCGACTGGAAGCAGCTGCGCACCGACTGGCAGAGCATCGTCACTTGGGCCGGCCGTTTCTGGCACTCCATCATGAGCCAGATGCCCAAGCACCACGAGACGGCACAGGCAACAGCCAAGCCGTCGCCGGCACCCACTACGCCAGCGTCACCGACCGCTGCGACAGCGTCTCCCGCCGCACCGGCTGTGACGCCAACGCCCGAGCCCACGGCCCCCACTCCGCCGGTTCCGCCCGCTTCGCCCTCCACTCCCGCCTGACATGGCCTACAAGCGCGTCATGCTCAAACTGTCCGGTGAATCCCTCTCGCGCGAAGGAGCCGGACAGGGAATTAACCAGCCGACCCTCCTCGCCATCGCCGAGCGTATCAACGCCGTCCATAAGAAGGGCTTCGAGCTCGTGATCGTGGTGGGTGGCGGCAACATCTGGCGCTACCGCGACACCAAGGGCTCGGGCATTGAGCGCACGGCCAGCGATGCCATGGGCATGCTCGCCACCATCATGAACAGCGTCGCCCTCCAGGCGGCGCTCGAAGCGCTCGGTTCGCACACGCGCGTCATGTCGGCCGTCGACGTGCCGCAATTGGCCGAGCCCTACATTCGCCGCCGCGCCATCCGCCATCTGGAGAAGGGGAGGATCATCATCTGCGCCGGCGGCATCGGCCAGCCGTACTTCACCACCGATTCGGCCGCCGCCCTGCGCGCGCTCGAGCTCGACTGCGACGCGCTCCTCAAGGCCACCAATGTTGATGGCATCTACGACAGCGACCCGCGCAAGAACCCCAAGGCCAAGCTCTTGAAGAAGATCACCTACGACCAAGCCATCGAGAAAAACCTGGCCGTGATGGACCAGGCCGCCTTCAGCCTGTGCCGCGGGCAGGGGCTGCCGATCCGCGTCTTCAACTTCTCGGATGAGAAGGCGCTGCTCAAGGCCTGCCGCAACGAGGCAATCGGCACCGTTGTAAGCGCCCGCTGAGGCGTTGCCGGAAGGGGAGCGGACCGCGTACAATCGCAGCATGAGTTCTGACCCCCGCATTGCTTCGTTCATCGCCGAAGTCACCAAGATCTTCGGCCACCTCCAACAGGAGTTCGGCAAGATCCAGACCGGCCGCGCCAGCGCCGCCCTCGTGGAGCATATTTCCGTGGAAGCCTACGGCCAGCGCCAAGCCCTCAAGAACGTCGCCGGCATCGGCATCTCGGACGCCCGCACCATCACCGTGCAGCCGTGGGACCCGTCGATCATGCAGGCGGTGGAGAAGGCCCTCTCGCAGGCCGACATCGGTGCCACGCCCAACAGCGACGGCCACGTCATCCGCCTGACGCTGCCAAGCCTGACGCAGGAGCGCCGCGAGCAGATGGGCAAGGTGGTTTCGCAGGTGGCGGAAGAAGGCAAGATCTCGGTGCGCAAGGCGCGCCAGACCGCTCACGACGCCATCAAGCAGGAGAAGGACGAAGACGTGAAGGAGACGCTCATCGAGGAGCTCCAGAAGCAGGTCGACAAGGCCAACGATGAGATCGAATCGCTCAAGAACAAGAAGACCGAAGAGCTCATGAAGGTCTGATGGCCGCTGCGACGCTTCGTCTCCGACTGCTGCTGCAGAACATCCGTTCCCTCTGGAACGTGGGATCGATGTTCCGCACGTCCGACGCGTTCGGCGTGGAGTTCGTGCACCTCACCGGCTACACCGGCACGCCCCCGCGCAAAGAGATCGCCAAAACCGCGCTTGGCGCCGAGGCGTGGATCCCGTGGGACCACCACGCCGATCCGCTGGAAGTCATGCAAAAGCTCGCCGCCGACGGCTGGGATTTGGTCGCGCTCGAGCTCACGCCCGACGCGGTCGACATCGCATCGTACCAACCAGGACCCAAGACCTGCCTGATCGTGGGACATGAGGTTTCGGGCGTCGATCCCGCCGTACTCAAGCTCTGCAAGGCAACCGTGAAGATCCCCATGCAGGGCCTCAAGGAATCGCTCAACGTCTCGGTGGCAACCGGCATCGCGCTGGCTACCTTGCGCCGCGCTTAAGAGACAGCCGCCGCCGGGCGGATGCCGTGCGTGACGTCCGCGATATCACTGATGAGCGAGTCAATCGCGTCGTGCCCGCCGGGGAAATCGCCGGCCGGTTCGATGGTGCTCTCGATGCGTTGCGTGAGCAGCTGGAAGACCGGACTGAAGGCGTCATCGGAGCGGGCCCTTCCGTCGGAGCGCAATGGCAAGGCGTGCGTACGGAACGCGACGTAGCGGCCGCGGTTGGCATTCCACCACTGACTGGAAGAACGATTCTCGGCACGGCGGTGCTCGGCAGACAAGGTGCGCAGAGCGTCGAGTTGCCGGTCGAGGGCCTCAGCCATCGTCTCGCGGGGGTTGGTGGCAGCATCGATCGCCGGCGTCGGGTTCGTCACCGGCATGGCGGTAAAGATCAGGCCCAGGTCGCGGCCGTTGAGCGTCACCTCGGCCGGCACGGGCGAACCATGCGCGGTCGCGATCATCTCGTTGACACGTGCGACGATGGCCGCAGCCGTCGCATCATCGGGCGCGGCGGCAACAAGGGGGGCCAAAAAGGCAAGAGCGCTCTCGGCGGCATCTTTGCGCGTGGCGATATCCGTGCCCAGCGCGGCCACGAGGGGATTGGCGGCGTTCACCAGGGCAGCATCGCGATTGACCGCGGGAGCAGCGTCAGTGGTCGTAGATGGCTGAGCAGAGGTGTTGAGGGAGGGGAGTTCGGGGAAGAGACGATCGCCAGCCAGACGCACGCGGGCGGCGGAACCAGAGGCAATCAGACGGCGATTCAATTCGGCCACGGCGTCGGAACGCGCATCCTGCAATACGGCACCATTTGTGGAGACGGCGGAGGCAGTGATGAGGCGGCCGAGCTCATTCAGCTTCGCCTGGGCCATCACCTCGTCATCGGCGGCAATCGCACTGAGAACAGCGGCATAGAGAGGCTCGCGACGATCAGGAGCGGCGCGGGACTCGCGCGGGCCGAACGCCGGCAGGCGACTGCCGCTATCGCGATAGGCGCGGTACGCCACTTCTTGACCACCACCGATAGCCCGTTTGAACACCGGCGCATCGGGATCGGTGATGTCCAGCAGGAAAACCTGCTTGGCATCATCCACCTGCACGAGGCGCGCGATGCGGCGCCCCTTCTTCTCCTGCAAGCGCTCGTAAACCATCTGGCGGCCGTCGACGAGTATCACCGAGCCGATCGGCAAGGAAGGAAGTGCACGCACCTGGCCGGCAACGGAGAGCTGCTCGTAGACGGCACGCTCGTCGGCCTGGCGGCCGTAGTAACTGGCCAGTTCGATGCCGCGCTGGTTCTTAGCACCGGCAGCGAGTCCACGGAACTTCTTGTTGAGACCAAAGGTCACAGCTGTACCCAGCGCTCCGAGCGCGCGCCATCCGAGATTGGCGTACTCGCCCTTGAGCGGCTTGGCGGCCGCGATGAGATCGTCGATATCGTCTGTCGGTACGGACGCAGCCTTGAGCGCGTTCTTCAGCGGAGCATCATCGCCGCTCGCCAGCACCTGAAGTAATGCATTGAGACGAGGCGCGATGGAGGGCGCCAATTTCACCAGACGCATACGCACGTCGCGATCGGCCCCGGCGATTTCGCGTCGCAATTGCTCACGGGGGTCAGCCTCAAGGGCGGCGGATGTCTCAGCGCGTGCTTCGGTCACCATCGCGATCTTTCGCTTGGCATCACGCACGACGGAATTGTCGCCGCGCACGCGACGCCACAAGCGGGTGAAAACATTCTTCGTCTCGGGCTGCTCCTTGCGAATCTTCGCCTGGTAATAGTCGACCACGTGCTGGTAGCCCTGATCCTTGTCGCGTAGCGCTTCTAGCTTGCGATCAGCTTTACCGACGAGAGGCTTGAGCGGTTCGGCGATAGCGGCATTGGTGCGACCCTGGCGAAACGCAACAGCACGTTCTGCCACGGCGGCTTCGAGCGAGGCGTGCTTCGGATCGTAGCGACCAAAACTGAGTAACTGAGCCAGGCGACCGCGCGTCGAGACGCTCATGTTCTCCAGGCGACGGATGAGGATCGCATTCGGCGACTCACGACTGGCGTTGAGATCGACGATCTCGCCCTCGCTCGCAGCGAGATCATCGCGCTCGTCGCGTCCCGGCAGGGAAGTAGCTGTCGACATAGGGTGTGGGTTTCTCTTTATTATAGCAAAAAACAGCCATTTCGGCAATGGGACCACTATTCGGCAGTCTTAGAGGCAATCCACAGGATCCACGTCGATGGACACGCCGTCGAGATCCAGCGCGTCCAGCAGGGGGCTGGGCTGCTCCGTACGCAAGAGCACATGCCACTCCTGTCCGTTCCCGTAAAAAGTGGGCGCAGCCGACACGTATCCCTGCACCGAGCGTGCCTTGAGGAGCGCCTGTAACGATGACTGCAACCCCTTCGCGCGCTTCTCGGCGTCGGGTCCTGTAAACAGGAAACGCACCATGCGCGAGTACGGCGGATACTGCAGGTCACGGCGCGCGGTCATTTCTTCCTTCAAGTACAGTTCGGCGTCGTGCGCGGCGGCGGCGCGGATCTCGAGCGCATCGGGGCGGAAGGTCTGGATGACGACGGACCCAGCGCTGCGTCGACCCGAACGTCCGGCTAACTGCGTCAGTAGCTGGAAGACGCGTTCGCCGGCGCGGAAGGTGGGCAGCGAGAGTCCCACGTCGGCCACGAGCACGGCTGCCAGCGTCACGCCCGGCAGGTCGAGGCCCTTCACCACCGACTGCGTGCCGATGAGGATGTCAGCCTGACCGGAGGTCATGGTGTCGAGGAGCTGGCGGATGTCTTCGGGGCTCTTGAGCGTGTCGCGGTCGGCGCGGAGCAGACGTGCCTGGGGCAGCAGCTTCTGCAAGATCGCCTCGATGCGCTGCGTACCGGCGCCGACGGGCTTAAGGTC
The DNA here is from genome assembly GCA_964515645.1 of uncultured Candidatus Peribacteria bacterium. Classification (GTDB taxonomy): domain Bacteria; phylum Patescibacteriota; class Gracilibacteria; order Peribacterales; family Peribacteraceae; genus JAGOUB01. Next base: position 255 of record CAZEVM010000013.1, on the reverse strand, counting down.
GAACGACTGGCACGACGGGCACTGCGCGGGCAGCGGGGCCTCCAGTCCCGAGACGTGGTCGACAAGCTTGGGCGCGCCGCGCACGTCGTGATGGAGCGTGAAGGGGAGTCCCGACGCGCTCGACACCAAGCGGCGGCGGCACTGCAGGCAGAGCACGGCCGAGGCCATGCCGCGGCGATTAAGGAAGAGAATGGCCTGCTCGCCGCGCGCGATGGTGGCCTGGATGTCCGCCACCAGCGAGGCGGTGAAGGGGAA
>CAZEVM010000012.1:0-26474 GCA_964515645.1 uncultured Candidatus Peribacteria bacterium | reverse complement strand
CCGCTTTTCGCCATGACGCTTGGCGTCTTTGCTCTGAGTGTGCCGCTCGAGAGCCTGACACATCTGCAGTATCGTGCATTCTACGCATACAAACACACGCTCTGGCCGTCGGTGGCCGGCATCGCCGGCGGCATCGGCGCCATTACGGTGGCCTGGCTGCTCATCGACCGGTTTGGCGTCATGGCCCTAGCCACTGGCTACGCGGTAGGGGAGTTGCTCCAGGTGGCGGTGCTGGCGGCGTTGCTGCCGCTGGTGCGGACGCCTCGGAATCTTGCGAAAGACGCCTAAAACCGTACAGTTTTAGTAGCCCATTCTTTGTTCGGAGGTATTACCATGCTTCGTGCACGTCTCGGTTCATTGCTCCTGTTTCTGTGTATCTGCGCCCTTCTCTTTCTGGGCCACAAGATTCCTCAGTGGTGCCGGTCCACTCCCGAGAAAGAGCCAGCCACCATCACGCGTTGAAGCCAATGCCATCGGCACTGTAGTCCCTGCCCGGCGCACGCGCCGGGCCTTTTTAACGAAACACCTCCGGCCACCAGGCGCGGAGCTGCTCGGTCACTGCTTGCTCGCCCTGCAGGCAGTGGCTCTCCCAGGCGCAGGCAGCACGTGCTGTCTCAACGTTTTCCTGATGATCGTCGATATACCGAATAGTGCCCGCCGGCAGGACTGACTGGATCTGGAGAAAGAAAAGAGGATCTGGCTTTATGACGCCCATCTCACTTGAGCAAAAAATTTGATCGAAAAAGTCGCCGTACTGCATGTCGGTGCGCATGTATTCCAAACGATACGGATCTTGGTTCGTGGCGAGCACGGCGTGGACACCGGCCTGACGTAGGAGTGTCACGGCAGTAATGACTTTGGCATAGGTGTCGCGTTGGTCGCGATGCCAATGGGCAAAGAGTCCATCGAGATCGAGCTGCAGCCCGCGCTCTGCCGCAAAACGTAAGAGTTCTTGGCGGGTATCAGCACCAATGAGGCAGCACTCTTTGAAGGGGCCGTTGAAGAAGGCGGCGGCATCGGCGCCACTCAGACCGTAGCGCGAAAAATCACTGAAGCGCAGCGGGTTTGTCACACCGTCAGCGTCGAGGACGAGGATGTCGGCCATAGGCTTACTTCTTCTTCACCTGCGTGAAGTCGAGTTCCACCGGCGTCTCGCGATCGAAGATGAGCACGAGGACCGTGAGCTTGCCCTTGTCGACATCCACGGAATCGACCGTACCCTCGTAGTTCTTGAAGGGGCCGTCGACGATAATGACGAGGTCGCCCACCTGGAAGTCGCTCTTAAACTTGGCCTGCTGCTCACCGATGCGGCGCTGGATGACGCCGAATTCCTCGGGTGAGACGGGCACTGGGATGTTGCCGGAGCCAACGAAGCCGGTGACGTTCGGGGTGTTGCGCACCAGATACCACGACTCATCCGTGACGGTCATGTCGACCAGCACGTAGCCGGGGAAGAGCTTGCGCTCCTCCTCAACGGGTTCGTTTTTCTTGAAGACGAGCTGCTTCTCCTTGGGTACCTGCACATCGAAGATGCGGTCGCTCATGCCCATGTTCTCCACGCGCTGCTTGAGGGCGGCGGCGACGGCGTCCTCGTATCCGGCGTAGGTGTGGACGACGTACCAGTTTCGTCCGGCGGAAGGATCCTGCTTGGCCATGGGAGGGGAGGGATTTAGGCGAGGGAGAGGATGCCGAGCACAATCTCGGCCAGCAGAGCGTCAAGCAGGCCGAAGACAAGGGCCGAAATGACGATGAACACGAGCACAATACCCGACAGGCGGATAGCCTGCTGGCGGGTGGGCCAGCGTACATGGCGCAGTTCTTCGAGGGCGTTATTGAGGAAATCCATAGGCGGGTCGGCGTCTTGAAAAGCCCCGACGGGGCGATAGGACCATCGTACCCGAACAAAGGCTTCGCGCAAGGGAAAAACGGCTATTACGAGGCGTATGACGGCGGTTCTAGGGCGTGGATCTTGCTGAGGGGCAGGGCCACAAACCAGACTTTACCGGCGATAGCAGCATCTTCGACGTAGGGGGCGGGCTGGCCGTTGCCATCGGTGAAGCCGCGAGAATCGGTGCTGTTCTGGCGATTGTCGCCCAGGAGGAAGTAGTGGCCTTCGGGCACGAGGAACTGCGCGGGTGAGCCGTCGCCGCCGACGGCATGGCGGAAGGTCTTGCCCTGGTTCTCTTCATCTAAGTACGGCTCGTCGATTTTTTGCTCCTCGGTCTCACCGGACTTTTTGAGGTACACGTTACCGTCGCGGAGCGTCACTTCGTCGCCGCCGATGCCAATGACGCGCTTCACATAGTACTTGCCCGGAGCATTTGGCGGATGAAAGACCACCACGTCGCCGCGGCCGGGGTCGCCTAAGTAATAGGCGAGCTTGTTGATGATGATGTATTCGCGGTCGGCGAGCGTGCTGTCCATCGACTTCCCCTCCACCTGGAACGGCATCACCAAGAAGGTGCGGATCCCGAGCACGACGGCCAAGATGACGGCTAAATTGAAGAGAACGTCGAGAACGTGGAAGAGCGGTCCATGGGTGCGCGTCTGGTTCATCCTCAAGACTCTACCCTCGGTGTCTACGGGCGTACAGCGTAGACCTTGAGAATCAGGTACGATGTTCTCCGTGCTGAACCGCTGGTTCTTCCGACGGCATCTCGACGATGACGAGTCGATCCTCCTCATCGTCCACAAGCATTGGCTCTGGGGCATCCGCGCCCTGCTCTGGCCGACGGTGTGTTTGGCGGCTGAGGGCTTCTGCTATTACATGCTGAGTTCGCGCGCCTGGGCGGGCACGGTCTTTGGCGTACTCGGCGTCGTGACGGCGGTGTGGTGGGTGCGCAGCTTCTACGATTACTTCCTCGATGCCTGGATCATCACGAACGAGGGCGTGATCGACGTCGACTGGCACGGCTTCTTCCACCGCGAATCGTCACGCGTGCTATACAGCGACATTCAGGGCGTCAGTTACGAGATCAAGGGCATCGTCGCCACCGTGTTGCGCGTGGGCACCATGGAGATCGAGAAGATCTCCACGGGCGGTAGTGTGAAGTTGGAGCGCGTCGCCCGCCTGACGAAAGTGGAAGGTCTCATCTTGAAGAGCATGGAGCACTACATGCACAAGAAGAATTTGCGAGACTCTGAGCAGGTGAAAGATCTCCTGGCCACGTTGGTGGCCGAACAGATCAACGTGAAGAACATGGCGAAATCGTTCCAGAAAGCCAAATGACGGAGACGATGCTCGCCATCGGCGCGTTCCTCCTGGTGCTGACGCTCTTCGTGGCGTTCCAATGGTGGGCCAAGAAGAGCCGCCGTTTACCGGCCAGCCAGGCCAAGGCGCTGTGGAAGAGCTTCGCCACGGCCGAGTCCCAGCCCGACCTACATCGCCGTGTGCTGGATGCGGCCAAGGTGGTGGAATCGACCCTCAAGGCCAAGGGCTACCAGGGCTCGTTCGCCGATATGCTCCGCACGGCCGGCCCGGCTATCCCGGGCGTGCAGTCGGTGTGGGATGGACTCAAGCTCCGCAATCGAATCGCCCACGAATCCGATGTGAGCGTCGATGCGCGCACGGCCGATCGCGCTGTGGCCGCCTTCGAACGCGCACTCAAGGTTTTTCTCGGTTCCCGTTCCGCATGAAACCCACCGCCCTCATCGTCGGCCTCGGCAATCCTGGTAAGTCCTATGCCAAAACCCGCCACAACCTCGGTTGGCTGGCGCTGGATGTGATTGCCGACACCCTGAAGGCCGGTGACTGGAAGCGCAGCGAGAAGTTCGATGCCGAGTTGGCCGAAGCCGCCGCCGGCATCGTCCTGATGAAGCCGCACACGTTCATGAACCTCAGCGGCGAATCCGTGCACAAGGCGATCGACTTCTACAAGCTTCCGCCCGAGCGCGTGCTCGCCCTCTGCGACGACATCGACCTACCGCTCGGGGAAGTTCGTTATCGTCAAAATGGCGGCCCCGGCACCCACAACGGACTACGTTCGTTGGTGGAACACGTGGGCGAAGGCTTCGCCCGCGTCCGCTTAGGACTCGGCAAGGACACCGGCCCGATGGATCTGGCGGCTTGGGTGCTCAGCGTGCCCTCAAAAGAAGAGCAGATTGTCTTGGTTCAATCCTACCAAAAGGCCGCGGCCCTCACGCAGGAGTGGCTCACGGCCTTGAAGAAGTCGGAGTGAGAATGGCTTAGCCCTTCAGGATGTCGAAGAGCTGCGTCATCAGGTCGACGATCGTTTCGAAGTTGAGGTTGAAGGGGATGTCGAGCAGGCGGCTGATCCAGGCGACGGCGAAGAACGAGAAGAAGACGACCGCCAGGCCGATGATGGAGTAGCGGATCGTCTGCATCGCCTTCTTGATCTTCTCCTCGTTGCCGGCGGAGAGAATGAAGGTGATACCGCCGATGATCATGAAGATGAGGCAGAGGAGCATCGCGGCGATCAGCGCCAAGGCGATGAACGTGGCGACGATATCGAGCGGACTGCCAGTTTCGAGGAGATCGCGGAGCATAGAAAAAGAGGGGAGGGAGGGGGCTTAAGCGGTTTGGCCGGGTTCGAGGATCTTGAGGTTCACACGCTGCTGCGTGGAACCACCAATGATGCGGAGTAAGGTGCGCAACGCCTTCACCGTCTGGCCGCCCTTGCCGATGAGCTTGCCCATATCGCGATCACTTACGGACACGGTCAGCAAAATACCGAGGTCGTCCTGGCGAGCCTCGATCTTGAGTTCATCCTTATCATCGACGATCGATTCTAAGACGTACCGCAGGAATGGAAGTCCGGGCGCGTCGGTGAGGGGCGTGACAGTCATGGAAAAACGGGAAAGGGGAGGGAACCCTTCGGCACTCAGGCGGCCGGAGCCTCGGCAGGAGCGTCAGCGGCCGGAGCCGGAGCTTCTGCAGCGGGGGCAGCCTCGGCCTCAGGGGCCTTGGCGGCGGGAGCGGGAGCCTTGGCAGCCTCGGCGGCTGCGGCAGCGGCCGCGATGACTTCAGGATCCTTGGATGGGCGCTTGGTGTAACGCTGAATGAAGCGATCCATGTTCTCCATGCCCTGGCGCTTCAGCAGGCGGGCGACGGTGTCGCTCGGCTGGGCACCCTGCTTCACCCAATGCGAAATGCGGTCCTTCTCGACCTGGACGACCGGGGGCTCCTGCGCGGGCAGGTAGTGACCGACGATCTCATGGAACTTTCCTTTGGCGGAACGGGCCTTTTCGGCCACCACCAGGCGGAAGCTGGGGAGATTCTTGCGGCCGGTGCGTTGGAGGCGAATGACGAGCATGCGCGCGGAGTGTAGGTAAGGCGGAGACAAAGCGCAAGCGCTTCTTTTTCTGGCAAGGCCCTTTTTTGGGCTTATTCCCGGGTCAGCCGGGCCGTTTTCGGTGCGGTTGGGCCGAGATCGGCTTGGAGGGCGGCCAAAAGCTCGGGAATGAGGGCTTGTCCCTCTTGGAGGGCGACCGCGTGCTTAGCCGCGATGACCAAGACACCGTCCTCCAGGGCTTTTGGGGTCAGGAGGCCTGGCGGGACACGGTCGGCCAGCCACCGCCGGGCACGTTCCACCGTGAGGGCGGCGGAGGCGGCTTCATACAGGCCGCGCTTCTGGAGAGTTCGGCCAATGAGGTGGGCGACGCGTTCGATGGCTTCGAGTCTACTCCAGCTCAGGCATGATCACAGCGTGAGAATCCTGCTTCGTCACTTGCTTTGAGACTTGAGCCGCCGCTACTACTGAGCCATTCATCCCTTTCGTTGCTTCTTATGTCTTCACGCTTTGGATTCTTCAAGAGGCTCTTGGTCCCGCTGCCTCTTCTCTTTGGTCTCGGCATCGGCATCGGTGCTTCAAGCACGGCTGCCGCTTTGCTTGGTTCGAGTATCTTCAGCGACGTCCCGGCTGGCATGTATTACGACGCCGCCGTGGGTGAGATGTATGCCGACGGCGTCATCAAGGGCTTTGAGGATGGCAAGTTCCACCCCGACGAGCCGGTGACCCGCGGTCAGCTGGCACTCATGCTCCAGCGCTTTAAACACGGTGGTAACGTCCCGTCATCCTCCTCGTCCTCGCGTTCCTCGAGCAGCTCCTCGGTGAGCTCTTCTTCCTCGTCGAGCTCGGTCTCGAGTAGCTCTTCCTCGTCGTCCAGTTCTATCAGCTCCATCCCGGCTCAGGGTGGACTGCGTTTCACGGCTGGTGCTTATACCCTTGGTGAGGGTGCTACGTCATTCCCCATCACCGTCGTCCGCACGGCCGGTAAGGCTGGTGCCATCACGGTCGATTATAAGTTTGTGAGTGGTACGGCTATCGAGGGGCAGGACTTCCAGGCCACCACGGGCACTATCAGCATCGGCTCGGGTGAGTCGAGCAAGGTATTCCAGATTGTCGCCACCAATGACACTACCCCTGAGTCAGAAGAGACCTTCGATATCATTCTCAGCAACCCGACTGGCGGTGCGGTGATCTTGAACGATAAGACCACGATCTACATCACCGATGATGACGGCGGTTCCTCAAGTTCGGGCGGTTCGTCCGTCTCGTCGAGCAGTAGCTCGGTGACGGGTCCTGGTACGTTCGGCTTCGCGGCCGGCATGTACAGCGTGGCCGAGAACACCTCATCCATCACCGTCACGGTCACTCGCACGAGTGGTTCTATCGGCACGGTGGGCGTGAGTTATACCACGACGACCGGCTCCAACTACACGGCCGTCTCGGGTTCTGACTTTGCCTCCACATCCGGCACGCTGAGCTTTGCGGCCGGTGAGACGAGCAAGAGCTTTACCGTTCCGATTGTCGACGATGGCACCATTGACGGTAATAAGACCTTCGCCATCACCCTCAGCAACCCGACGGGCGGTGCCACCATCGGCACGACGTCGGCTCAGGTGACGATCTACGACGAAGAGACGGCGGAGTTCGGCTCGGGCACCTTCCGCTTTGCCAGCTCGACCTACGTTGCCAGTGAGAGCAGCGGTAAGGCCGTTGTCACCGTTAACCGCGTGGGCGGGAGCAAGGGTGCTGTCAGCGTTCAGTACAACACGGCCAATGGCAGCGCTCTGTCAGGGGCTGACTACGGTGCTACCTCGGGTACCCTGAACTTTGCTGCCGGCGAAGCCAGTAAGAGCTTCGAGATCCCTCTCTACAAAGATAGCCAGGCCAATGAGGGTGAAGAGACGATTAACCTGACCATCTTCGGTCCAGTGGGCGCGATGCTTGGCGACCTTACAACTGCCACGGTCACGATCTCCGGCTAACGCGCTCGAGCGCCGACCAGACAATGTCCGCCGGCCCGTCCCAGGAACAGAGTTTCCTCGGGGCGGGCCGTTTCGGTAGGGCGCGGAAAGCGGCCGCGAAGGTGGCGGGGTCGAGGTTAGGCAATAGAAGGACGCCCTCGGCACCGCCGACGGCATCGGGGATGGCGGTGAGGGCGGGGGCTACGACGGGGCAGCCGCAGGCGATCGCCTCGACGAGCGGCAAGCCGAAGCCTTCGTAGCGAGTCATCGTGACGCAGGCGGCGGCCGCCGAGTAGAGTGCGGGCAGATCGGCCTCTGGGACATCGTGCAGGCGGATGACACCCTTGGGCCAAGGGAAGGCATCGGCTTCTTTGCCAGAGGCGACGACGACCAAATCCGTACCGGGTAGGTTGGCCAATTGAAACGCTTGCAGTAAACCCTCGACGTTCTTGTGCTGCTTGGCGTTACCGACGTAGAGCAAGAACGGGCGGGTGAGTCCGTAGCGGGCGCGCACGTGTGCTTGCTCGGTTTCCGGACGGGCGTTGTACACGTCGCTCACGCCCTCGCCGGTCGTGACGGTCTTCCTGGCCATGCGCTCGCCGTACATGGCACGCACCTCCTGGGCCACGAATGGGCTCACCGCGCAGATGGTGGCGGAGCGCTGGGCGACCGTACGCATGAGGAGACGATAGGCCAGCTGCCGGAGCGGTGAGGCGTCGTTGGGATAGCGGTGCAGGATAAAGTCGTGGATGGTGACGACGGTGGGAACGCGCAGGAAGATGGGGGCGTTGAAGTGCGGCGCGAGGAAGGCGCCGGTCTCGGCCGGGACCAGGCGGGGCAGTTCGAGCTGTTCGCGCAGGGAGTAGTGGGGGAGAGCGGTCTCAATGAGACGCGTCTTCCGGTCGGCGGTCCACCACGGCTTCTCTCCCGGGCGGACGATCAAGGTCCAGTCGGTGTCGGCGGGCGCGCGATCGAGCAGGGCGGCCACGAGCTCACGCGTGAAGCGGCCCAGTCCCGCGGGGCGGTCGGCGAAACGGCAGTCGATGGCGATTGGTCGCACGGGGCGTATCATACCCCCGTGACGATCGACGAGGCACTCCACATCCCCGGCCCGTCCCGCAATGACAGCGAGACTGTCTTGGCCACGCTGCTGGGTAAGGATCGCGCCTGGCTCTTGGCTCGTCCGGATCGGGCGCTGCCCGAGCCGGTGGCCGACTTTTGGCCCCATGTCGCTGCCCGCCTGGCGGCCGGCGAGCCGGCGGCGTACATCGTCGGCACGGAGCAGTTCCTGGGGCAGTCGTTCCTGGTGGATCCGCGCGTGCTCATCCCGCGAGCCTGCACCGAGCGTCTGGTGGCCCTGGCCGAAGGCGTGCTCAAAGAAGAGATTGGTGATGCCACCCTCGAGATCGATATCGGCGTGGCCGGCGTACACCGTCAGCTCTCCACCTTTCGTCCTGAACTCGTCATTGAAGTGGGTACCGGCAGCGGCTGCATCGCCGCCAGCTTGGCCCGCACGTTCAAGAACCTGAAGCTCATCGCCACCGACATCAGCCAAGACGCACTCGACCTGGCGGCGTTGAACCTTGCTCGGCTCGGCGTCGCGAGGCACGTGGAATTGCGCCGCGGTGATTTGCTCGCACCGGTGCTCAACGTGCAGACGCCGTTCCTGCTCGTCAGTAATCCGCCCTACGTCCCGGACAGCTACGTCTTCCAGCGCTCGGTGCACGCCTACGAGCCGATGCTGGCCTTGCGCGGGGGCGGCGAGCGCGGCGAGACGATCCTTCTCGATATCGTGCGCCAGGCCTTGGCGCATCCGTTCTGCACGGGAATTGTCCTGGAGTGCCGCGAAGACCAGGTGCCGGCCATCGATGCCGCCCTCAAGGCGGCCAAGAAATCAGTCTGAGATCGCGGCCAAGGCGAGGTCGACGGTTTTGCTCCACGAGTACCGTGCCGCCCGGTTGGGACCGCGGCGGGAGAAGTCATCCTGCAGCGCGCGGTCGGTCATGAGCTGCTCGAGGCCGCGGGCGATGTCGGCGATGCTATCGGGATTGATGATGAAGGCCGTGCCGCCGGCGAGCTCCTGCAGACTGCCGCGATTGCTCGTGAGCACGGGCAGGCCGCGCTGGAAGGCATCGAGTACCGGCAGGCCGAAGCCCTCGTAGAACGAGGGGAAGGCGAGGATCTGGGCATGCGCAAAGAGCTCTTCCAATTCCGCCTCTGGCACATAAGAGCACCACTCGACGCCGGGCGTCTCCTTCACGGCGGCGAGGATGGCTTCATCTTTCCAGCCGCGTCCGCCGGCGAGGACCAGGGTCCAATCCTGCTTGATGTTGTTGGGTAAGCGGCCGAAGGCGCGTACCAGCCGTTCTTGGTTCTTGCGGGGGCAGAGCGTGCCGACGCAGAGGATGATCTTCCGGTCGCGGACAGCAGCAGGAGGGGAGGGGAGGCGCGGGCCGGCGAAGATGCTCGTCACACACGCCGGGTCCAGGCTGGGCTCGTGGCGCAGTAGGTCGCTTCTGGTAGCCGCGCTAATGGTGAGGATGCCGGCGGCATTTCGCATGGCGCGGCCGAAGGTGAGGCGTTCGATGAGGGCGGCGCGCGACGAATGCTCCTCGCGACGGAAGGCGATGAGGTCGTGGACAACGGGGAAAGTGCGGATGCCGCGTCCGAGCAGGGCGGGGACGATGAAGCTCGTCGGGCTCAGGTAGGTCTCGGCCTTGAGGTCCTTGAGGCGCTTGGCCGTGGCCAGGTGCCAGAGTCCGCCATAAGCTGGTGAAATGACGACGCGGGCGGGGTTGGTTCGCTCGGTGGCGAGCGCCAGTAATTCGGGCGGCAACGGTGCGTCGGTGTGGAGCGTTAGAAGGAGTGGGCGGGACAGGAGCTCGCGCACGAATCCAAGCGTCCAAACGCCCTTGCCGGCCGGGGTGGGCCGACAGGCTTCCCGGATGTCCAGATGCAGGTGCACGAGCCCAGTGTAGCCCCGCTCCGGGGTTCCGCCGAGTGTGCTATGATGGTGGCCATGTCCTCTGTCCGCTTGCGCCGCATTTTGTCGGCCCTCGATCTTGAGGAGCGCATTCTCAATGCTGGCGCGCTTCTGGCCATCATCGGCGTGCTTTTACCTTGGATCTCCGGTCAGTGGGGAGGTCAGGATGAACAGGTCTTCTCGGGCCTGGGCTTCTTCACGTCGTTCATCGGCTTTGCCGTCGTGCTACTGCACCTGGTGGTGATTGCCATCATTGCTGTTCCGCTACTCGGCGGCTCCCGCCTGGTCAGCCAGCCTCGCCAGCATGTCGTGCGCTTCTTCCTTACACTCATCGCCTCGGTGCTCATCCTGGCCGCACTCTCGGTGCTCACCAAGGTGACGCTCGAGTTCCCGCGCATGGGACTGCGTTTTGGTATTTACCTCAGCCTCATTGGCAGTCTCGTCTCGACGCTCTACACGTACCTGCTCTACCGCGAGCAGCGCCGCCACGAGGTTCGTGAGTTATTCCATCATCCCGAAGACCACTTCGCCCACGTGCCCCCGTCTGTTCCAACGGTCTCCGCACCTGATACGCCGCCCCCTCCGCCTCCGCCTCCATTGCCGGCGGAAGAGCATCCTGTAATCCGCTAATTCTATGACTGATACACCTGTCACTGCTGCTGAATACAAGGATGACGACCTTGTGTACGTCGATCCGGACAACCGGGCCGTGATCGGCCTCGTACAGTTCGACGAGCGAGGTAATGCCAAAAAGCTTGCCCGCCCACCGCGCGAGTTCCCCGGCGCCACTACTGTCGACGATGATGATGAGCCAGTAGCTGTGACGCCCCCACCCGCCTCCACCCCCCGTGGACGCGGACGTGGCGGACGTGCGGAGCGACCGCGCAAGCCGAAGGTGCGCTACTACCCGTGGGGTACGTATCGCTCAATGAAGAAGATTTTCAAAGTGGCTGGCAAAGTCTTCGAGATCCGCGGCCAAGCCTCGCTCGATGACGTGTTGCCCAAGGCTCTCAACGAGGCTTTTTGGGATAACGGTCCGGCAGCTACGGCTGATGCCCCGAAGGACGCAGCGGGTGATCAGTACTGAGCACCGACGCCGATGATGACGCCCAGAAGGGCGCCGAATCCGCCGATAATCCAGAGGCGCATCGTCACTTTGCTTTCGCCCCACTGTAGGGCTTCGAAGTGATGGTGAATGGGTGCAGCGATAAACACCTTCTTGCCGCCGCGGAGTTTCTTGCTCGTGAGCTGAATGACCACGGAGAGGAGTTCAATCAGGAAGACGATGCCGATGAGCGGCAAGAGGAGTACATCGTCTGTCATGAGGGCAATTACGCCGAGTGTCCCGCCAAGCGCCATGGAGCCGGTATCGCCCATAAAGAACAGGGCAGGAGGGACGTTGTGCCAGAGAAAGGCGGCGATCGCGCCAGCCGTGGCTGCGCAGAAGGCCGAGAGGACCGTCAGACCCTCCACGTAGGCCAGGACGCCGAAGGCGCCGAAGGCGATGACGAGCAGTCCGCCTGCCAGGCCGTCGAGGCCATCGGTGAAGTTGACGGCGTTAGCCGTGGAGACCATGACCAAGATGAAGAGCGGCACGTACCAGATGCCGAGGAATACCTCGCCGTAGAAGGGGACGGCGATGCTATTGAACTCGAGTTTGGTATAGAACCACCAAGCGCCGGCAGTGGCGATAAAGAGCATGGTGAGCAGCTTCGGCAGCCAGGCCAGACCTTTGGTTTTGCCGACCCCGCGGATGTTCAGGTAGTCGTCCACGGCGCCGAGTACGCCCATGGTGATCATGGTGAAGAGCGGTAGGTACACCTCGCGGCGCTGGAGGAGCGAGTAGTCCGTCAGGCCGATGTACGAGAAGAGGCGGGAGAGGAGGACGGTCACCAGGACACCCAGCCAGATGATGATGCCGCCCATGGTGGGGGTGCCCCACTTGGCCTTGTGAAACTGTTGGAAGACGGTGGCGTCGCGACCGTCGATGCTCTCCACCCGGAGCTCCTTGCCAATGCGGTTGAAGCGCAAGAAATTGACGAACCAGGGCGTGAAAGCCAGTACTAAACTGAACGCCATCACGGCATAGACGAGGATCGTCGCTAAGGGGACGTCCGGACGGATGAGAGGATCCATGCCTGGAATGCTAATCGGCGTCGTGGACCTTGTCGATGTCGTAGAACCGCAGTTGCTCCTTCTTGAACAGGAGTTCCACGCGTCCGACGGGGCCGTTGCGGTGTTTGCGGATGTAGACGTCGGTGATGCCAGCGCGGCTGCTGTCCTCCTCGTAGTAGTCCTCGCGGTACATCATGAGCACCACATCGGCGTCCTGCTCGATGGAGCCGGAGTCACGCAGGTCAGAGAGTTGAGGGATGTTGCCGGGGCGCGATTCGACGGCGCGGGAGAGCTGTGAGAGGGCGATGACGGGTACGTGCAACTCACGGGCGATCTGCTTAAGGGCGCGGGAGATCTCGGAGATCTCCTGCACGCGGTTGCCGGCGTAGTTGGCATTGCCGGTACTCATCAGCTGGAGGTAGTCGATGACGATGAGGTCGAGGCCGTGTTCCATCTGCAGGCGGCGGGCCTTGGTGCGCAATTCGGGAAGCGATGAGGCCACCGAATCGTCGATGAAGATGTTGGCCTTAGAGAGCTCGTCCATGATCGGGCCCATGTTCTGGAAGTCGCTGTCTTCGAGCTTGCCGCGCTGCAACTTCCAGCTGTCGACACCGAGCATAGAGGCGAAGAGGCGGTCCACGAGCTGCTCCTTGCTCATTTCGAGCGAGAAGATGCCGACGCTCTTCTTAAAGCGAATCGCGGCGTTCTGGGCGATGTTCAGCGCCAACGCGGTCTTACCCATGGAGGGGCGGGCGGCGACGATGATGAGGTCGCTCGGTTGCAGACCGGAGAGTTTGTAATCGAGGCTCTGAAAACCGGTGGGAACGCCCTTAGTGGCTTCGTCGTCCGGCGAGCCGTGCATCTCGGCGAACTTCTCGTAACGGGCGTCGAGCACGTCGCGGATGTGGATGAACTTCTCCTTAATGACGGTGTTGGTGATCTTGAAGACGTTCTTCTCCACCTCCTCGAGCAACTCGGGCACGGAACGGTCGGTGGCATAGCCGAGGCCCGTGATCTCGCGGCCGGCATCGATGATGCTGCGGTGGAGCGCCTTGCCCTTCACGATCTGGGCGTATTGGTAGATGTGTGACGAGGTCGGCACCGAGGCGGCGAGCTCGGCCAAGAAGGCGCTGCCGCCCACTTCTTGGATTTTCTGCACGTCCTGCAGCTTGCTTGCTACTGTCACGAAGTCGATCGGCTCATGGCGGGCGTACAGTTGCTCGATGGCCTGGTAGATGAGGCGGTAGGTGGGGTCGTAGAAATCCGCGGACGTCAGAATATCCGAGATACGGATCATCGCGTCGCTATCGAGCAAGAGAGCACCTAGCACGGTGCGCTCGGCATCGAGAGCGTGGGGCGGCGTGTCGTACGGGAGGGGGGTCGACATGGGTGGGAAGAGGATTCTGGATCATCGCCGCCGCACTGACAAGGAACGGCCGTCGGACCGCTTCGGCTCTGTGGACAGACTGTGGAAAACAAACGGAGAACTGGTGGAATCATCCACAACGAAAAACACCCCAGTCCTCCTCACTGGGGTGTGCTTCGTCCGATGTCTCAGGCATTCAATAGCGTGTCGTGGTGCTCCCGGATGGCCTTCTCCATGTCTTGGGCCATCTTCGTGTGCTCCTCCAGGTAGGCCTTGGCTTGTTCGCGCCCCTGGCCGATGGTCTCCTCGCCGACTCGGAAGTAGGCGCCCGACTTCTCGATGAAGCCGGCCTTGAGGCCGAGGTCCAGGATATCGCCGGAGCGGCTGATGCCGCGGGCGTACAGGATGTCGAATTCGGCCTGGCGGAACGGGGGAGCGACCTTGTTCTTTACCACCTTCACGCGGATGCGGTTGCCAACGATCTCCTGGCCTTCTTCCGTACCCTTCTCGGTAATCTTCTCGATGCGGCGGACGTCCAGGCGGACCGAGGCGTAGAACTTGAGGGCGTTGCCGCCGGTGGTGGTCTCGGGGTTGCCGAACATGACGCCGATCTTCATACGCAGCTGGTTGATGAAGATGACGGTGCAGTTGGTCTTGCTGACAATCGCCGTCAGCTTGCGCAGCGCCTGGCTCATGAGGCGGGCCTGCAGGCCCATGTGCTGGTCGCCCATGGTGCCTTCGATCTCGGCGCGGGGTGTCAGGGCTGCCACGGAGTCGACGACAATGATGTCCACGGCACCGGAGCGGACGAGGGTCTCGGTGATTTCGAGGGCCTGCTCGCCGTCATCGGGCTGGGAGATGAGGAGTGAGTCGGTGTCGACGCCGATGCGCTTGGCGTAGGTGGGGTCGAGGGCGTGCTCGGCGTCGATGAAGGCGGCCTTGCCACCTTTTCGCTGCATTTCGGCGATGATGTGGAGGGCGAGGGTCGTCTTGCCCGACGATTCCGGGCCGTAGATCTCGATGATGCGTCCAAGCGGCACGCCACCGCCCATGGCGAGGTCGAGTGAGAGGGAACCGGAGGAAACCTTGGGGATAGCGACGATATCGCGGTCACCCATCTCCATGATGGCGCCATCGCCGTACTGCTTCTTGATGGCGGCGAGGGCGGCCTTGATCGCCTCGGCCTTGGGATCGTGCTTGGCGGATTTCTTGGTGGAGTCGAGCTCGGTGTCTTGCGTCTTGCTGGTCATGGAGGTGGAGGGGATTGGGTGGATGAATGTGCACCTAGTCTGTCGCGCCGGAAGTCCGTCGTCAAACAACATCTGCTTGCCTCTCACTGGGAACGGTTATGGTGTATCTTCGTACACCTTATAAAAGCGAGCGAGAGACTGGATGCGGGCGTTTAGAGACTGCGACAGCGTCCGACGTTGCCGTCGGTGATCTGGCAGTACGAGCCCTTGGGGCAGAGGATGCCGGCTTCACCGCCGCAGGGGAGCGTGGCGCCGCTGCCAGCGGGCACGCTGCCCGACGAGGTCTGCGAGACGAACTTCAAGCTGCGAGTGATCTGCGTGAGGCGCTCCAAGGCGGTGACGGGATCGGGGGCGAGGGGGGCGAACTTCAGCGTGAGGATGCGCGCGTTTTCGAGCTGGACGACGATGGTGCCTGAGCCGCTCTGGGCGTTGACGGTGCGTTGGGCCAGGCGCGAGGAGATGGAGAGGTTTGATTCGGAAGGGTTCACGGCGCCGGGCTGGACGCTCAGCGTCAGTAGTGTGCTACCTGAGGCAGTGAAGGTGAGGGCCGGATCAGCGCCTTCGCGCTTCCACGTAGCCGGAATGGAAAAGGTGAGGCCGAGGCTCGGGACGGCTTCCTCGCGGAATTCGTCCTTCTGCACGTCGATGCCCGTCACAACGAGTACTGGCAGCGATTTGGCATCGGTATTGGGTTCGAAGGTGCCGCGGAGGGTCACCGTCTGGCCTTCGTAACGATCAAGGGTGACCGAAGCGCTCTCCACCATGCTGAAGCGCTCGCCGTCCTTGGAGAGCACGTGTGTACCGCGGCGCGTGAGTGAGAGCGGGGCGCGGTTGAGGACGCCCGTCACGGTTTGTTCGCCTTTGGGGAGGTTTACAGGGGGCGATCCGGCCGGCCAGAGCCAGAAGAGGCCGACGAGGATACAGGCGACAATGGCGACGAGGGTGAGGAGGGCGCGGCGGGGCATGCGCGGATTGTCCCACGGTCGGCCGGTGCTGGCGAGCACGAAAAAACCCGCCCGGCATGGTCGCCGGACGGGGTGTGATGAGCGGAAGCGAGCCGCCGCTCGGGCCTCCTTTCTACGTAGATCATGGCAGGGGAGTCGGCCTGGTGGAAGGTTA
Organism: uncultured Candidatus Peribacteria bacterium; assembly: GCA_964515645.1. Classification (GTDB taxonomy): domain Bacteria; phylum Patescibacteriota; class Gracilibacteria; order Peribacterales; family Peribacteraceae; genus JAGOUB01. Next base: position 10,431 of record CAZEVM010000012.1, on the reverse strand, counting down.
CTTCACGTAGACGTACGCGCCCTGGAAAAAGGTATGCCGCTGATGCAGAGCCAGGGTGATGTCCTGAGCGACGATGGTAGCCTTTTCGGTGCCGAGCCAAGCGTTCACCTTCCGCTCGAATTCCGTGTGGCGGCCGTCTTGCTCGAAGAGCTTGATGCACTGTGTTCGGGGGTCGGTGCCCTTCTTTTCGTAGGTGATGACCAGGGCGCTGTTTTCTTCGTGGGCCGGGATGAGCTGCAGTTTGATGATCTTCGGGCTGGCTGTCTTCAGCCAGTCGTTAATCTCTGCCTCCGAAGTGGAGAGTTTCTCTTCGAGGGGGAAGATCTTGATCTGGTGGTTGGTGCCAGCGTTGCCCTTCTGGGCGTAGGCCGTGCTGGGAGTGGTGATGATCAGGGAGGCCACGTACATGACCGCGATCAGGGCGCTCAGGCCGAGCAAACGTCGCATAGGAAATCCTCGCTTTCCGGTGGTGAGAAACAGCGGTCGCCGGCGGCGACCTGCGGGCACATTCTGACATGTACTGTTTACTTGTCAATGTCTGCCATGGCTTCGGGACAAGAAAAACGCCGCTTTCCGGCGGCGTCTTTCGTGACTCTGGGAGCAGGGGGAATTACTTCTTGCTCGGCTCAAAGGCGTAGACGGCGCGGCCCACGCGGACGAAGTACGGCATCTTCTGGAGGTTGAGGGAGATGGTGCCGACCTTCACCGTGCGCTGCTTGGCCACCTCGGCGATGATCTCGCGCTTGGAGAGCGGGCCCTTGTCCTTGAGGATGCGCTCGATGACATCGGCGACCGTACCGGGCTCGTAGCCCCACTCCTTGAGAGCGTAGAGGCCGCGACCAACCAGGACGAACTGTGGGTAGCGGATGAGTTCGTTGTGGACGGCCTGGACGGTGACGTTCTTGTGGTCGAAGTGTGCTTCGCGGATGCGGTTGGCGATATCCATGAAGTGCAGCGGCTGGCCGGACTTTTTGAGGACAATCTCCACCTTGTCGCGGATGGAGCGGGGGCGGACGAAGCGCCACTCGGTGAGGCCCCAACCCTCGTCGATCTCCTTGAGGCGTTCGTCGACGGCGAGACAGCTGATGATGAGTTCGCGGCTCGGAATGCGGTCACCGAAGAGGTTCAAGGCCTGGACGGCCGAGACCAGCTCGTCGCGCTTCATGCACGACTTGCGCTTCTTGAGGATCTTCACGATCGAATCGACGATCACAGAAATGTCGTCGGTGGCCAGCGACTCGACGCGCCAGAACGGAGCGAAGGTGCCGCCCGTGCCGGACGGAGCGAGCTCGGTATCGATGCTGTAGGCCAGGCGGAGCACGGCGCCATCCACATCCGGCGAACCGCCAGCAAGGCGGCGCAGAACCTGGGAGACAAGCTCATCCTCACGCATCACGCCGCCATGGATGCGGAGGATGCCCTTGGCCATCTCGTTGACGTCGTTGAGCTTGGTGGTGCGGACCGTGCGGCGCAGCTTGGAGAGCGCGATGCTCTCGATCTGGCGGATGCGCTCGCGGGTTACCTTGAAGTGCTTGCCGATCTTCTCCAGCGTCTGCTTCGGGTGTCCCTGGAGGGCGAAACGGCGACGGATCACCGTGGCCTCCTTGTCGGTCAGGACCAGGAAGAGGTCATCCAGCAAAGACTGGAGATTGACCGAGAGTTTGGGTGCCGCAGAGGCGGCAGCCGTCGTCGCAGGATTTTGGGGGGACATAAGCGGCGGGGAGGGAGGGAAGAATTTAACCCTTGTTCTACCAGAACATTGACAGGAATAAAAGATGAGCGAGGGGTTCTGATGGACGTTCCTCAGGTGTTGTGTCTTGAGATCAATTTGCGCAATTGAGCTGACAAGTCACTCACCAGGGATATGCTAATTTATAGACTTTTATGAAGTTGTCAACTTTTTACGAAATGGCAAGAGTAAGCCAATGAAATAGGGTTGGTATTACTTTAAGAGGCCCCGATCCAGGGCCATTTGCAGGAGAGACACTGCCGCCTTGGCGTGACTGTTCTGATCGCCGTTTTCGACCGTGGATGTGTAGCGTTCGTCGAGGAAATGTACCGTCAGGCCGTCCTTCTCCCATTGCTCCGCGAGTTCGCGGGTATGGCTGGCCTGCTCGCCCTCGGTCCCGTCGGGGAGAAGGGGGAGTCCAATCACGAGCGTATCAACTTTCCGGTTAGTGGCTAGTTGGCGCACAGCCAAAATGGTCTCCGCGCTGTCGCCCGTGATGGGCTCAAGCGGGAAGGGGAATCCGATCGACTCATCGAAGCAGGCCACGCCCGTCGTACGGCGGCCGATATCGAGAGCGAGGATGGCCATGCTCAGGCCTTCTTCGGCTGCAGCGTCGCGAGCATGCGGCTCAGGCGAGACTTGCGGCGATCAGCGGTCTTGCGGTGGATGAGACCCTTCTTGGCGGCGGTGTCGATGGCCTTGAAGGCCTCGGACAGCTGCTTCACGGCATCCGGCGTCTTCTTCTCCTTCACCGAATCGAGCACACTCTTCATGGACGTCTTCATACGCGTCTTGAACGGCGTGAGACGAGCCTGGCGTGAGCGGCTCTGGCGGGAAGCTTTGGCGGCGGACTTGGTCAGGGGCATGAGAGGGTCGTAAAAGCGGAAAAGCCCGAAGAATGTAGGCGAAAGGGGAGGGGGCGTCAAGGCAACCAGCCATCCTGTTTGACCCCAGAGGGCAAGGGGAGAAGAATCCCTGCCATGTGTGGAATCCTCGGCTACGCCGGTAGGCCCGCTCACGCGGGCGAGATCGTCATTACGGGCCTTAAGGGCCTTGAATACCGCGGGTATGACTCCTGGGGCATGGCCTGGAAAGAGCTCAATGGTTCCATCCGTTTAGAGAAGGAGATCGGCAAGATCGGCGGCGTGGACCCGTCGGCTTGGGGCAAGGATTGCTCCCTCGCCATTGGTCATACGCGGTGGGCCACCCATGGCGGCGTGACCCGCGCGAACGCGCACCCGCACCTGAGCGCCAACGGCACGATCGCCGTGGTGCACAACGGTATCGTTGAGAACTACCAGGAGTTGAAGGCTGAGCTGCAGGCCAAGGGGTACCACTTCCTCTCTGAGACCGACACTGAGGTGATCGCCCACCTCATTGAAGAATCCTATAAAGAGACGCAGGATTTCGCCTCTGCCGTCCGACGCGCCGCTTGTCGTTGCACGGGCCGTAACGGCATCGTTGCCATGCACAGCGCCAGCAACCTGCTTGTGGCCGTGCGCACGGGCTCGCCGCTGATCGTAGGGAAGGGGAGTGATGGCTACTTCATCGCCTCAGATACGCCGGCGTTCTTAAAGCACACACGCACCGTGATGTACCTCGACGACGGTGAGATGGTGGTGACCGACGGTCAGACGATTCTCTTTACCGATCTTCGCTCCGGCTCTGTGCGCGAGAAGCGCGAGATCGAGATCTCGTGGACGGTGGAACAGGCGGAGAAGGGCGACTTCGCGCACTACATGCTGAAGGAGATCATGGATCAGAAGGAGAGCGTGGCCCGTGCCGTGAACCAGGACCCGGCCGAGATCGAGGCGGTGGCCGAGGCCATCCGCAACGCGCGCGGCACGTTCCTCGTGGGCTGCGGCACGGCTGGTAAGGCCTGCATGGCGGCCGAGTACTTCTTCTCCGTCGTCGCCGAGCATCACGTGAACTTCGCGCCTGGCAGCGAGTTTAAGCTCTATCACCACTTCCTCCGTCCGGAGAGCCTGCTCATCGCGGTGAGCCAGAGTGGCGAGACGGCCGACGTGCTGGAGGCGATCCAGGTCGCCAAGAGTAAGGGCTCTAAAGTGCTCGCGATTGTGAACGTGGCGGGCTCGTCCATCAGCCGTGCTGCCGATTACACCTTGCTCATTAACGCCGGACCCGAGCGTGCCGTGGCCTCCACAAAAGCGCTCACCGGCCAGCTGGCGGTACTGCTGCTTGTCGCACACGCCCTCAAGGGAAAGTTGGCCGAAGGCAAGAAACTGCTCCTCGAGACGGCCGCGCAGATCAACGACCTGCTGAATCCGCGCTATGTCGATCACATTGCCAAGATCGCCGATGAGATCCGCGAGAAGGAGGACCTCTACATCATCGGTAAAAGCTGGCACTATCCCATGGCGCTCGAGAGCGCGATTAAGATTCAGGAGGTGAGCTATATCCACGCTGAAGGCTTTGCCGGCGGCGAACTGAAGCATGGCCCCATTGCCCTCATTGAGAAAGATGTGCCCTGCATCGCGCTGGTGGGCGAAGATGAAGTGACGCCCGACATCATCAGTAATGCCGTGCAGCTGAAGGCGCGTGGCGGCTTTGTGATTGGTGTGGGGCCCAAAGATAACGAGGCGTTCGATCGGTGGATCCGCGTGCCGGATGCCGGCGCCGCTCAGTCCATTGTTACTATCCTCCCGATCCAGGTGTTGGCCTATCAGCTCGCCGTGAAGCGCGGCAAGGATCCGGACATGCCGAGGAACCTGGCCAAGAGCGTGGTGGTGAAGTGATAGGGGATATACCTCTCTACGAAGCCATTATTGGTGGCTTCATGAAACCGTTTGCGCTGGTGATTTTCGAAGTGCAGACTGCCCGGCCAATGGGACGTACCCGTACATATTCCACCAACGGCGATAGGTTTCATGCCGATGGAGCCGACGAGTTTGTGGCCGCCTCTCGCAATGGCAAGAGTGAGACACCACTCGGCACGTATCTACGCGAGATCAATGAAGTCGATCTCCTGACGCGAGAAGAAGAAGGGGAGTTGGCGGCCCGCATCTCGAACGGCGATATGGAGGCTCGCGATCATCTCATTCGCGCCAACCTGCGACTGGTGGTGAATATTGCCCGCGGGTACATGGGCAAGGGCTTGGCACTGGAAGATGTGATTGAGGAGGGGAATCTTGGCCTGATGCGTGCGGTTGAGGGATTCGATCCGCTCACGTACAACACCCGCTTCTCCACCTACGCCAGCTATTGGATTAAGCAATCCATCAAGCGTGCGCTCATCAACCAGGCGCCAAAGATTCGCGTGCCGGCCTACATGGCCGAACTGACGAGCAAGTATTTCCGGGCCATCAACGTTCTACAGGAGGAATTGAAGCGAGTGCCGACGAATGAGGAAGTGCAGTCATACCTCGGTGTTAAAAAGGCGAAGATGCGAAATCTCCAGCTCTCGCTGCAGACCCGCCGCATCAACGGTGGCTCGGTCGAGGGTGAGGACGGAGAGGGCGAGAGTATTGCGGACTGGATTCCCGATGATCATAAAACGGCGGAAGAGATCGTTCTCGATGAGGGTGAGATCGAGCTTATGTTGAAATTCTTGGGGCGACTCGACGAACGTGAGCGCGAGATCATGAATGGGCGCTTTTTGAATGCGAAAAAAGAAACGCTGAAGGACATCGGTGAGCGTATCGGTCTGACGCGCGAACGCGTCCGTCAGATTGAGAGTGAGGCGCTGGGGAAGCTTCGCGACTTGATGACCGCGGGCGACGAGTGATCAACCCCGATCCGGCGGGATGCCGTAGTACTGGAAGAGGAACGCGGCGATCTCCTTGAACAGCGGGGCAGCGGCGACGGCGCCGTGCACGATCGATTTATAGGTGGCGCGGTCGATCTTCACTAAGACGATGAACTTGGGATCGGTGACGGGTCCGTAGCCGACGTACGAGGCGATCGTGGCGCCGGTACCGGTTTCGTACTTGCCGCCGGGACCGGCGATCTGCGAGGTGCCGGTCTTACCTGCAACCTGATACCCCTCGGGGCGGCCTGCCTTGGCAAAGCCCAGCTCGGCCGAGCTGACGAGCATGGCGGTGATGGTTTCGGCGGTCTCTGGAGTAATGACTTGATCGATGATCACGGGTTCATTTTTTACGATCGTGCCGTCGGCGTGGATAATGCTGTCGACTATGGTTGGTTTCATTAAGCGCCCCTTGTTTGCCAGCGGTGTGTGAGAAGCGATCATCTGAATAGGTGTCACAGCGATACCCTGTCCGAAGGAGGTGGTGGCAAGCTGAGCGTCGCTCCAGGTGCGCCAGGGCGACAGATCTCCCGTGGTTTCATCCTCTAACTCAATGCCTGTGACGTGTCCAAATCCAAACCGCTGCAGGGCGCTGTGAAACAGCTTACGGCCCAGTAATTCGGCGATGTGCACCATGCAGGTGTTAATGGAGTATTCGAGACAGTTTGTCATCGTCACGACGCCGTAGTGCTTAAAGTCGTTGTTATCGATCGGGAAGTCATTACGAATGACGGCGCCGCTATCAACGTAGGTAGAGCTAGGGGTGACCTCACCTTGATCGAGGGCAATGGCCATGGTGATCGATTTCATAACCGAGCCCGGTTCGTAGAATTCCTGCGTGGTGCGGTTGATATACGCACCGACGCCAATGGTGTTCCGGTACTTCATCCACACTCCCGGCAACGAGGTGGGGAAGACTTCGTAGCGTGTCGTCTCGCCGCGGTAGATGTAGTAGCGAGTGAGATCATGAAGATCGTGAAGCGCCTCAAGAGCCGTGAGTTCATTGCGTAGTTTTTCCGATAGAAGGGCGCGCCCTGCAGGGTCAAAGACATCAAAGGTTGAACCTTGCATAATACGTACATTCGTTTCTGGATCGATGATTTCAATCACGATTTGCTTTTCCTGATCGGGAGTAAGAATGATTGTCTCTTTCTCAAAGACGTCACCGTAGTCGCTGCGGTCGAAGAGGGGGGCATTGGCCATCGCCAGGATGCGGCCGGTTTTCGGATCCATGACGATCACTTGGGCGTGCTCGGCATCGGTTGCCTTCACCGTCTCGGCCAGCTTTTCTTCTACATACTTTTGGATGAAGGGATCGATAGTGAGCACCACGTTATCGCCGTCCTTGGCGGCGCGGATGGTTTGTTCGCTCGTCACGATCTGGCCGCCGGTGGGATCGCTGACGGTGGAGATTTCTCCTTCCTGGCCGCGGAGTTCGGCGTCGAAGGTACGTTCAATGCCGTACTGGGCGTCCTGGTTGCGATTGAGGAAGCCGACGAGCTGCGAGGCGAGCGTCGCATCGGGGTAGTAGCGCCAGTGCTCGGGAATCATGGCAATGGACCGGAGTGGGTCGACCACCTTCTCGCGGTCCTTGGGGTTGCTGAGGGCGGCACGCTTGGCCGCCGTTTGGCGGAGTGATTCCAGCTGGGCCTCCTTTATTTTTAGTGACATGGCCGGCGGGATGCGGCGCATGATCGGTACGTAGCGCAGCGGGCGCGAGCGCAGAGAGTTCTCAATAACGAGTGAGTCTTGGTCGAGGAGCGGGGCGATGGCACGGCTCATGGAGCCGAGGCGCGACTGATCGACCACTTCAGGGTTCGCCCAGATGAGATTTTGCGCCTGATCGACCGTGATGCCGGTGAGTTGCAACTCACTGACGGCGCGCATTTCTTCTTTATTCGCGCCATATTTAAGCGGGATAAAGGTGATGCGCTTCTCGGCGATGCGCGTCTCGATGCCGCGAGCAAAGCGACGGCGAATCTCTGTCAGGTCGGGCACCTTGATGTTCACCGTCTCCGGAGAAGGGGAGCCGACGGGGAGGGGTTCGAGGAGCTTGCCGCTGCCGGTGAGACGCTTCATGAGCTCGAGCGGGTCGAAGGCCTCGCTGTAGAACGTGCGGAGCTCGCTCGGGCACTCCGGCTTGGCCTGCGAACAGGCCTCGTGCACGTCCTGGGTGACGAGCGTGTCGGCGAGTAGTTCGGCGATGTGGGCGGGGTCATCGACGATGAGTGGGTCGACGTAGACCAGATCGAGCGTGGTGTTGGTGGCGAGGATGCTCGTCTCGCCGGTGCGACTGTTCACAGTGAGGATGTCGCCGCGCTTGGCTGGCAGGCGGATGCTGCCGAAGTGCTGGGACGAGGCGAGGTTGCCGTACTCCGACTGGCGGAAGAGCTGCAGGTCCATGAGGCGGGCCACGATGATGAGGAGCATCACCATCAAGACGCCGTGGACAACGACCATCCGGCGCACATAAGAGCGCTTCTTCTGCGTTTCCGAGATTGTGCTGGTTTTCCGCAGTCCCATCGAGGATTTGAGAATAGCGGATAGGGCTAGTTTGTGCTACAATAAAGGGAATGCCCGAACAGGCCTCCCTCCGCGGCGAACAGATTCTCCACGAGCTCGAACAGCGTTGTACGACGCTGGGCGCGTCCGACATTCATGCTTCTCCAGAGAAAGACGGCGTGCGTTTGGAGATCCGCTTGAACGGCATGCTCGAGGCTGAGCAGCCGTTGAGCCAGGAAGACTATGAAGCACTCCTGCGCCGCGTGAAGTTCGTGAGTAAGCTCAAGCTGAACGTCACCAATATTCCCCAGGACGGCCAGTACACGTTCTCGGCCGGCGACCGCGAGGTGAACGTCCGCGTGGCCACCATTCCGTCGCGCTTTGGCGAGAGTATTACGCTCCGTCTCCTTGATCCCAAGCGCGGCATCGTCACACTCGAGACACTCGGCTTTACCGAGGAGATGCACCAGAAGCTCTCGGCCATTACCCACACGCCGTACGGTCTCTTCCTGGTCACTGGTCCGACCGGCTCGGGTAAGACGACGACGCTCTACGCTCTTCTAAAAGAGCTCGTGGGTACCAAGCGCCACATCATCACGCTGGAGGATCCGGTGGAATACGAGATTGCCGGCATGGTGCAGAGCGAGATCGACCCCGACCACGGCTATACCTTCGCCTCGGGTCTCCGCTCCATCCTCCGCCACGACCCCAACGTCATCCTCGTGGGTGAGATCCGCGACCTCGAGACCGCCCAGACCGCCATTGACGCCGCCCTCACCGGCCACATGGTGCTCTCGACCCTGCACACCAACTCCGCCCTGGAGGCTATTCCGCGCCTCCTCTCCATGGGCGTCAGTCCGTACACCTTCGCTCCGGCTCTGCGCGGAGTGATGGCCCAGCGTCTCGTGCGTAAGGTCTCCGACGCGGCAAAGGCCGCCGGCACGATTGACCCTGCCGATCCTAAAACCTACTCGGGCCGCACGGTCATCGCCGAGGTGCTGCCTTGCTCACCGAAGATTCGCGATCTCATTCTCTCACAGGCCGAGGAGGGAGAACTGGAGAAAGTCGCTCGTAGCGAGGGCTACATGAACATGCGCGAATTTGGCGGCAAGCTGGTGGCCGAGGGTATCACCACCCAGTCGGAGGTGGATCGTGTCACACTCTGAGGAGAAATTCAGATGGGGCGAGGCTTTTTTGCGTGGCAGGGGGTGCTTGCGCTCCCCATCACTGCTACCGTACGCTTAACGACCGCGTATGTTGACCCCGTACCGCCCACCGCGCCGTGGAAGTTACGCTCTCTCGTCCTCCCGAGGTGATCGCGGCGGTTTGTTGACCGCGCTCATCGCCTTGGTGCTACTCGCGGGCATGTTGTACGGCTTGGTGCGCCTCTTTATGTGGTTCTCGTCGGCCGGTACCGACCAGCGCGCCCCGGCCCAGGTGCAAGTGGAGCGCGGCGGCACGGTCAACGTCATGATCGACGGGGGAGAGGTTCAGGCGGTCCAGGATGGCCTGCCGCTCTACCCGGGTGACACGCTCTCCACTGGTGGCAATGGCCACGTGCGCCTCTCGTTCTTCGATGGCACCGTGATGCGCCTCGACGAGGACACTGAGCTGAAGATTGTCTCCAGCGAGCAGGCTGCCGACGGCGAATCGATGTTGGAGGTTTCTCTCACGCGCGGCCAGGTGTGGCTGCTTGCTCCGGCCGCCAGCGGCACCCTGCTGCGCACGGTCACGACGCCTGCATTCACCTTCTCATTTGCCGAACGCACCGAGGCGGTGGTGGGTCTGCGCACTGCCTCTGTCTATGACGGCGCTGGCCTGGGCGCGGAGATCCGCTTGAAGACCGGTTCCACCGTGCTGGTGGGCGAAGGCCAGACGCTCGCTCTGCCCGATGACGATGCCTCCATCAGCTCCGATCTGTATCAGTACCGCTCGCCGCTGACCGTTGGCGATCCCTCTGCCACGTTCTTGGTCGCCAGTCGTGCCGCTGCCAATGTCGCCGCTCCGTCTGGGTCGGTGGCGTCAGATCCTTCCTCATTGGCAGGCATCGGCACAGCCGTGCTCACCCTCGCTGCGCCTATTGAAGGGGCTACCATCGAGAGTGGCACGGTTACCGTCTCCGGCACTGTCGGTCAGGGTGTGGTGCGCGTTCGTGTGAATGGTTATCAGGCTGCGCTCAACGTCGAGACCAAGTCATTCTCACAAGAATTGGCCGTAGAGAGCGGCGAACTTGTCATTAGCGTCGAGGCTCTCGATGAGAAGGGGCTCGTCATGGCCCAGCTGCAGCGCACTGTCACGGCCACGGTCTCAGCTCTCCCCGCGCCCACCATCACCGCTCCCGCTCGCGATGGCCAGACGTACCGCACGCAGGCCAACGAGATCACGCTGCGCGGCGGCGTACCCTCGGGTACCCAGGCGGTGGAGGTGAACGGCT
>CAZEVM010000011.1:26848-27198 GCA_964515645.1 uncultured Candidatus Peribacteria bacterium | reverse complement strand
TCCTCACCGACGGTCAGGGCAAGCAGGTCGACTTCCGCAACACCATCATCGTCATGACCTCAAACGTCGGCGCCAAGAAGTTGACGCAGCAGGCCGCCAAGATCGGCTTCAAGGTGGATGATGAGGCTGCGAAGACCGAAGAGGCTGAGTACGAGCAGCGCCGCACCGAGGTGATCAGCGAACTCAAGGAGCACATGCGCCCCGAGTTCTTGAACCGCATCGACCACATCATCGTCTTCAACGCCCTCACCCAGGCACACATCCAGAAGATCGTGAAGATCCACCTCGATGCCTTCCGTGCCCGCCTGAAGGCCCAGGGCTACCAGCTGAAGGTCTCAGCCAAGGCCGTC
>CAZEVM010000011.1:1786-26838 GCA_964515645.1 uncultured Candidatus Peribacteria bacterium | reverse complement strand
GGTATCCACGGCTTTGACCCCGAGTACGGCGCCCGCCCGGTCCGCCGCGTCATCCAGGAGAAGCTCGAAGATGAGATCGCCGAGCAGATCTTGAAGGGCATGTTCGCCCCCGGCGACACCATCGCCATCGATATCGGCGAAGGTGACCGCCTCACCTTCAACCGCGGCGAGAGCGCAGTGAAAGTGGAAGACACCGAGACGGAGGAAGTCACCGCCTAAGAACGCGCATGTAAAACAACCGCCCTCGTGCAAGCACGGGGGCGGTTTTGGTCCTACGTCAGATGATGTAGGCCGGTTCCCGCCAGATGACTGACGAGGCGAGTTCCTTGCTGCAGGGTACGGCTTCGGCCTGGGCAAGAACGTCCCAGCCGTGGACGAGGGTGCTGATGATCACCCCCGTCAACCCGCGTACGCAACGGTTCTTCGGGGTGTAGACGTACGTGTGCGTACGTCGGCACACGTCCGAATACTCGACACTGCCATCGTTGGCATTACACCATACCTTGCAGTCCGCGGGGCGGACTTCCCAGTGGTCGAGACGATTGCGGCGGAGGTAGTACACCTCGCCGTACCTCTCGAAAGCCATCCGGTAGTACGTCCACGAGTTGCGTTTCCAGTACCGCACGACTTCGGGGGTACACGGGATCAGCAGGATCAGGGTACCCACCAAAGTCACCATCAGCGCGGGGTGGGAGATCAGGAACAGAACGATCGCTTCCATCAGAGTCACTCCGGTTTGAGAGAACTGAGACACCTAGAGACGCAGGACTAACTATTATTATATAATATATTTAGTAAATAAGCAATATATCACCGCGAAATCCGCTGACATTTGAGAAAAGGCCGGATTCTCGGCCGGCCCGTTTTGTGCTATACTATCCAGATATGCCTATTGACCCGGTCAAGATCCCGCAGAACGTCTACATCGAGGACCGCATCGTCGGTCCCCTGACGCTGCGCCAGATCCTCACCGTGGCTCTCGGCGGCGGCTTCAGTTATATCCTCTACATCACGGCCCAGAAGATGTACGGCGCCCCGGGCATTATCACTACCGCTATTCTCTGGATCCCCGGCCTGCTTTCGATCGTCTTCGCCTTCATCACCATCAACGACCTGAGCATTACGCGCCTGCTTCTGCTCACGGTTGAGAAGATGGGCAAGCCCAGCACTCGCCTCTTTGAACCCCGCAGCGGCATCTCGATCAACATCAAGACCGCTATCGCGCCCGAACCCGAGAAGAAAGCCGCTCCTGCCGCTCCTACCACAAGCTTCGCGGATCTGAGCGAAGTCCTCGACCGTAGCGCCCCTAAACCCACGCCCGTGGATCTGGGCATGCCGGCCCCCGTCTCGAAGGTCGCCGAGCCCGCCTCTGCCCCCGTTACCAACACCGTTGAACCGGTCCGCGCCCGCTCCTCCCTCCTCAGCACTCCCCCGTCCGCCGCCCCCGTTCTCCGCGACCTCTCCGCCGCATGACCGACCAGACTCCCTCCACCGTAAAGCAACGCAAGCGCAAGCCCGGCGCTTCGACTCAGCGCTTCCTCCCTGTCGCAGAAATCCGCGGCGACACCGTGGCGCTCAAGAACGGCGGACTGCGCGCCATCATCAGCGTGGAGGCCCTCAACTTTAACCTAAAAAGTGAAGTCGAACAGCAAGCCATTATCGCCGGCTACGCCGCCTTCGTGAACACCCTCACCTTCCCGCTCCAGGTGGTGATGCGCTCCACCAAGACCAACGTCGACGAGTACCTGGTGCGCCTGCGCGAGCTCGGCAACAAGCAAAAGAACGAGCGCCTGGCCGAACAGACTGAGGCCTACGTCCGCTTCATCGAGCGTATGCTCGACGTGGCCGACATCATGCAGAAGCGCTTCTACGTGGTGGTCCCGCTCGACCGCGCCGTGCGCCACAAGACGCTCCTTGAACAATTCTTCGAGTGGCTCAGCCCCGACGACACCGCCGCCAAGGCCGCCGCCCGCGCCCGCGAGTTCCAGACCTACAGCAAGCAGCTGACCGAGCGCGTGGACCTGGTATCCGCCGGTCTCAATAACATCGGTCTGCACACACGCCGCCTGACAACGCGCGATCTCCTTGAGCTCTTCTACCAGATCTACAACCCGAAAACTTCGCAGGAGCAGAAGATCCCGCAGGACATCGCCATGCTGAAGGAAGACCAGACGACGCTGTAACAAAAACCCCCGACGAGCGGGGGTTTGAGAAACGATGGGAACGATGATCAGCGGCGCTCAATGAGCGTTTCCAGGGGGAAGCGCGACTTCTTGTAGGTGGCGTGCGTATCGTCGGCGCTGCGGTACCCGAGCGGGCAGAGCAGGACCGGCATCCACGGTGAATCGGCCAGGCCGAGCTCTTGCTCGTAGGCCTTGGGGTCGAAGCCTTCCATCGGCGTGCTGTCGATCCCCTTCGCGGCGGCGGCAGTGAGGAGGACACCCAGGGCGATGTAGACCTGGCGGGCCGCCCACTCAGCGGCGGCCTGGGGACCCTTGCCGCCAATGGCATTGAGCATCATGTCGCGCAGGCCAGCGAGAGCCTCCACGGGCACGCCACGCGTCTGAGCCATGTCGTTGATGTACTTCTCAACGTAGTCCTGGTTCACGTCCTTCAGCGCGCAGAGCACCACGAGGTGCGAGGCATCGACGACCTGGCTCTGGTGCCAAGAGTGGGCCTGGAGCTTCTGGCGGAGCTCGGGGTCGGTGACGACGATGAAGTGCCAGGGCTGCAGTCCAAAGGACGACGGCGCCAAGCGCAGGGCCTCAAGGAGTTCCTGAAGGTCGGCATCGGACACCTTCTTCGTGGGATCGAAGGTCTTGGTGGCATAGCGCCACTGGAGAGCGGAGAGGAGGTTGGTCATGGTTACGGTATAAGCCCTGAAGCCAAAAACAACAAGGAACTCAGCCGAAAAAGCATGCTAGGCGAATTTGACATCCGCCCGGTTCCGGCTACGATTCCTCCGTTCCCGGACGCCGCTCGTGCAAGGGCGCCGGTTTATCCACCGAAGCCTTGGCGAAGGTGGAACCCTCTTACTTCCTCCTCTTGCACCCCTCGTTTCCTATGGCAAAGAACGTCCCCGTCGTCCCGTCCGGCCCGATGGCCGAGCTCATGAAGTCGTCCCCCGCCGTGTTCCGCGCGGAGCCGGGCGAGCTTGTGGAAGGCACCGTCGTCTTCCGCGGCAAGAACAAGATCCTCATCGATCTCCGCGGCGTCGCCACGGGCATCATCTCGGGCCGCGAGCTCCGCGACTCGTTCAACACCTTCAAGGACCTTAAGGAAGGTGACACCGTCGCCGCACTCGTCCTCGAAGAGGAGAGCGATGAGGGACTCGTCATCATGTCGCTGCGCATGGCCAGTCAAAAGAAGGCTTGGGACCGCTTCCACGACATGGTGGCCGCCGAGCAGACCATGAAGTTCACGGCCCAGGAGGCCAACAAGGGCGGCCTCATCGCCAATATCGACGGTATCCGCGCCTTCCTCCCCGTCTCGCAGCTCTCCCCGGTCAACTACCCGCGCGTGGGCAACTCCGACGCCGGCGAGATCATCAACCGCCTTAAGAAGTTCATCGGCCACACCTTCAACGTGAAGATCGTCACCATGGACGAGGAGGCCGGCAAGATCGTCGTCTCCGAGCGTGACGCCATGGCCGAAGAGCGCGCCAAGGCCCTCGAGCACCTCAAGATTGGCGACGTGAAGGAGGGTGTGATCAGCGGCATCGTGAAGTTCGGTCTGTTCGTCACCTTCGACGGCCTGGAGGGTCTCGTGCACATCTCCGAAATCGCCTGGGGCCACGTGAAGAACCCGTCCGAGCACGCCGAGGTTGGCGACCGCGTGACCGTGAAGGTCATCGGCGTCGACGGCGACAAGCTCTCGCTCTCCATGAAGCAGCTCACCAAGGACCCGTGGGAGGAGGTGGCCGAGCGCTACCCCGTGGGCAAGAAGGTCTCCGGCACGGTCGTGCGCTTCGCCGATTACGGTGCCTTCCTCCGTCTGGAGAAGGACATCAACGGTCTCGTGCACCTCTCCGAGCTCGCGCACCAGAAGGTGACCGATCCGTCCGAGGTTCTCACGATCGGCCAGAAGCTCGAGGCCCAGGTGATCAACATCGACGTCGACGAGCGCCGCATCGGCCTCTCCATCAAGGCCCTCAAGCCCATCGATAAGGAGACGCTCGCCCTGCTCCAGAAGGAGCGCGAGGCTGAGGAGGCCAAGGCCGCCGGTGGCGAAGAGGAGGCCGAAGCCAAGCCGAAGAAGTCCAAGAAGGCCGACGACGCCGAGGCTGAAGCCGAGAGCGAAGAGAAGCCCAAGAAGGCCGCCAAGGCCAAGAAGGAGGACAAGGAGTGATCGATCGACCGTGATACAAAAGGCCGCTCGCGTGAGCGGCCTTTTTTGTACCGCAACGACCATTGATCTGGCTGACGACAAGACGACATCGCAGACAACGACACTCACCCGAAAAGCCCGCGATTTTTCGACGGCGTTGGGATAGCCTATGGCCACCGATGCGAGCGGTCATCTTCGACTTCGACGGCGTAGTGGTCGACAGCCAGTACCACTGGGATCACGGCAGTACGTCGCACATCCAGACGATCGTACCAACGTGGACGCGAGCCCATGCCCCCCTCCTGAAGGGGCATAACAACGTGGGCTGCTACAAGATCTTGCGCGAGCAATTTGGACTAATGCTTTCGCCCAGCGAATTCGATCAGCATGTGCACCGCTTTGCCTTTGCCGTATACCACGAGTTGGCACAAGCCACAGTGGGCGTGACCGCCCTCTTGGAGCGCCTGCAGCGGTTGGTTCCTACCCCGTCCATTGCCTCAGCCGGACACCAGGCGTGGATCGAAGCGGCCCTCCAGCGCCTGAACCTGCGCGACCACTTCGACCAGATCACCACCAGTAGCGAGGTGGCCCACAGCAAACCTGCCCCCGATGTGTACCTCAAGGCCGCCGAGAAGGCCGGTGTTCTACCCGCCAACTGTCTGGTGATCGAAGACACCGATGCCGGCGCGGCCGCTGGCAAAGCCGCCGGTATGACGGTGATCGGCTTTCACCCAGCTGGGCAGGATTGGCAAGACATGACTATGGCCGACCGACACATCTCGCACTTCGACGAGCTGACCGACGCGACACTGGTTTCACTCCTCGCCTGACTTAGATTGTCTTGTCGCTCAGGAAGTGCAGGTGGACATAGAACACCTCCTGCCCGCCCGCCTTGCCAACGTTGAAGCTGAGCTTGTAGCCGTCGATCCCCTTCTCTCTGGCAAACTGATGAGCCTTCAGGATGAGGAGGCCAGGAATGTGTGCTGTCTCAGGCGTGATCTCCGCAATGGAAGCGAGGAAATCCTTGGGGATGAAGAGCAGGTGCGTGGGGGCTTTGGGGTGGATATCACGGAAGGCGAGCACTTCGTCATCCTCATAGACCACGTCGGCAGGGATCTCTTTGGCCAGAATTTTGTGGAAAATGGTGCGTTCGGGGGTCATAGACAGGGGGAAAGACGCGACCACCATATCACCCGAAAGTGGCCCTGGGACTTGCTATTTTGCCTCAAAAGGCGGATAATGGAGGTGTCTGATCAACTCTGCACCAGAACGGGCCGGAAGCCTTGAGGCGAGTTCGAACAAAGGCACGCTCATCGTGACCCAGCCGAAGCATCTCGAAAATATCTTGGCGGCCATCGCCGAAGTGGATCGCGTTTCCGAAAAACAGGGTGACGCTTCATCCGGAGATTGGAGCGGAGCTGGCGGACAGAGCCAGCAAGGAGACAACGGCAAGTCCGCGGCGGCCATCGCGCGCGAGGAGGCCATCGCCCGCATCCCCGAACCGATGGTGATGCAGACAGCCCTCCAGCAGCACATCGAACAGGAGGTGAAGACACTCCGCCGTCAGGCCCAGCGTCTCACCAAGAGCTCGCGTCCCGGCGCCGCCTTCGAATTGGCCCAGATGTACGCCAAAATCCGCCGCTTGAACGGCATGATCCTCGAGCTCTTCGACACATCGATCGACGTGCTGAAGCGCCTCTTCATTCGCGTCTTCATCGACAAGCAGTCAATCTAATCAGTCCTTCTTGTGCGAGTGCTTTTTCTCGCGCCTCTCCTCTTCGTCGTCCTCGTCACTGTGGCTACTGACATGCGTCTTGGCACCCAGAAGCGCGGTAACGATGCTAATCCCCTGTTCCACCCACGAGAGGGGCTGGATGACCGTGGACTCGATGTGGTCGCTCACGTGCACCGCCTTGCGGACGATCTTACGCAGATCCACCAGGATGATGATGACGTGGTAGAGGGCGACCGCGAGCATGACGCCAACGAAGGCATACACGGCGGTGATGAGCTGGGAGGTAGTGATCGTATCCATGGAGGGGGCGGGAAACGCTACGATGGGTATAGCACATGACGACGTTCTTGCGCCATCTCCTGGCCTTGCCGAGCCGCCTCGCCATCGGCCTGGTCTGGATCTATCAAAAGACCCTCTCGCCCGACCATGGGCTGATGGCGGTGTTCTTTCCGTACGGGGCCTGCCCTCAGCATCCCACCTGTTCGCAGTACGCCATCGAACGACTAAAGCGAGATGGATTCATTATTGGTGGAACGGCGGCCGTACGGCGCGTGCTCTCGTGCCACCCCTGGCGGAAGCCGGATCCGGAGCGCCTGATGCGGCTCTAAAAACACCTTCAACCAGAACCCCCTTTGCCCTATCCTGGGCCCGTTCTTTCGCGGGTATCGTATAACGGCTATTACCCCAGTTTTCCAAACTGGTGACGCGGGTTCGACTCCCGCTACCCGCTCCAAACTCCCATTAATCCTGAATCTTCGTGGTGCCTTCAGCGACCCTATATAACTCCAGTTCCAAAATCTGGAGCCGTTTTTGTTTTGCTTTCAATGTCGCTATTTCTTCAGCGCTATAAGCTCTTTCTGCGACGACATAGATCGCATCTTCCAATGGATAGACCTTGCCTTGCATGCCCCTGAATTGGGCAATTTTCTCTGGAGAATGCACGGATGGATTTTTCAAAAATTCTTGGAAGAAGTTGTCGTACTCATTATCTAGAGCAATCCACTCCTGAGCTAATGATTGGAATCGTTCTTGACTGAGAGAGCCGAGATTTTCAGCAGCGAGAGACTTCGGATTGTCCAAGAAAGCCTGAAACTCAGTATCGTACTCAGCGTCTAGTGCCATCCATTCTTCGCCCAACTTCTGAAATTCTAAGATGCTCATCTTTGCCATATACATCATCAGTTTAGCCGCTCTACACAAGGGGAGGTACTGCCTTCATATAGACTCATATTTAGCGTAAAATGCCATTCATGAGTGAATATGAAGACCTCACACAACATGAAATTCAAGCTTTGAAGCGCGAGTACAACCTTGCTGATGCACACACGCATCAGTCTCAATCGCCGACGCAGCAAAAAATCGTCGAGAGCCTACCGGCGTTATGGATGGAGGCAGAGAAGTCGAAACAGGCAGAGATGGAGCAAAAATTTATTGAGACATTCTTCAAAATTCAAAAGCAGCATCACGCCCTGAAAACCCCAACAATGCTGGTGTATGCGGCATCGATTGCCATGGCGATCACCGCGAATTACCTCAAAAAGAAGAAGTTGAAAGTGAGTCTTATCCACCCATGCTTTGATAATTTGCACGACCTCCTGGTGCATTTTGATGTTCCGCTCGAGCCGCTGCAGGAAGAATGGTTGCACGATGCTGATAGCATCTACGATAACCTTAAAAAGCACGTCAAAGCGGATGTCATCTTTATCGTCGACCCAAACAATCCCACCGGATTTACCCTATCCAGTAATGGCAAAACGGCAACTAAGGGATTTGAAGAACTCTTTCGATATGCCAAGGATCACAAGAAGCTTCTGATCTTCGATTTCTGTTTTGCCTCATTCATGTTGCCGGATGACGAACTGGTCATCTTTGAGATTTATGCAATGCTCGAAAAATACGGCGTGAGTTACATTGCCATGGAGGACACAGGCAAAACGTGGCCCCTACAAGACGCAAAGGTGGCATT
The DNA here is from genome assembly GCA_964515645.1 of uncultured Candidatus Peribacteria bacterium. Classification (GTDB taxonomy): domain Bacteria; phylum Patescibacteriota; class Gracilibacteria; order Peribacterales; family Peribacteraceae; genus JAGOUB01. The sequence continues at coordinate 18,811 of CAZEVM010000011.1, read as the reverse complement.
ACTCAAAACCAGCAAAGACCTGCATGACGAAATCTATTCTATCCACACGAGCTATCTCCTAAACGTCTCTCCGTTCATTTTAAATCTCGTCTCAGAATATATCCTCGATTCTGAACGCGACAATTTTGCGTCTGTGTACGACCTCTTGGAGCGCAATCGTACGATCGCCCAAAAGGAACTCGATGGTGGTGTCTTAGAATTCCAGAAGCCAAAGTCCAAAGTGAGCGTGGCCTGGTTTAAAATCAAGGACCCCACAATCAAATCTACAGAGTTACAGAAGGTGATCTTGGAACACGGAGCCTATGTCCTACCGGGCACATTCTTCTATTGGAACGACCGCGTAGAAGGCGAGCATTTTATTCGCATCGCCCTCGCCCGAAATACGGACATGTTCGAGGCGGCAGTGAAGCTCATTCGGAAGGCTCTCGATCCGATCCTGTAAGTCTATGGCAAAGCCTCAAGGGTATCGCGGAGGAAATCCTCCGCATTCTTGTTCCGAATAAGCTCCCATAAGGAGCTCCATTCTCTGTTCATGGCCGACCAAATCACCATCACCGCTTCCGTCGCTGCTCCTATCGCCAAGGTCTGGCAATACTGGACCGAGCCGGCGCACATCATGCAGTGGAACAACGCCTCACCCGACTGGCACACGCCCCGCGCCACGAACGACCTACGCGAAGGCGGCACGTTCACGGCCCGCATGGAGACCAAGGACGGCAGTATGGGCTTTGATTTCGGCGGCACCTACAGCACCATCGTGCCCGAGAAGGAAATCGCCTACGCCATGGGCGATGACCGCAAGGTACGCATTCTTTTCGAAGCAAAGGGCAACGAAACCTTGGTGACCGAGAGCTTCGATCCCGAGCAGGAGAACTCCCTTGAGATGCAGCGCGCCGGCTGGCAGTCGATCTTGGACAATTTTAAGCGGTACGCCGAGAGCCAATAAAAAAAAGGGGCATCTATCGATGCCCGAATATGTCCCGTGGGACGCATTAGCGGATATAGGATCTGAAGATTTCTATGACGCCTTCCTGCCACTCATCCGTGATGTAGGGCAAGTCCCATCCACTGTCAGAACACGCAACAGGTTCCCAGTCCACTTTCTCAATTCGATCCTCACCATGCAACAGAAGGTGGTACAGTGCGAATCCCCCTGCCTCGAATTCGTCGGCATAACCGAATCGCGTCTGTAGTTCGAAGAAGCTGTGCTCGTAACTGCGCAGACACTCTGCCCGACAGATCGCTTGTATTATCACCACGGCCTCGACGACCCTCATCATGAAATGCAGGTACCCCTCAGCGAGCGTCAAGAGCTTGGACACAGGTCTCTCTTCGTGGAAGGTGTAGATCACATTCTTCCCCTGAACGATGTACGCCACATGCCCATCAAACAGTGGTTTTTCTGTGGCCACATGCAACACTTGTAGTTTCACAATCCACCATCCTTCAAGTCCTATGATGTAAAAATCGAAGCCCAGCGCTTCAATTGCTTAAGTACAATATAAATTAATTATATAATTTTGTCAATTTTGCCTATTTCTTTTCTTCGGCATCGGCAACGCGTCGGCCGTGATCCGCAGCAGCTGGCAGAGCCACGGCGCATCATCCCATTTTCCCTCATCGATCCAGAAGAAGGGCTTCGACCCCGGGTAGGGCGGAGCCTCTTCGAGGTCGCCAAGGTACTCGCGCCCAGCTTCGGTCGGCTTCACGAACAATTGATCGTCGCAGACGAGCCCCACCACCTTCTCGTCCAGGTAAAGCGCGTACTCGCCAAACATCTTACGACTGCGCACGCGACCAGCGCCGGCGAGTTGGCCAGTGAGATGAGCGATCGTTTCCTCACGAGTGGCCATTTACGACTTCTTCAGGAGGTCGCGAATTTCCGTCAGCAGCTTGATGTCTTCCGGAATCTGGGCCGCAGCAGCAGGCTTCGCTTCTTCCTTCTTCTTGAAGCGCTGCAGCTGCTTGATGACGATGAAGATGCAGAAGGCGACGATGAGAAAATCGACGACCGTTTGAATGAATTGTCCGTACTTGATGGTGGCCTCTCCAACTGTCAGGGACAGGTTGGAGAAATCGACCTTGCCCAACAGAAGACCGACGGCCGGCATGATGATATCGGCGACGAGTGAGGAGACGATCTTGCCGAACGCCCCACCGATGATCACACCCACGGCAAGGTCGATGACGTTGCCCTTCATGGCGAAGTCGCGGAATTCTTTGAACATAGTGAGGAAGATGGGAAAGATGACAGAATCGTACCATAGGTACCAAAAAGAGGCACCTTCGACCTATACGATTATCCAGCACAAAGATCTGGCGCTAGTCGCCATAGCCGCTACCATCAGCCCCTATGTCGAACGACCTCTCTCCACTGCACATTCAGGAACTCGACGAATCGACGATTGATACTGATTTCTTTGAGACACTCGGCCACCTGAAGGCCGTCAATCTGACCATTGAAGCGGCACAGGCCATTTTGAGACGACGCGTCGCCCAAGGTATCCGCACATTCGTCGCTCGCCTAGACGATCGGACCGTCGGCACCGCCTCACTCCTCGTCGAACAGAAGTTCATCCACGAGGGCGGCCTCGTCGGCCATATTGAAGATGTGGCGACGCGGCAGGGGTACGAGGGACAAGGCATCGGAAAGCACTTGGTGACACACGCCGTGCAAGAGGCCTGGAAGCAGGGCTGCTACAAAGTCATCCTCGACTGCAACGAAGAGAACCAACCATTCTACGAACGTTGTGGCTTTCGCGCTCACGAAATAGAAATGCGAATCGACCGCCCGGCCGAGGTATGATGCCGCACGATGCCGATCCCCACGCATATCGATTCACTCGGCCACGACGAACTTCTTCTCGCAGCTCGCGCAGCGGAAGCTGCGGCGACCATCATCCGCGACGGCTACGGCAATAAGACAACCATCCGCGAAAAAGGCATCGGCGACCTGGTGTCGGAGATCGACGAACAGGCTGATCAGGTGATCACCAAGATGATCAAGCAAGCTTATCCGGCCGATGTGATCGTCTCTGAGGAGCTTCAACCGAACGCGGATGGCGCAGGTGCAGGGCGAACATGGTATGTGGACCCCTTGGATGGAACTGCGGCTTTCCTTTTTCGCGCGGGCGACGACATCCCCTCGGTGATGATTGCCCTCGCCGACGGCCAGGAGTTCGTCTTGGGATTGATGCACTTTCCGCTGTCAGGAGAATGGTTCTACGCCGTGCGCGGCGGTGGCGCGTATCGCAATGGCGAACCACTCACCGCTACACATGATCCGGCAACGCTCGGTGAAGCATGGGTGGAGATGAACCATTACGGCGACGTGTCCTACGAGTCACCGGTCTTTGCCTCACTGCGACAACTACTGCGTGCGCCGGGCGGAGCGCGACTTGTCACGACTCCCATCCCTCACTCGGGAGTGGCGATGCGCCTCTTCGACGGCAGTCAGAAACTGGGTGCCATCATTCACGACAACAATCCCGCCAAGGTGAAGCAGGGACCGTGGGACACAGCCGCCGCCCAGGCTATCGTGGAGGAGGCCGGAGGTGTCTTCCTAAACCTCAAGGGTGAGCGCTACGACCTGCGCCACCCCGAACCCATCGTCATTGCGGCCAACCCGGCGGTGGCCAGCGATATCATCACCTTGGCGAAGTAAGCTTTTCTTAAGCCTCAACGATCGCCTTAAAACCGCCATAAGCCATATCCTTCATCTCGAATGGCATGGGCTTCTTCTTGAGTTTCGGATCGTTCATCGCCGGGTCGGCCATGACCTTCTTATTCACCCGGTCGCGGTGGGCCTTATTCTTGTAAATGATAAACGAGAACAGCACGACATCCGTCGGCTTTGCCTTCACAATCTTTGGAAAGGTCATGGGGAAACCGGCCGGAGACAGGTCGTCACCGAGCCCTTCGATATACTGTAGGGCGCCATACTTCATCCAAAGTTTCTTTCCAAACTGGGCCATTTTCTTGTAAGCCGCCAGGTTTTTCTTGGGGCAAACGATGAGGAATCCATCGATGTACGACATAGATTGGTGAGGAAAAGTGGATGAATCATACGACACAATGACAGGGGTTGCACAGGCGTATCCATCTACACCGGTGTAGGCTCGGCTGTATCGAATGTGTCTCGCAATATGAGTCTGTTCGTCTGGAGCACATGCCACACATCATCACGATTCGTCTTCCACGTTGTAACTTTTCTGAAGCTGGATCGTTCACAATGCAGATACCTCCTACCCTTCTCCGTATGAATCCAATCCTGTCTCGTCTCCTGTTCATCACCGCCGTCGCGGGCACGGTCGCCGTCGGCTACACGCAAGGCGTCTTCGCTCGCACGGTCCTCGACTCCTGCGGTCCCAATCCCATCCGCTGCATGAGCGGCTATCAGCCTCAGTGTGTCAGCAGCGACTGGCAATGCGTCCTGCGCAGCTCATCTTCATCTGCGACGTCATGCGACGACGCGACACCGATCTACTGCTTCCAGGGTGCACCAATCTGCCGTGACGGCGCCTGGCACTGCCCCTCGACGGTGGGTCCGCTTGAGATCAATCAGCTCTCGCCTGACTCCGGGAAGGCGGGCACCCGCGTGGTGATCAGCGGCCAGAGCTTCACCCGTACGAACAACACCGTGCACTTCGACGGTAGCGTCATCGAGCACCTGCGCTCGCGCCAGCGCGGCACCAAACTCGTCTTCCGCGTCCCCAGAGAGACGACACTCCCCTGCCTGCCGTACTGCAAGATCGCCGTGCATCCCTACGGCCCGGGAACGTATGACGTTTCCGTAGAGAATGGCGACGGCGCCGTGAGCAACTCGCTAACGTTCACGATCACCGAATCTGGCTCATCCTCGTCGTCCTCGGTCGCCGGCGACAGCTGCCTCTGCCCGGCCGGCCAGGCCTGGACCGAGAACGGCTGCACGAACGAGGTGATGATGTGCCCAATGTACGAGCTCCCCGGTGGATGGTGCGGCTGTGACGGGCAGGTCTACGGCAACAGCTGCATGGCCGCCGGTCACGGCGTGAAGAGGGGCACGCCCTGTAACCAGTAACCTGTTAGTACCCCTCGACAAATTCCATCGACGAGCGGATGCGTGCGAACCACGCGTCCGCTTTTTCGATCGGCGTGATACCCGGCTGGTCCATGTAGACGACGTTCGTGTCGATCCAGTCGTACTGGGCGATGAGCGTCTTGCCGCCCAGAAGCGACACGAAGCAGAAGGTCACGTTCTCGCCCTCAACGCCGAACGTGGAGCACGTGCCCTTATGGCCGCCGAACCACAGCGTCTCTTGCTGATCGGGCAGGAGCAGCTTCTCCTGCGCAGCCGCCACTGAATGGTCGGTCACATAGAGCGCGATCGACCAGTCGATGAAGACGGGATCACAATGCTCCCACAGGCCCGAAGCCCCGCAACGGATATCAGGCAGAGCATGGAAGAACCGATAGCCCTTGAGAGTCGACACGGTGCCCCACAGATCAGACTCAGTGGGAGCGAAGACGTAGGGCGCATCGGGCGGTCTCACCCACAGCCCCAGATCTTCCTCGAGCGTGTAGGTAATGTAGCCCATACCGAGCGGCTCGTTATCGGTTTCATTTGTCGGCATCGCGTACGACGGCTTTCCTTCGGAGAGGCGGTAGATCATCTCGGCCATTTCACCACGCGTCAGCAGGCTATCGAAGGCAGCGATAGTGGGAGCCACGGCGTTCTGGCGACTGAGGGCCAACACGTACGGCTTGTACCAGAGTTCCTCGCCATCGACTGCGGTCAAATCCTCGGACTTTGTAGTCACATCAAACGACTTCACCAAAATCTTGGCCCCATTCGCATAGTTGATATGAAGAGCGGGCTTGAAGGTGCCATCAGGGAAGCCACTCACAATACCGCGATCCTTGGCGGCACAGATGTAGGGCGCGTACCAAGCGTCCTTCGGTACGTCGGGGAACGGCGCCGTGGAACAAGGCACAGGCGGCGTGCGATCACCGCTGCCGAGCAAGACGAGCTTCGTGAATTCAGCCCGGTTTATAGGACGATTCGGGTAGAAGTTCCGCGTCATCTCGTTCAGGACTTCGCCCTCGGCGATGCCCTGGTCGTACATCCAATCGATCGCCCCGTAATAGAGCGTGCACCCTTGCACATCCGCATGCCGGCTATCCCAGCCGACAGCATTACAACCAGTGGTCGCCCAGGCGGCCGGAGCCGAAGCGAGGAGAAACGCGCCGAACGCGCCAGAAAGGAGGAAAGTGCGGTGCATAGTCATGAGTATAAACGAACGAAGATGTTTTACTGACAAGATTTCACTCTTTGATTGACAGCGGCTTGGTCGGAGTTAGGATGCGCGTGTGATTCAGATCCGCCCGCTCGCCGGCATGATGATGGCCATGATGATGCGCCTCTCGCTGCGAGACGGGTCCTGTTCGTGAGCCACGACACTTCGGAACCCCACCCTCGCAGACCGCGGGGGTTTTTTGTATCCCCTTCCTTCCTCCTTCCATGTCCCGTTCCATCATCCTCATCACCGACTGCAGCAACGACAACGATATTCTCCGCATCGAGGCAGCGGCCGCCTTGGTGCGCGACCGAGCCGGTTTACCGCCGGCAGAGCTCAAGGTCATCCAAGACGTCGAACCCTACGCCATTCTCGACGGCGCGTTCCATCTGCTCGACCAGGCGCGCACCTGGCACTGGCGCCGTCCCGCCTATGTCTGCGTGGTGGATCCAGGCGTAGGCACCGCCCGGCGCGCCATCGCCTTTGAGTGCGAGGCCGGCCTATTCATCGGCCCGGATAACGGCGTTTCCACCCTCCTTCGCCGACAGTACCCCGCCACTGCCGCCGTGGAACTCGACCCAAAGATCCGCGAGATCGTCCCGAAGAACTTCGCTGCTCCCACCTTCGACGGCGAGCGCCTGTTCGGACCGGCGGCCGCCCTCTGGACCATCGACGGCTCACTGGAGAAGCTTGGTGCGCCGATCGATCCCGCCTCCCTCATCAACCTGCCCGTAGCGCCTGGCACGGTGGTGCACGTCGATAAGGACTTCCGAAACCTCAAGCTCATCGGTCTTGAGGCAGCGTTCGACGCACCCGGCGATGAGATCGTCTTCCGCACGAATGACCGCGGCCCCTTCACGGCCAAGAAAGGCCGCACACTCGCCGATGGTGCGGGCGCGGACTTCGTGGTCTACCGCGGCAGCAGCGACATGCTCGAGCTCGCCATCGACCGCGGGTTCGCGGCCGATGTGCTGGGCCTCGATGTCGGCGGCCGCATCGCCGTCGCGTGAGGTACACTCCTTCCACTATGAACTCCTTCCTCAAGAAGCTCCGCATTCTCTGGCTCGCTCTCTTCGACCGCCAGGTGCCACTGATGCCGAAGATCCTCCTGCTCGTCGGTGCCATCTACGGCCTCTCGCCGCTCGATCTCATCCCCGACCTGCTGCCGATCCTCGGCCAACTCGATGACCTTGGCGTCCTCGCCGTCGTCTTCTGGATCTTCTACCGGGCCGTCTCAAAGCAATACGCCAAACAGGGGTGATCACGATGATCACCCCTCTGATCAGAGGGCGCCCAGATCGAGCTCCTCGGTCATGGTGAGCTTGGAGACAAACTCCGAGTCGTGGCTCACGAGGATCATGCCGCCTTCGTACTCGTTAAGAGCTTCAGCGATGACGGGCAGGTGACGGAAGTTGATGTGGTTCGTCGGCTCATCGAGAATAAGAAGGCTTGGCTTGAGGAGCGTGAAGCGTGCGAAGCAGAGCAGGCCCTTTTGCCCTTCCGAGAGTGAGGCGACCTTGGCCTTTACCTTTTCACCAGGAAGCAGGAAGCGGGCGGCAGTCTCGAAGACGAGTTGGTTGTTGGGCTTCTCCATCGCCTCCTCGAGCACCTCGTAGACGCTCATATCGAGCGGCAGGCCGGAGAAATCTTGGCGGTAGTAGCCGACAACGGCTTCCTTGGCGATCTCGGCGCCCTTCTCGGTGCGATTGGCCATCGACTCGAGCAGTGTCGTCTTACCGATGCCGTTGGGACCCGAGATGAGGATGCGATCGCGACGGCGGATGGTCATTTCCACCTTCTTCTTGGTCGGCTTGTGGCCTTCCATCACGGTCAGCGAGCTGATCTTCACCAATGGTAACGAAAACGGCTGCGCCTCAATGGTGAAGGCCGGGATCGTCTTATCTTCGCGGCGCACCTCGACCTTATTTTCCTCTGCCTCCTCTACTGCCTCGCGCATCTTGCTGGCGAGCTTGCGCATCTTTCCTCCCTTGTGCGAGAAGAAGTTGATCTTCTCCTTCTGATCGATGATCGCCTTCTCCATGCGCGCGTTCTGCCGCTGCTCGGCTTCGATCTGCTCGGCAATGCGCTCCACCACTTCATCGTAGCCGCCGACGTGCTGCTCCACCTTGCGGGTATGAACGTCCAAATAAAGCACACCATCCGTGAAGCTGTTGAGGAATGGAGCGTCGTGGGAGATAACGATGACGGTCTTCTCGTACATCACGAGGAAGCCGATCAAGTGGTCGATGCCGGCCTTGTCGAGGTTGTTGGTCGGCTCATCAAGCAGGAGGATGTCGGGCTCCTGGATGAGAGCGTAGGCTAGGAGAAGGCGTGCCTTCTGGCCGCCGGAAAAAGCCTTGATGCGCTTATCGAGCGGCGCGTGCAGGTTCACCGTGTCGAGCACGCCCATGATGCGGCGCTCGATATCCTTGGGCGGCTCAGGAAAGGCACCCTCGAAGAATTCCTCCACCGTCTTCTCCATGTCGGCGTGCGGGATCACCTGCTTGGCGATGCCGATGGTGGTGCCACGCTTCTGGTGGATCTGGCCTTCCTGCGGCTTCGCCTCCTTGGTCATCAACTTGAAGATGGTACTCTTGCCGGCGCCGTTCTGGCCCATGATCGTCAGTTTGGCGTTCTCGCGGATGGAAAAGCTGGCACCTTCGAGGATCTGCTTATGGTTCTCGTAGTGGAACGAGACATCGTCGAATCGGAGAATGACATCACCGTGGTCCATGAATAAGTGGAGAGGAAGAGACGGCGGGATTCTAGGGAGAATCGGACGAGCTGACCAGGGCCGCTCACGGATTTTCCGAGCGTGTTCGCCCCTTCGCGGTTGTTTGACATTTTAGTATAAACAAGTATTTTAACAGAAGTTTCGGCACTTTTCACACCGTCATGCAGTCGCACTGACAGCTGCGGCGCACCCAACATAGGAGACGACCATGGTCACGCTCAGACGTATTGCCGCGCTCATCGTGATGTCACGAGACGCACAAGGATTGTTCGCCCTGCTGCAGAAGCGCGGCGAGTGGGACTACGAGAAGAGGCAACCGGAAAGCTATCCCGGCGGTTGCCAAGCCACCGCCTCGGGCGGCATGGAAGAAGAGGACGATGGCGATCCTGAGGCCACGATGCGCCGAGAAGTATGGCAAGAACTTGGCGGCACGTTCGCCTCCCTCGTCATCAGCGCCAAGCCCGAGTTCCTGGCGAGCATCCCCATGCCGAACATGAACCGCCGGGCCACCTTCTACTGGGTCGAGATGCCCGAGGAAGACCTGGCGAAAATTGCCCTCCACCCATCATCCGGCGGCCTCGTCCGCTTCCGACAAGGCATGGAGATGCGTGATATGTACGCGGAATTCAGTCGAGCCGAGGGCATTACAGACCGACGTGTCATCGCCGCCTATCCCGAATTGAAACTGGCGCTGGCAAGGGCCTTCGTGGTCGCCACCAAGCCGTAACAACACCCAGAAACCCCGACCGCGGTCGGGGTTTCGTCATGCCCGACGACGCCAGTAGCACCAGGCAAGAAAGCCACCGATCGCGAGTGCAGCCGCCACCGTAAGGATTGATTCGATCGTCTCCACTTCACCTAACATCGAACGATACGCGTCAGCACCGAGGTAGCCGAGTAGGAAAAAGAGGCCACAACGGACATAGCAACCAAGAAAAGTAGAGACGAGAAACGTGTGTATGGGAATTCGTAGCACGCCGCAAAGAACAGAGACCGGAGCGCTGGGCACCACAGGAATGGAGCGTAGGCCAAAGAGCAGTACATCGTCTTTCCAGCCGCCAGTAAATCGATGACTGAAGCCGACCACCTCCTCGTGAGAGAGGCCGAACGAACGGCCAAAGCGGCCGATCAGGAAATGTTCCCCCTTACTGCCAATGACATAGAGCACCCATGAACCGATGGTTTTACCAAGAGAAGCGACAAAGAGTAGCCACGCCACACCAAGCCAACCATACCCCTGGGCGGCGGCAATGGAGCCGCTCACGGCCAAGATGACCGGCGACGGAATAGGCGCAATCACCTCCTCCACAAAAGAGCCGACGCCGATGAATGCGGGCAGAGGCACGCTGCCGGCCCACGTGATGGCAATGTCGGTGACAGATTCGAGCATGTTGTCCCAGCGTACGGAAGAGTGGCGGAAAGACAACAGCTTAACGTGTCCGCGCCTCGACTGCCTCGATGTCCGAGGGCTCTTCGATCATAAAATCGATGGTTTGACGCCGGCTGGCACGCACGTCGCCGCGCAGCTCCAGCACTTTTTCATCTCCAGACTCAAGCACAAAGCCCGAATCAAACACCAGGCGCAAGCGGTCCCCCTCCAGCTGACCAGCTTCGGCCGTGATGGCGGTCCCCCTGGAAGCGAACAGTGCCATATTCTGAAGATCGGCATTACGAGCCTTTCCATCATTCGTGATGGTGATCGCCGTGAGCAACACCGCCCGCCTACCATCATTCTGCAAGCGAACCCGAGCCAGGACACGGTTCGCGCCGTAGAGCTGGCTGGTGTGCACATCCAAGAATTCGGCCGACACTTGAGGCGAAGAAATGCTCGGCGTGACGGTGGCAGGAGACGCAGGCGAGGTGGCCGCCGCGCTGATGGAGACGGATGCATCAGCCGTCACCGACTCGAGAACGAGACGGTGCTCGCCAGCCGGAGAGGCAGAAGCGGAAACATCCGCCGCTACCGAAATGGTACGCGAGCCGCAGGCCGGGACCGTGAACGAGCGCAGGCGGAGGATGGAGGCATTGCGATCGGAGGGCACAACGCCACGAGAAAGGCGCGCACCATCTTCCATGAGGTACAAGCGAGCGAGATCGCGGGCGCTGCCTAAGCCGGCATGCCGAACTACCAGCTCCGTGACGGACACGTCAGCCGCACACGTGGCGGCAAGCGTTACCTGCAGGAGCGGAACGCGCTGCGCCCCCTGGGGAACAGAGACATCCTGACCTGCCAGCGAGAGCGTTGTCACCGTTAATGCGCCCGTTGCGGCTGAGACAAAGGCGGGAACGAGCAGTCCGAGCGCAATGAACAGACGGGCGAGGATAGTCATACCTGCAGTCTATGTCTGAGTGCGGTGAGACCGAAGGATTTTGGCGGCCATTTGCCAGGCGCAGTATTGCCAGAAAGGTAGAACATGATAGCGTCGCTGTAGTTTCGAACACCCCGTCCTTTCACGTAAGGAGTCAGCCGTGACGAACCGCGTCCTCATCGCTCTCGTAGCGATCATCTTTCTCTGTCTGCTCATGCCGCAGGCCCAGATGGTCTACACCGTGGAAGCCGTCGAAGTCGAACCGCAGTGCTACTCCATCAAGGTCTACGGTCAGCAGCCGTTCAGGCGGGCACGCAATCAGTGCGTGCTCCACGGCACGGCCAACGACCTAGCCCTACAAAAGATCGACGAACTCGTGACCGTCCACGGTAAAGCCCGTGGTATGGTGATCGTCACCAGCCTGATCACCATCGATGGCCACACGGCGTGCGTGCCCACGGAGATCCTCGTTCTCTTCGGAGAGGGCCCACTGCCACCCAACGCCGAACTGTTCAATTAAACACGACGCACAACGTCTTCCTCGCCACCCGACACGTCGGGTGGCTTTTTAGTGGCGCTGTGATGCCAGGACGCGGCCACCAATGAGGCCGACAGCCAAGGCTACAGCCGTCAGGGCGGCGACAATGATGGCCATGCGCTGACCGCCCGCGGCGGAGGAACGAGCCTCGCCGAGGATAGTGGCGCCCAGGTCCACACCAGTCTGCGGCAAATCCTTCTGAATGGTGACATTGGTCGTCACCAGCGCGGTACCAGCCAAGTTGCCACCACTCACGCGGGCCGAGAACGGCAGCTGCGTGTTTGAGGCAGCGGCGCGTGGCAGACGAACAGCGTAGTGAAGCGTATACATCTGATTTTCCAGCAGTTGATTGAAGCGCCAGCGCACTGAGCGGCCATCAATTTCACCGAGCACAGCATCGACGATGGTGGCTCCTTCGGGCACGACAGCCTCCACTAAGAACCCTTCAGCTGCACCGACGGAGAAATTGCGGACCGGGATGGAGAGCTGCACCAAGCCGCCTGGCGGGACGGCCTCGTAATCGGTCTCAATCGAGATGACAAGGTTATTCGCGACGCGACGTGGCTGCACACCTCCGCCACCCACCGCACCATTGCTAGATGACGCCGGCGCCAGCGGCGACTCGCCCTGAGCCATGCTCGACACGGACACGTCCGACGAGGAGGACACCTGCGAAGAGACGCTGGCGATGGACAGTGAAGACGATGAAGACTGGCGGGGCGCCATGACTAAGCCACCGCTGCCTGCCACCGAGCTAGAGGCTGTCACGACGGTGCCGGAACCGGACATGGTCGAAGACACCGTAGCTCCCGACGCACTTATAGCCGAGGACACAGTCACGCCCGAACCAGACCAAGACGAAGATGACGCAAAGGACGGCGGCCACATCACCATGCCGGACCCATCCGTGCTACTCGAACTGTTCATTACCAACACCGCAGCCGAAGCCGTCTGCGGGCCATCCTCACTCACATCGCGCATGGCCGGAATCACTGCCCCACTGCCGCCCTCCACAATCGGTGCTGGTGGCACTTCCGTCGGCGGGTTAGGCGTCAGACTACAAGCAGCGAGGAAAACGGTGGCACAGGCGAGAGGGAGGCAGCGCATGTCTCGGAGCATACCAGCCTTACTGACCAAATGTGTAGGCATAGGCAGCGATGCCCGGCATATCAAACTCCAAGCGGACAGTATGGTCCCCATACGGACCCTTATAGAGGCGATAGAGATCATGATGATCAACCGTGAAACTCTCCGTTTCTTCATCATCGACAATAACCCGAACCTCGTACGAACCCAGGTCACGCTCGGGACCGAGAACGAGATTGACCTCGCCGGCCAGGGCGCGGATGGTGATGGCGCCGCTGCCGCTGCGCAGCACTTGGCGCTCGTCGGACTCCAGCTGCCATTGTCCTTCCAAGGCCACCGTATTCACGGCTAAGGAGCGTGGCGCGACGTAGTCGACCGGGTCTTCGGTGGGAATCGGCCCGGCATTGGCCAACGCGTCCCAGCCACGAATGCCTAAGTAGGTTTCGGGCGTGACCGTGCGGCGTGACGTGCTCGGCGGTGGATCGGCCATGTTCGCGCCGTCGAAAGAATATCCAGCCTCGAGAAGCAGCGACTTAATGGCATCGGCAGTTTCTTCGTAGTTCCCCTCGCCGAAGTGCTCATAGCGGATGCGGCCGTTCGCATCGATCAGGTACTTGGCCGGCCAGTAGTGGTTCGAGAATGCGCGCCACGTACCGTAGGTGTTGTCCTGGGCCACCGGATACGTCAGGCCGAGGCGTTCGACGGCGTCAGAGACGTTATCGGGATCCTGCTCGAAGGCAAATTCCGGCGTATGGACGCCGACGATCACGAAGGGTCCGGTCTTGAAGCGGTCCCAGTAGCCTTGGATGTACGGCAGCGTGCGCAGGCAGTTGATACAGCTGTAGGTCCAGAAGTCGACGAGTACCACCTTGCCCTTAAGGTCCTCCGCATCAAGCGGCTGGCTGTTATGCCAGGGGCCGAGCTTCGTGAATTCTGGCGCCGGACCCAGATCGGGCAGCGTGCCGTCGTCACGCTTCACCGGTGCGGGCGCGTCGGGAAAGAGCTTCTGTTCAAGATTCGTCGCGATCTCAGCGCCAGGCGTGCCGGCCAGCCACGTCTGCAGCTGAATGAGCAGGTTCCACTGCAGCGCCACGGCGGTGAAGATGAGCAGGACGCCAGAGACACGCTTTACATGGCCGCTGTAGTGCGTGAACGAGCGCATACTCCGCACGGCCAACTGTCCGCCGTACCCGACGATGAGCAGCGGTACCGCTGCACCGACCGCGTAGGCTGTGAGCGCGAAGAATGCCCAAGCATTCGGCTGCTCCCGCACGAGCGCCAGCGCGAAGCCGAGGGCCGGGCCGGCGCATGGCACCCAGACGAGCCCGAGCGTGAGTCCCACCACGAAGGCCGTGAACAATGAATCCCCCGTCGCCTTGCGGACACCGCCTTGCACGTTGGCGCCCAGCTGCTGCAGGCGCGGCGCGATGCGGCGGCCGATCTCGAGGAGAACAACGTTGATGACGAGCGCGCCAACCACGAACAGCCAGCCGTCGGGAATGAAGAACCAGGCACCGAGGAGCGCGAGCACGTACTGCAACCAGCGGCGATCAGTGAGGAAGCCGGCGCCGAAGAGCACGAGCGCGTCGTAGGTCGCGGTCTGAATGAGGGCGGCCGCGCTGTCGAACTGCATCAGAACAAACTGCAGGCAGAACGTGATCGCCACAAAGCCGACAACCATGCCAAGCACGGTGACGAGCGGGCGGAGTCGATGCTGCCCAGCAATGCTCACGCCGAGCACGATGGGTACGAGGGGCAGGATGCACGGCAGGAAGATGGTGAGGATTCCCGCAAGGAACAGGGTCAGGAGAAGTGGCAGCACGAACGAAAGAATAGCACCGGCACTGCGCTCTCTTCTGGACAAAAACCAACCTACACCTGGAATTTATCTGATCACGAAATGATTCCAATTTTTTGCAACCGTAACCCTGTGAAAGTAGTCAGTCTGAGCGTGGCCGGAATGGCTGAAAAATGCTAAAATAATGGGATTTCGCCTCACCGCGGATCACACACACAAACCGACATGCGCCTGCGCACCCTCATGTTCGGCTGGGAATTCCCTCCGGTCCACTCCGGCGGCTTGGGCGTGGCGTGCGAAGGACTGGTGCGAGGATTGATGAAGAACGGCATCGACGTGACGCTGGTTCTCCCTCATGTCAGCGCCAAAGATGCGGCCCACGACGATGTCATCGCCGCCGCGGCGAACGCCTGTTCGGTCGTGCCGGTGGCCAGCACGTTGCGCGCCTATGACGACGTGGCCGCCTTCGCCGCTCGCGGCGCGCCCTCGGGCAGTCTCTACGGACCTGATCTGGCCGCGGCTGTGCAGCACTACACCGTCGCCAGTGTGCAGGCCTCGAAGCATGTGGAAGCCGACGTGGTGCACTGCCACGACTGGATGACCTACGGCGCCGGCGCGGCGGCGGCCAAGCAGCGCGGCGTGCCGATGGTGGCCCACATCCACGCCACCGAGCTTGACCGCACCGATGGCAACCCCGACCCGTGGATCTTCAACCTGGAGAAGAAGGGTTTCATCGCCGCCGACCGCATCATCGCCGTCAGCGAGTTCACGAAAAACTTGCTCGTCCGCGAGTACGGCATCTCAGCCGGCAAGATCAGCGTCGTCCATAACGGCCACGATCCCGAGCCCATCCGCTCCGCCCCCGCCCACATC
The DNA here is from genome assembly GCA_964515645.1 of uncultured Candidatus Peribacteria bacterium. Lineage (GTDB taxonomy): Bacteria > Patescibacteriota > Gracilibacteria > Peribacterales > Peribacteraceae > JAGOUB01. The sequence goes on along the minus strand of CAZEVM010000011.1, from coordinate 3,198 downwards.
GCGCAGCATGGTAAAAAGCGTCACCCCCTCGTGCTCTTCCTCGGCCGCCTGACGGTGCAGAAGAATCCCCTGCAGTTCATCGCCGTGGCCAAGGAGATCCGCGCCCATCGCCAGGACGTGCAGTTTGTCATGGCCGGCGCCGGACCCATGCAGGGCGAACTGATGCACGCTGCCTGCCAGAGCGGCCTCGCCGACTGCATGGTCTTCGCCGGGCAGGTGGGCAAGCGCGAAGCCAACTCGCTCTACGCCGCCGCCGACTGCTTCGTGATGCCGTCGCTCTCCGAGCCCTTCGGCTTGGTGGCGCTCGAGGCGGTGGCCCACGGCACGCCGGTCGTGATCAGCAAGCAGTCGGGCGTGAGCGAGGTGCTCGACCATGCCTTCAAGGTGGATTTCTGGGACACGGCGAAGATGGCCGACTGCATCCTGACGATCCTGCGTGAAGAACCGCTCGCCCGGCAGCTGCGCTCGGAAGCACCGCGCCTGCTCCAGAAACTCTCGTGGTCGCACCAAGCCAAGGGCGTCCACGCCGTCTACCGTTCCCTCCTCCATTCCTAAACCTTTATGAGCAACCGCGTCTGCTTTTACTTCCAAGTGCATCAGCCCTACCGCCTGCGCGATCTGCGCGTGACGGACATTGGCCAGCCCGGCCTCGACTACTTCGATGCCGAGAAGAATCGCCAGATCTTCCGCAAGGTGGCGACCAAATGCTACCTGCCGGCAAACGCGCTCATCCTGCGCCTACTCGAGGAGAATCCGGACTTCCACGTCTCATTCTCGCTCTCCGGGGTGTTCATTGATCAGTGCCGTGAGTACGGCAAGGACGTGCTGAAGTCGTTCAAGAAGCTGGCCCGTACCGGCCAGGTGGAATTCCTCGGCGAGACCGACTCGCACTCGCTCTCGGCCCTGGCTTCCACTGCCGAGTTCTGCGCCCAGGTGAAGGCCCACAGCGCCAAGATCCTCGATTGCTTCAGCAAGAAGCCGGCGATCTTCCGTAACACAGAGCTCATCTACAGTAACGCCCTGGCTCAGCAGGTCCGCCTGCTCGGCTTCAAGGGCATGCTCGCCGAAGGCGTCGACCGCCTGCTCGGCGACCGCCACCCGGGCGACCCGATGGTGCCGCCGGCCTTCCGCCTACCGCGCAAGACCGAGTTCCTGTTGGCCGCCGCCCGCGGCCGCAAGCAGCCGAGCAAGAAGTTCCGCGTGCTCCTCAAGAATTACCGCCTGAGCGACGACATCGCCTTCCGTTTCTCCGACAAGAATTGGTCGAGCCACCCCCTCTCTACCGAAACCTTTGCTCGCTGGGTGAAGGACAGTCCCGGTCACGCCGTGAACCTCTTCATGGACTACGAAACCTTCGGTGAACACCAGTGGGCCGAATCCGGCATCTTCAACTTCTTGGCCGACCTGCCACG
>CAZEVM010000011.1:0-1776 GCA_964515645.1 uncultured Candidatus Peribacteria bacterium | reverse complement strand
CGTGCGCTCCAGGCCGAAGGCATCCGCGCCGTCACGCCCTCCGAGTCATTGGCCGAGTGGAAAGGCACGAGCCCGACCTACGACGCCCACCAGGTGATCTCGTGGGCAGACACGGAGCGCGACCTTTCCGCTTGGCAGGGCAATGAGATCCAACAAGCCGCGCTACAGAGCCTCTACGCCCTCGAGGAGGCCGTGCTCGCCACCGGCGATGCCGACTTGCTCGCCGACTGGCGCCGCCTCCAGACCTCCGACCACCTCTACTACATGTGCACCAAATACTGGGCCGACGGCGACGTGCACAAGTACTTCAGCCCGTACGATTCTCCCTACGAGGCCTACCGCCGCTTCAGCCACGCGCTCTGCGACCTCAAGCTGCGCCTCGCTTCCCCCTCCCCCACTCGCTGATGCCGCGCTCTATTGTCCTTGGCAACGGCCGGATGCTCGCGACCTTCGATGCTCGCCTGCAGCTACGCGACCTCTACTACCCCTACGTGGGCCTGGAGGACCACACAACATACGGCAACGCGCACCGCTTGGGCTTCCACGTGCAGGGCCGAGGCTTCGCCTGGGTGACGGACCCGAGTTGGAACATCACGCCCGCGTACCGCCTGGAAACGCTTACGGGCGAGTCGGAGATGATGCACCAAAACCTCGATCTGAAGGTGCGCATCGAGGACTGCATCCACCCCGTCTACGACGTACTTGTGCGGCGCTTCTTCCTCAAGTCAATGAGCCCCGGCGAACGCACGGTGAAGGTCTTCGCCCACCACGACTTCCACATCTACGGCGACAAGCAGAAGGACACCGCCTTCTACGAACCGCACAGCAACTCCGTCATCCACTACCGCCAGAACCGCTACTTCCTGGTGGGCGGCACCTGCAGCCGTCCCGTGGCCTGCCATATCGGCGCCCGCGGCAGCCAGACCGACTCGGTGCTGCACAGCATGCAGAAGCTCAGCCGCTGCGGCATTTCCAGTTACGCCGTAGGCAAGAGCAACTACCAGGGCCTCGAGGGCACCTGGCGCGATGCCGAGGACGGCGAGCTCTCGGGCAACACCGTCGTGCAAGGATCGGTCGACTCGTGCGTCAGCGTCGACGCCATCGTCGATGACAAGGCCGAGACCGAAGTGGTGATCTGGGTCTGCCTAGGCAAGTCACTCCAAGAGGTCGTTGCTCTGCATGAAACCGTGATGGAGGAAACGCCCGAGCGCTTGCAGCGCAACACCAGCAATTATTGGAAAAGCTGGGTGAATAAGACGCACAAGGATTTCGGCAGCCTGCCACCCGAGCACGTGCGCCTCTTCAAGCGCAGCCTCCTCACCCTGCGCGCCCACGCCGACGAACGCGGCGGCATCGTGGCCGCGGCCGACAGCGACATCATGGCCTTCAATCGCGACACCTACACCTACGTCTGGCCCCGCGACGGCGCCCTCATCAGCCTCGCCCTCGACCGCGCCGGCTACGGCGAGGTGACGCGCCGCTTCTACGACTTCTGCGCCCGCGTGCAGATGCCCGACGGCTACCTGCTCCATAAATTCAACCCCGACGGCTCGCTGGGATCCACGTGGCATCCCTGGTTCCGTGACGGAGAGACGCAGCTGCCGATCCAAGAAGACGAGACGGCTCTGCCGATCGTGGCGATGTGGCAGCACTTCCAGCAGACGCAGGACTTCGAGTTCCTGCAGAGCATGTACGAGCGTTTCGTGAAGAAAGCCGCCGCCTTCCTCTGCGCCTTCCGCGAGGAGGAGACGGGCCTGCCACTCCTGAGCTACGACC
>CAZEVM010000010.1:0-27854 GCA_964515645.1 uncultured Candidatus Peribacteria bacterium | reverse complement strand
GGCGCCGAGCATGTCGCGCACCTTGGCGACAACGTCATGCCCCTCGATGACGAGGGCAATCACCGGCTTGGAACCCATGAACTCCTCGACTTCGGGGTAGAATGGCTTCTCGGCAATGTGAGCGTAGTGCTCCTTCAGCAACCCCGGGTGGAGGTGCAGCATCTTGCAACCACGAATGGTGAAGCCGGCGTCTTCGAAGCGGGTGATCACTTTGCCGCAGAAGCGCTTCTCGACGGCGTCGGGCTTGAGGAGGATGAGTGTGCGTTCCATGAGGTGGGGACGGGGAAAAGTGAGCATATTCTACGCAGGAAAGCCTGTTTGAGCCAGTGACGCTGGACAGGGCGCCCCAAGAGCCTGAAAGTGGGCCAGTGCACCCCGAAACTGAGCCCTTGCCGGCCCTACCCGACCGTCGCCGCCTGTGGCTGACGGCCGCCCTCTTCTTGCTGGTCGGGTTGGCCACCTACGGCCAGAGCTTGGGCAACGGTTTTGTCCGCTGGGATGACGGTCTGCTCATTCTTGAGAACCCGATCGTCCACACCATCTCGCCCTGGTCGATCTGGAAAGCCTTCACCACCTACGATCCCGAGCTCTACATCCCCGTCACCTTCTTGAGCTACCAGCTCGACTGGAAGATCGGCGGCGGCGCGCCCTGGCCATTCCACATCACGAGTCTGCTCCTACACCTGGGCAGTGCCTGGCTGATCGCCATCATCGGCTTCTTCTTCTCGCGTCGTTGGTGGGCCGGTGTCCTCGTCGGCCTCCTCTTCTTGGTGCATCCGCTTAATACCGAGGCGGTTGCCTGGGCGAGCGGCCGCAAGGACGTACTCTCCACCCTCTTCTGGCTCCTGGCCCTGCTTTGGTACTTGCGCGCCCGCGACGGCGATGATCGGAAGTACAGCTGGAGTGTCGGCGCGTTCGCCCTCGGCCTAATGTCCAAAGCGACCGTCATCGGCTTGCCCGTGGCCCTGCTGCTCATCGACTGGGTCCGCGGCCGCAAGCTTGATCGCGCTGCGCTGATGGACAAGGCCCCCTACCTGGGACTGTCGCTGATCTTCGGCATCGTCGCCATCTTCGGCAAAGAGGAGATCACGCGCTCATCAACGTTGCTCGAGAAAATCACGATGGCCGGTAAGAGCATCGCTTTCTACGTGCAGCAGCTCATCTGGCCGCACGGCCTCTCTCCGCTCTATCCCTATCGCGACGCCATCACTCTCGGCTCACCCGACTTCTGGCTGCCGTGGCTTGTGGTGCTGGCCATCACCGCCGCGTGCTTCGCCGCTCTCAAATGGAGCCGCCTGCCGCTCACCGGCTGGGCCATGTTCCTACTTGGCGTTGGCCCCACGCTCATCAACTTTGCCAAGGGCGGCGAGATCTACTTCGCCTCGGATCGCTATGCCTACCTGGGCCTGATCGGCCTGCTCTTCGTACTCGCCTCCGGACTGGCCCGAGCCGTTCCCGGCGACGAAGACGACCCCCTGCCACAGGGCCGTGCACGCTTCACGCTCACGGGAGTTGGCCTGGCTCTGGTCGCGGTACTGAGTGGATGTGCCATGCAACAAGCACAGGTGTGGGCCAATACGAAGAGCCTCTTCACGCAGGTGATCACGTACTACAGCGCTGCTGGCGACGTGGCCCACACGAACATCGGCGTGGAGCTGAGCCTGAGCGGCGACAATGCCTCGGCTATCCCCGAGTTTGAGAAGGCCATCGCCATCCGCGAGACAGCGAAGCCCTGGGGAGCCCTGGGTGACATCGCCCGCCGCGAGCGACGCTTCGCCGACGCCCACAACGCCTTCGCCAAGGCCCTAGCCCTAGAACCGAAGAATCCTGAAGCCCACCTCGGCCTAGCTCTGCTACTGCACGACGAAGGTCACTACGCCGAATCGGAAGCAGCATTCAAGGAAGGTCTCTCCATCGACCCCGACAGCGTGCCAGGCCTGGTGAACTACGCCTCATTACTGCTCAAGCAGGGTCGCGCCCAAGAGATGGTCGCACCGCTCAAGCGCGCAGTCGCCATCAATCCGGGACAGGCCGCGGCCTGGTACAACCTCGGCGTGGCCTACGGCGCACTCGGCCAATTGGAAGACGCCGCCGACGCCTACAAGGCCTCGCTCAAGCTCGACCCCGTGGACATTGCCGGCCATCTCAACTTGGCCTCAGTGCTGCACGCCCTCGGCGACACCAAGGGCGCCGTCCGCGAGCTCACGATCGTCCAACGCTTGGACCCGGGCAACCCCGCAGCAACCAACGCACTGCGACAGCTAGGACGGTAAAACGTGAAGATCGCCTCCGGCGCACGGTCGGGTCTTTGCCTGCGGAGGGGCGCGCGCCGGCCGGGGGTGAAGGGGCACGAAGTCAGACAGTCACCAGGGCCTTTACCGTCACGATGGAGCAGGCCGATGGAGAGGGGCTCGGCGCGCCAGCGCTTTTGGGTACTTTTGGCGCGCTGCCAAAAGTACCAACCGCCTTATTTTGCAATCAATGCCTCCAGCCCCGCCTTATCCTCACTCTTGCCAATGACAGCCAGCTTCAGCTTGCCGGGGGCAAAGATATCCTTGGCCAAGGCGTTCACCTGCTCAAGCGTGACGGCGTCGATGCACTGCATGTACTCGGCGATGGAGCGGACCTTAGGATAGAGCAGCTGCTGGCGGCCGAAGAAATGACCCAGCTCCTCGCTATCCTCAAAGCTCAGGGTCATACGTCCCTTCAGATAGTCCTTGGCGCGGGTGAGCTCGTCAGCCTCAAAGCCGTCCTTGGCGCAGAGTTCGTACTCGTGGCGGATGAGCGAGATCGCCTCGTGCAAGCGCGACTGATCGATGCCGGCGCGCGTCGAGACGATGCCGGCGTCGAGGTAGCTATCGACTTCGGTCTGGATGTAGTAACACATGCCCTTAGCCTCGCGGATGCGGAGGAACATGCGCGAACTCATGTTGCCGCCCAGCGCGATGGCCAAAAGCTTCTGGGCGAACTGCTTGTCGTCGAGCGAGGGCACGCCCGGCACGCCCAGTACCAGGTGGGCCTGCTCGGTGGGCTTGCTGCGGAGGAACACGCTCTCCTGGTTGTAGGTGGTGAAGGCATCGAAGCCCTTGCCCTTCTTGCCGCTGAGCGCACCAAAGTATTTCTCGGCCAGGGCTTCAGCCTGGGCGGGCTCCACCTTGCCGGCGAAGACCACTACGCAGTTGTCGGGGGTGTAGAGGCGGTTCTTGTGCGCTTGAAAGTCCTGCTGTGTCACGCTCATGATCACCTCCTCGCGGCCGATCGTGTCCCAGCCGAGCGGGGTGTTGCCGAGCATGAGCTCTTCAAAGTCCCAGCCCGCGCGGTACATCGGCGTGTCCTGGTACATGCGCTCTTCCTCGATGATGACGCCGCGCTCCTTCTCGATCTCGGACGTGGGAAACGTAGCACGCAGGAGCATGTCGCTGAGTACATCGCAGGCCAGCTCGGTGTGCGTGGCCGCGGCCTTCACGTAGTAGCCGGCGTACTCCTTGCCGGTAAAGGCGTTAAAGTCAGCACCAACGGCCTCAAGGGCCACGGAGACCTCCTTGGTGTTCGTGTACTTCTCGCCGCCCTTGAAGAACATGTGTTCCAAGAAGTGGCTAATGCCGCGCTGCTCGTGCGTCTCGTAGCGCGAACCGGCGCCGGCGAAGACAATGACAGTGACAGCCTCGGTACCGGCCACGGGGGCGGTCACGACGGGCAGACCGGAGGGGAGACGCTTGAGGGTGTACATAGGCTTAGGCGGAAGGAGGTGAGATCAGGGGCCAGAAGTTGAGGACGACGGCGAGCGTGAAGAGCATGAAGACAGTAAGGCCGATGAACCAGCCAAGAGAGCGCGACGTGCGACCATCGGAAAGACTCTTGTGAAGAGCAATGGCGCCGAGCACTAGGCCGGAGCCAACGAGCGGCAAATCGATCACCCTCAGCCAAAAGGCCGGCCATGGGGTGAGAATGTCGTTACGAAGGAATAGGTACGCCAAGAAGGCACTGATCCCCAGTGGGTAGAAGAGCAGAGCCGAGAGGACGGAGAGCGGACGAGTCACGGACGCCAGTGTACCCGGCCCAGCCTGAAAGAGGAGGCGGAAAGAGTCGCTCAACCTGCGATCAGCGCTCGCGCTTGACCGTCAGGCGTGCGCGGCCGGTGCTGCGGCGGCGCGAGAGGACCTTGCGACCGTTCTTCGTTGCCATGCGGGAACGAAAACCGTGTTTGCGAAGCCGGCGGCGCCACTTGAGTTTTCCAAGCATAGTGCCGGACCAGGGTACCGATGAGGTTTCAAGGGGTCAAGGAAGAATGACATCCCCGACTTGAGGCTCTTTCTTCTTGAAGACGAAGCCGTGCAGGAACACGTAATTCACGCCCAAAAGGATGACAATCGCCCCCGCTTTAGCCAGAAATTCGGGCAGTCCGAACTGAATAAGGAGCAGCGACACTGAGTAGTTGAGCAGGGCCGAGGTGCCGTAAACCAGGAGGAACTTCCAAGCCTCAGATTTGGCCCGAGTATCATGGCGGCGGAACGTGAAGTACTTATTCGCTGTAAACACCGTAAGCAGGGCCAAAGCGCCCGACACGAGCAAGGCTAGGGCTGCCGGCCAGCCGAAATACCGGGTGCCAATGAGCAACACGCCGAAGTCGACGGTCGCGCCGAGACCTCCGCTTAAGAGAAAGCGGAAGAAGACGGGCGCATGGCGCCGAATCCGTTCACGAGTCAGAGTGGGCACGGCAGGCAGCATACTGAGAAAAGAGGCTTCGCGCACACGGTTTCACGGCGTACAATCGAGCCATGTCCGTCAAGGAGAAGAGCATCGCCATCGTCGGCCTCGGATACGTCGGCCTTCCCCTGGCCGCCGCCCTGGCGCGCGCCGGCTTCACGGTGGCAGGCTATGACATCCAGCAGTCACGCATCGATGAATTGAAGAAGGGACACGACCGCACCAACGAACTCACCGAGCAGCAGCTAAAGACTGTCTCGATTAACTACTCCACCGACGCCGCCATCCTCAAGCAGGCCGATGTGGTGATCGTCACTGTGCCCACGCCCATCGACAAAGAGAACAACCCCGACCTCTCCCCCGTCACGGGCGCCATGACGACCATCGGCCAGCACCTAAAGAAGGGCGCGACGGTGGTGCTGGAATCGACGGTCTACCCCGGCGTCATGGAAGACATCTGCGCGCCCATCCTAGAGAAGGAATCTGGACTGAAGAGCGGAACAGACTTCTTCTTGGGGTACTCTCCCGAGCGCATCAACCCCGGAGATAAGGAGCACACCGTCGACAAGATCGCCAAGGTGGTCGGCGCACAGGACGAAAAGACGCTCGAGATGCTCGCTGAGTTGTATGGCGCAGTCACAACGGGTGGCATTCATAAAGCGCCGTCTATTAAGGTAGCTGAGATGGCTAAGGCCATCGAGAACGCGCAACGCGACCTGAACATCGCCTACATCAACGAGGTGGCCCTCCTCTGCTATCACCTCGGCATCCGCACCTCGGATGTGCTGGCCGCAGCCGGCACGAAGTGGAACTTCCTCAAATTCCAGCCGGGCCTGGTTGGCGGACACTGCATCGGCGTCGATCCATATTATCTAGTGGAGAAAGCCAAGCAGCTAGGCATCGAGACACACGTCATCAGCGCCGGCCGCCGCGTGAACGACGCCATGCCAGCCCTGGTGGTGAAGAAAGTGATGGACGCTCTCGAGCTCCCACCCGGAGAGAAGCCGCGCGTGCTCGTGCTCGGCCTGACATTTAAGGAAAACATCCCCGACCTGCGCAACAGTAAGTCCTTCGACGTGGCCCGCGAGCTCGAAAAAGCCGGCGCCATCGTGGAGGTCCACGACCCGCATCACCCACCCGAGATGCTGACTCGTCACGAGCTCGCCGCCGCGAATTTGGACAAGGGCCAGTACGACGCTGTGCTCTTCTTGGTGCCGCACGAACACTACAAGAACTTCAGCACCGCCGACTGGCACAAGCTCGTGAAGCCGAACGGCGTTCTCTACGATCTAAAGGCACTGCTGGACCCGAACGAGATCAAGACTGAAGGCCGTAAGCACCTCTCGCTGTAAGCCCCATGCGCATCTTGTTGGTTTGCGACTCGGCCGACGGCCGCAACGGCTGGAGCCGTTATGGAGCAACGCTGCGCTCCATGCTGCAATCCCTAGGGCACGAGGTGGCCATCTGCGCAGCGGGCTCCGGCGCTGATTTCCCTCTGCCTGGGCCTGCCCTGTCGCTCTGTGTGAATCCCTGGCCGGTATGGCAAAGTGCCCGCGCGCTCGACCGGGCCGTGCAAGCTCACCGAGCTGATGCCATGCACATCGTGTCCGAACCATACAGCTTAGCGATACCGTTCATGCGCCAATCAGTTCCGACCGTCCTAACGTTGCACGGCAGCTATGCCGTCCGATTATGGCAGGGGTGGTGGCAACGCCTACTCTGCCGATCCGCCTGGCGACGCATCGCTCGCTTTGTAGCAGTCAGCGATTACACCAAGCACCGAGCAATCGAAACCGCCCGGGCCGCCGACGAACCAACCGCTCAGTACTTAGAGTCGCACTTGAGCGTCATCCCGAACACCGTGCCAATGCCCCCTTTTCCCGACCGCACACCAAAGGAAGGGAAGCGAGTGCTCTTTGTGGGCGAAGTGAAACGCCGTAAAGGAGTACTTGAAGCCGTGCGCGCGATTGCGGCATACCAACGAAACAGCGGCCGTGAGATCTCCTTCGACATCGTGGGGCGGTATAAGGAAGACGCCTACGTCAGTGACGTTCGGAAAGCGATGCAGGCAGGCAACATCGACGACCATTGCACCTTACACGGCTCGATTTCAGACCAAGCACTCGACCACCTCCTGACAAATGCCGACCTCTACCTGATGCCCTCGCAGACAGCCGACGACACCTTCGAAGGATTCGGACTGGCGTACATCGAGGCGGCTGCTCGGGGCATTGCCTGCATCGGCCCGAACACGAGCGGCGCGGCCGAAGCCATTTCACCCGGCGTCTCAGGCTTCACCGTCGATCCGAGCGACATCGAAGCTATGGCCGCACGCATCGCCGACGTACTGGATCGGCAGCTGATTGATCCAGTCACTTGTCGCGCTTGGGCCGAACGTTTTGCACCCAATCAGCAAGCACCGGCCTGGCGCCAATTGTATGCTGACCTCACCTCACGATGACCAATCTTCGCTCGCCCCCCGACACGCCGCTCCAGGTCATCACGGATCCGCTAGTAGTGCATGATCAAAAACTCGCCGACTACTACTTAGATCGACTACAGCAACGGACCGAACTGCATGGCGCTTTTCAGAGGCCAGAAGGGCTCTGCATGATCACCTGGAGCAATTACCCCGAGAAGACCATCGCGGAACAGAGCTTCGATCTTCTTGGTATCCAGGGCTACCGGGTTCTGGGCCGCGATGTGAAAAAATGGACCCTCGACTTGAAGATCACCCTGACACTCGCTGAGCTGGAAAGCGACCAGTGCCAAGACGAGTACGTCTTCTGGATGGACGCACGCGACGCTGTACTACTGGGTGATCCGGCGCGAGCAATCCACTGCCTCCGACAAAGCGGTGCCGACGTTATTTTGACATCGACCGATTGGATTGCCGCCGACCTCACTGCTCCAGCCGCCTTTGCACGCTCCCTCGCACCCACAGGCTGCCTGACGCCCTATCTGAATACCGGCGTCGTTGTAGCCAGACGTACGGCCCTCATCAAGCTACTCCGCCAGGCGCTGCCATACGTCGGCCAAAGCGTCAGTACCATCACACCCACGTGCGATCAGGCAATCATCACGGCCATCCACAAAGACCACGCCAACGACACGGTCATCGATTACTGGCAGTACCTCGCTCTGCGTCCCGCCATCAGCGAGCCCTATATGCTCGCAATGCACGTACCGAACGCTCTGGAGGAACAATGGTGGTGGCAGGCCCTCTCAACGATCAAGCAGCTACTGCTGCGTCTACCCGCAGTGGCACTGACAAGTGGCAACCCCAAGCGCCATAGCGAAGCCGTCTGGGCCGTACAACGACGTTGGGTGCGCTTGATGGTTTTCATGCGAGAACGTGCGCGCCTAGGCCAAGCAATCTCTGCGTTGCGCAGTACCCCTTGGTTCCGCTAAAGCGGTATACTGACGACATGAAGGGCGCTTTCCGCCGGCTTATCAGCACGCCATTTGTGCGCGAGGCGACGATCCTCCAAAGCAGCATGTGGGTGACGACCGTTTTACAGGCGGTCGTAGGCATTGCCGTCGCCCGTATCCTCGGTGCCGAACAGCTCGGCCAATTCGCCTTGGTGACCACCGTCGTCGCCACCGTCTCGGCCGTGACGAACATTGGCCAGAATTTTTCTGCACTGACACTGCTGTCTGAAGCCTCCACCCGACAGTCGAAAACCGACGCCGACGCGGCGCTGGCACACTTCGCGCACTGCTCAGGATACTGGAGTGTGCCACTGACGCTGGCAGCCATGGCCCTGGTGTGGCTTTGCCCGCTCACCCCTAACGCGAAGCTCTGGATTACGCTGAGCCTGTTGGCACTCCTGCCATCCATCATCACCGACATCGTCTCCATCGCCCTACAGGGTACGCGGCGCATCAAACAGCTTGCTGGCATGGAAACCACGTTCGCCGTGACCGACTTTGGTCTGCTGCTCGCTGGCATCATCATCTGGCCCACCGTCACCGGCTTGCTGGTGAGCCGCCTCATCGCCTCTGGCATTCGCATGGCCATCTCGTTTGGTGCGTGGAAGTGGTATCTCGAAGAGGATCCTGCCCTGCCCGGCCTAGCCCTCCGCCGCTGGCTTGTACAGACGCCAATTCAGCGCCAAGCCTTCGCCCTATCAGGATGGATCGCTGCCGACGTGCAGGTAGACCGCATCTTCCGCCAGGTGCCGTATTACCTCTTAGGACTAGTAGCACCGCTAGCCATGATCGGACAATACCGCGCGCTCATGTCATACATCGATCTCTCCAACTCACTCTCGGGTGCCGTCGGCCGCCTGCTGGGCAGCGTCTTGCCCCGCTTGCATGTGAAGGACAAGGACGCATTTGAGCGCTCGTTCTGGAAAGCGAACATCAGCAACTTCCTCATTAGCAGCACAGTCCTATTTATTCTATTGGCCAGCGGCAATGCCGGTCTCACGTTGTTCTTTGGTCCGGAATACGCCGTACCGACGATCGTGTATTGGCTGCTCATTCCCCTCGCGCTGAACGGCCTCACTGTCGGATTCGGTACGTATTACCGTGTTCATCGCGCGTTGTACCTGGTGCTATGGGGACAGGTGGTGTCGGCGGCAGCAGGCATCGCCACCTGGATCCTCTTCCATGATTCCCTCTCGCCGCTCGTGAATACGGTTGCGGCCGTGGTGGTCATCAACATCGTCTCCAAGTTGTGCCACGCAGTGAACTTCGCCATTTTGCGCCGACGGCAGCGCCAAAAACCTATCACCTCCTGACCCATGCAGATTCTCCTGCCGACGCATGCCTTTTCCGACAAACCGCGTAGTGGACTGCACACGGTCATTTGGAATACGGCCCGAGTCTTGGCTGAAGAAGGACACGACGTCTTCGTGGTCGCAACGTACGTTGAACTACGAGATGAAACCGTCAGCTCCCTGGCCGCGAAACGTATCCACCTGCATTCAGCTGGGCAGTTCAACATGCACAACCTCAATCGCCCGCTCTCGTTGCTCTGCTTTTTGATAGCCTTACGATTGCGCGCCAAGGTTCGCTTCGACTGGATCTACGTCATCGACACGAGCATCACCCCGTTCCATCGCTGGAAGCTTGGAGCCAAGTTGGCTACGCGCGTCTTACGTCCGGAATCGGACGAGATCAAAGAGCTGGTCACCACCGGTGCTTGGCAATACGACCGTCAGCGCAAAGACGCGGAAGAAGGCTGGGAAGAGCGACACAAACCTCTCTGGTACCGCGCGCTCAGCCTCGTCGGCGACCTGGTCTTCCCCTTATTTAACAGGAAGACTCACCTCGACGGCGCAGACCTCGCCTTTGCTCAAGGACGTGACACGCTCGCCTACTGGAAGGATCGCCTGTCTTGCCCCGTCGTGTATTTGCCCAATGGCGTTGAGACGGAGCCATTTGCAACGCGCGAGCCAGCGCCGCGGAAGAGCAATCGGTTCGTCTACCTGTTTGTCGGTCGCTTGGCGAAGCGTCGCGGGGTCTTCGAGTTGATCGAAGCCTTCCAGCGCCTGCGTCGCGAGACGGACGATGTGGAGTTATGGCTCGTAGGCAAAGGCGCGGCCGATCTGACGCACGAGGTGGAGCAGGCCTGCGCCGCCGATCCGGAACGGATGATCATGTTCGGAGAGGTGCCCAAAGAACAGATCGGACCGTTCTTCCATGCGTGCTCAGCCTTGGTGGACCCGGCGTACTTCCATGGCTTCTCCTCCTGTACGTTAGAAGGAATGTACTGCGGTAAGCCAGTCATTGCCCCTCTCCGCGGCGGCACTAAGGACGCTGTCCGCGACGGCATCGATGGTTTCTTGGCCGATGCCACCGATGTGGATCGTCTGACGGAATGCCTACGTACGCTGCAAGCTGATCGACTAGCTGCGGCCGAGATGGGCCGACAAGGAGCGGCCCGAGTACGAGCCGAATTTCTCTGGGAACACGTCATCCAGACCGTCATACTCAGCTTCAAGCAATACCGATGATCTTCACCACTTCCTGGGACGACGGCTACGTGAAAGACCTCGAGCTCGCTGCGCTCCTAAAAGAATATCATGTCCGAGGCACGTTTTATGTCTGCCCAGCTGCACAGCACGGACAGGAGATGCTCAGCGACGACCAGATACGTTCGCTCGATCGAGACGGTTTTGAAGTCGGCTCGCACACCATCCATCACCCGCGCCTTACGACCAAATCAGACGCGGAAGTATCGGCCGAACTCAGCGAGAGTAAGGCGCGCCTCGAGGGCATCCTCGGGCACGATTGCACCATGTTTTGCTACCCAAAAGGTGATCACGATGGCCGTATTGCACGCCTGGCGGCCCAGGCCGGCTACCACGGCGCGCGGACGGTGGAACAGCTGCGATTCGATGTCGGTTCTGACCCTTTTGTGCTGCCGACGACGCTCCATGTGTATTCCTTTCCCTGGCGTGGAGCCTGCCATCGCTGGCAACACGTGCTGGACCCACTGGGCCCACTGCGCGTGAAGTGGCCCACCCTAACACAGTTGAACGCCCCTCTCGCGGCATATACCAGTTGGCTTGGGCTGGCACGCTTCTTGTGGCGCAAAGCGGTCCAAACTCAGCAACCCGTCTTCCATCTTTGGGGGCACAGCGAGGAAGTGGCTCGTCTGGGACTATGGGAGGACCTACGCACCTTCCTGGCCGAAGTCATGGCCACACCTGACGTGGAACCGCTCACCAACGGACAACTTGTTGATCGGCTCTTTCCCCATCGACGATGAAAATCGTGGCGATCAACGATGATTTCCCCGAGGAAGGCGGCAGCAGCGTCGCCTGTGTCGTACGCGATCTCCGGTCAGCGTGGCAGCAACTTGGCCATGATGTAACGGTGATCACGCGCCATGACCCACGCGAGAACGCCGGCACCATCGAGCGCGCGGGTGTCATCAGCCTGCCGATCGCCGCTCCGTTGCCGTTGTTGCGCCATTACCACTGTGTCTTCAATCCTCGACCAGGCCAAACGATCGCCCGCGTCCTAGAACACGTACGGCCGGACGCAGTCTCGGTGCATAACGTGCATGCCTCCCTCACCTACGGCGTTCTCGGAGCCGCCAGGCATCACACAGCGCGTCTCAGTCTGACCATGCACGACGTGTTCGGCATCGGCTTTGGACGGCTTAATACCTCTCGCTTCCTCTCTTCGCAGGGGCAGGACGCCCGCCTCACCATGCAAGACCACTGGCAAGCCGCCGGCCCGGCCTATAATCCCCTTCGTAACGCCTTCATTCGGCACACCATTCGTCAGACCGGCACGGCAGTCGTCGCCGTCAGTCAGTCACTGCAACGTGCGCTGGCGCAAAACGGCCTGAAGGGAGCGGCCGTCATTCACCATGGCCTCCCCGTCCGCCCCGAACCCAATCCTGCGACCGTCGAGGCCTTCCGCCAACGGCTCGGACTCACCGGCCGGCGCGTCATCCTCTTCGGCGGTCGCATCAGCCGCGATAAAGGGGCGCACTGCATTGCAGCAGCCATGCGTATCGTTCGCCAACAAGTGCCCAATGCGACACTCTTGGTCGTCGGGGATGAACGGCGCTGGCGAGCGGCAGGCGGATCATCCGAGGACACAGTGCTCGCCGGATGGCTATCGCCAGAAGACATGCGCCTGGCCTATGCGCTCGCGGACATTGTCACCACGCCGTCACTCTGCCTCGATACGTTCAACCTGATGAATCTGGAGGGCATGGCAGCGAGCAAACCGGTGGTAGGCACAATCTTCGGCGGTACGCCGGAAGTGGTCGAACACGGCGTTACCGGCTTTGTGTGTGACCCGCGCGACTTGAGCACCTACAGCGCTCACCTGACGACAATTTTACTGGATGAGAAACTGCAACATCGCTTGGGCGAGCAGGGTCGAGCACGTGCACAGGCACAGTTCCCACTCGTCGAAAAAGCCAAGCAGTATCTCTCACTCTTCAACGGCTCATCGACAGTAGCAGCGTCGTAACCAGGCGGCTGAGCCCGTGATGTTCCACCACCGTGCGGCGCAGTCGCGACGAGAGCGTCTCACGCTCCGGTTCGGTGAGAGTGAGTAACGCCATCGCCTTAGCCCCGAGCGTCTCGGGGGTGGCTTGGCAAGCCTCAGGCAGGATCGGTGCGGCCGCCTCGGAGGTGGTCACGACCAGGCAGCCCGCGGCCATCGCCTCGAGCAGGGCTTTATCAAGCCCGCCCCGGCTGGCATGGAGAAAGAGCGTAGTCCGGGCCAAGAGCGCCGGCAGTTCGGCGTGGGGTAAAAAGCCAATCTCCACACGCTCACGGACACCAAGAGTCGACGCCAGCGACAAGACCATCTCTTTCTCACGGCGATCGCCGTCGGTAAAGGCGTCGCCGACGATGCGGAGCTTCGAGGAAGACGGCAACGCCGCGAAAGCTGCGATGATCTGGGGCAGGTGCTTGATCGGCGTAACGCGTCCCACGGCCGCGCAAAGCGAGGGATCGCGGCTGCTGCCGGGCGCGAACTGGGCGGTATCGATGCCATGGCCCACCACTTCCTGCTTCGCCGAAACCCACGGCATGCCGTCCGTCGTGGCGGAGTAGATGCGCGTCACCAGGTGTTCCGCTAGACGAAGTACCGAGCCGCCGCGGCGTACTTCGTACCAAAGGAAGACTCTTTTGCGCAGCACGAACCACACAGGCGCGCCGAGCACGACCCAGATGGGCGTCATATGCACCAGCACCGCGTCGTAAGACTGACGTTCCGTGATGATCAACTTCCAGAAGCGCACGATCTGTGCCGCCTTGCCGGCACCACGCTCTTTGTTGAGCGAGAGGATGCGCGCGTCGACCGTGGTGCGGCCGATCTGCTGCGCAATCACAGTAAGATCGGCGCCCTGGGCCACGAACTCTTCTAGCCAACGATGGAAGAACCCGAGGATCGGATGATCAAGATCGGCCGCTTGGGTGATGACGAGGAGCTTCATTTGACGAGCGACTTCAGGAAGTCAGCGTAGGCGGAAATACCCTTCACATACTCATAGCGCTCGGCCACGTCGCGTCCGGCACGGCCCATCTTGGACCGTAGGTCGGCATCGGCCAGGAGCGGCTGCAGAGTGGTAGCGAGCGAAGCGGCAGAGCCGTTATGGAAGACGCCGTTCACACCCTCGATCACCGTCTCAGGCGCGATGCCCACGCGGGTGGTCGCCACTGGTAAGCCGCAGGCCATTGCTTCAAGTAGCACGCGCGGACCGCCCTCGCTGAGCGAGTTCAAGACAAACACCTTGGCCGAACGCAGCGCCTCGGCCAGCTCTGCCGGACCGGGCAGCCAGCCGGCGAACGTGACACGATCGGAGACGCCAAGTGTCTTGGCGTGGGCTTCGGCGCGGACACGCTCGGGGCCGTCGCCGATCACGAGCAACGTCGCGCCGGGCAAACGGGCCAAGGCGGTGATCACAGTGATCAGGCCCTTGTTCGGCACCAGTCGCCCGCAGAAGACAAAGTCATAGCGTGGCGTGGCAGTGGCGGGCGAGAACGTTTCCAGGCGGAGGTAGAGCGACGAGACAATGGTGATCTTTTCAGCCGGCACGCCGAGCGCGATCAGGCGCTCACGCACTCCACCATTCACGACGCGCACGCGGTCGGCGTAGCGGGTGATCATCGGAATGCAGCGATTGAGCGGGCGCAGTAGCCACTCCTTCCAATCAGCTGCCGTGGGTTCACCAATGAGGTGGTGAATCTCTTCACAGACAGCCATGCCCGTAGCCCACTTGAGCGCCCGGGCGCCGAGACCGTTGTAGAAAGGCGGGTACTCATGGACCGTCATCACTTGGTGGCCGTATTCATGGACCAATCGAGTACCTTCGCGTTTGATGAACGCAGGCTGTAGCAAGAGTCCGCTTGGCGCCGGATGGACGAAGACGTTGCCGAAGAACGAGCGCTCCTCTCCGCCACGCGGACAAACCACATCGATGCGCTCGAAGTGTGTGGAAAGGCCTTCTAAGGTCTGCCAGAAGGCGCCCTGTTTCCCCGCCGCAAGCGACCGGTCGCCGCTGATCATGAGGAGTTTCATTGCAGGCGTGAGAAGAGAGCGATGTGATCGGCGGCCACCTCGGACCAAGGGCGCGAGAGCGGCGGTGTGGCAGACTCGGCGGCGAGCACGTCATACCGCGAGAGGGCCAACCGCACAGCGCTGGCGATTTGATCAGGCGCCTGGAGATCGGCCAGCATCATGCCCTTGGTCAGGCGCTCACTAAGACCAGTCTCGCGCGTGAGCAACACAGGCAATCCGGACGAGCGCGCCTCAAGGGCAGCATTGGGGCTGATGTCGGTAAGCGACGGCACGACGAGCAGGTCGTGCTCAGCGAAGAGCTTGGCCTTGTCCGCACCGTGAGCCGGCGGCAGGAGTTTCACGCGTTCGTGAAGAGCTGGATGAGCCTCCAGAACGGCGCGAATGCGCGCCTCGTCGGGTCCCTCGCCCACAAACGTGAGGGTGCAGTCGTACAGTTGAACCATGGCACGAGCCAGCACCGGCAAATTCTTGAAGCGGACAAAACGCCCAAAGCTGAGGAGCCGGGCAGGGCGGCGCAACGCGTGCGGAACAGGCGTGCCGCCGGGTAGCGCATTCTCGATCACGGCAGACGTCGGCAGATCACGGTAGGCACGGGTGTAGAGCTCTCGCTGGAACTCGGTGGAAAAGATGAGGTGATCAAAGCGGCGCAGGACCGGCGCTAGCAGCTGGGCAGTGGGACGAGATGAAGTGAACCAGGCCCGCAGCGATCCGCCGTAGCCCCGGTCGGTGGCGCGCTCCCACGGGAAGTCGCCACCCAAGCGCAGCACTAACTTGGGTCCGCGCAGGCGCGAAAGAACCAGGGGGATGCCAGCGCTTACAGAAGAAAATGCCTCCACCACATCGGCACCCTCGGCGACCTTCTTGAGTTCCTCGGCATAGCGTCGCCAGCGCCGCAACGGCCCGCCGTGTTTCGGGACATGGCAGAGGCGGTACGACCCGCGCGGCGGCAAAGCCTGACCGTACGTCACAACGGTTACGTCGTGACCAAGTGCAGCGAGCTCGTCCGCCAAAGTGGCGACGTAGGTCGCGGGGCCGCCGATGTCTGGGGGAAAGATTCCCGTGGCCAGAACGATCTTCACGAGGCCATTCTAGCGCCGTTTACGCCATCCGTCCGCCCAAAACGGCTGCTATACTGCCAGGCGACATGGAACTCTCGATTGTCATACTCCACTCGAACACGCCCAAGGACGTGGAGATGTGTCTGCGCTCCATGCGCCAAACATGGCTCCCCCCAGAGACCGAGATCTTCGTGATCAATAACCGCGTGAATGGGGCTAATGCCCTCGTACCGGCCGATGCTTGGGAAGGACTGCCTGTCCGTTTCATTGAAATTCCCCAGGACGGCTACATCTTCGGCAATAACTTCGGCTACCAGATGGCGACCGGGCGCATGATCGCCACGATGAACGCCGATATCACGCTGGAAGCAGATACCTTCAAGCGCCTGATCGCACACCTCGACGACAACCGACAGGTAGGCATTGTCGCGCCCCGCCTGTTCTATCCCAGCGGCAACGAGCAGGACAGTGCCCGTCGCTTCCCGACGATCATGGAACTGATCGGCCGCCGTATTGCCGGACACCGCCACGAGCGGCCGCACTTTGGCGACCAGGAATACGCCGAGGTGGACTGGGTCACCGGCGCGTTCTTCCTCATGACCCGCACCTGCCTGGAGGCCATCGGCGGCCACGATGAACGATTTCACCTGTTCATGTCCGATGTCGCGATCTGCCGCAATGCCTGGAAGCACGGCTTTCACGTTCGCCAGCTCCGCGACTGCCGTGCCACCCATCATGAAGCCCGCCTCTCCGGCGGAAACATGTGGCGTCTCATCCGCAAGCGCACCGGGCGCATCCACGTCAAAGATAGTCTCAAGTACTTCCTACATTACGGGCCACAGGCTCTGCCGCCACTTTCTCCTTCCGCCAAGCACCGATGACGCCCGTTGTCTCCGTCCTGGTGCCGCTCTTCAAAACGAACCCCGTCTATTTGCAGCAGGCGTTGCAGAGCTTGCTGGCGCAGACGTTTGCGGATTGGGAATGCATCTTGGTACACCAGCCGTCTCCGGGCTATCCGGAGCCAAAAAAGGATACCCTGCCAGACCCGCGCTTCCGCATCTTTACAAGCAACGCCCATAGCATCGGCACCAACTGGAACGCCTGCCTGCCGCACGCCAAAGGCGAGTTTATTCAGTACCTCTTCCAAGATGACTTCTGGGATCCGGGCTATCTAGCGCGCATGATTGAAGCACTTCGCGCGCATCCGTCGGCTGGCATCGCTACCGCGCGCCGCCGCTACCGCTACGAGGGCGAAGTGGGCAATGTGCCCTTCTATGAGGAAGTACTCGCAGGCCAAGCCGAAGTGAAGAGCGGTCTCTATCAGGGCCGAGAATTCCTCGTACGTTGGCTCAACCGCGATCTGCGCCCCAACCTTGTCGGCGAGCCGATCTTCACCATGATCCGCCGTTCTACCGTGGAGAAAGTCGGCCCCTTTAACGAGCAGTATTTCCAACTAATCGACAGCGAGTACTGGGTGCGCTGCCTGGAAGTGAGCGATTGGTTCTTGGCCGATGAGACACTGGGCACCTTCCGCGTGCACGACGAAGGCACGAGCGCCCAGAACCAACGCGAAGGCAAAGGACTCTTCGAGCGTCTCTCGCTCATCGAGACCCTCTCCCGCAGCACTCACGCCGAGGTGCGCCGCGCCGCCACAGCCTCGCTAAGCCGCTCGCTCGCGGGCATGATCGAGCGCTTCATCAGCCGCCGCCGTGCGGGTGGAGCAGTAAGTGCCAAGGGCGGCGGATCACTGCCAGCACTCGCCGTGCGCCACCCGCTGCTCACGCTCAAGGCACTCTGGACAGCTGCAGCAAAATATCTTTCCTAAGCCAAAAAGTCACAGGTGTACGGACGACCGTCCACCGTACAAGAGCATCTCGCGATAGAGCGCCGCGTACCGGGCAGCGATGGTGTCCCAATCGTAGGCAGCCGCATTCGCGCGTCCTGCTGTTGCAAAGCGACGACGAAGCTCAGTATCACTCGCCAAGCGCACAAGTGCCGTGGCGGCAGCGTCCACATCATCGACGGGAACAAGCAGGCCGGCTTGGCCAT
Source organism: uncultured Candidatus Peribacteria bacterium (assembly GCA_964515645.1). Lineage (GTDB taxonomy): Bacteria > Patescibacteriota > Gracilibacteria > Peribacterales > Peribacteraceae > JAGOUB01. The sequence goes on along the minus strand of CAZEVM010000010.1, from coordinate 10,038 downwards.
CGGCCACGATGTCGGGGATGCCACCAGTTTTGGTAGCCAGCACCGCGCAACCGCTGGCTTGAGCCTCTAAGAAGACGTTGCCCAAGGCCTCGCTCCGGGAGAGTCCGCAGAAAATCTCCGCCTCGGCGAATTCCTTCAACACGGCGTCGTGCGATTGCATGCCCGTGAACGTCACAACATCATCCAAACCCAAACGCGCGGAGAGGCGCTGCAAGCCTAGGCGCTCACCACCGTCTCCGGCGATACGCAGCGACCAATCAGGCAGCTGCACCCGTACCTTCGCAAAGGCTTGTAGCAGCGTGTCGACGCCCTTCATCGGCTCCAGACGACCCACGAAGAGTAGTCGGCCCGGCACCTTGGGATGCGCAGCGGTCGCAGTGGCAATAGCCTTAAGCGTGATGCCGTTGGGGATGAGTACCGCGTCGGGACGACCGAACTTAGCGGCGCGTTCCTTGAGTACGGAGCTGATCACCGTGATGCGAAACGCGGCCACGTGCATAGCTCCCACAAGCAACGTGGTGTTGGTGCTCTGGCACGTGAGCAGGCGCGGCGTCTTACGGTAGAGCCACGAGCAAACCACCAGCGCCATACCGGCGTACGACTCGAGCACGGCGTGGATAAGCGCGGGATTCAGCCTCCAGATAGCAAGCGGCGCCAAGAGCGGGAACAAGAATTTATCCAAAGCACAGCCAAGACCAACGCGCACCACGGGCACACCGTCGAGTGCGTCCTTCGAGGGTAGGCTGCGACGCAGTCGCGCCGTGACGATGGTCAGATCAAACTCGCCGCGCAGGCGGGCGGCAATCTCTTCCACGCACGCCTCGGCACCGCTGCGGTACGGGCGGAGGAAGGCCGAGAGAAGGACAACACGGGCGGCGATGGGCCAAGCCTAGCAGAGAATACTGCCGTTCTGTACGCTCAAAGGCATGGAACAGAAGCAGGTCGACCGCGATACCTACGACTTCCAGCGGTATAGCAGCAGCGGCCGGTTCGTAAGCTACTATCACCAGCTCCGCTGCCTCCTTAGTCGTCAGCCGACCTCTGTCTTGGAAGCAGGCGTGGGCGACGGCGTCATCGGCGATTACCTCCGCCGCACAACGACCGTCGCATACAAGAGTCTCGATGTCGCCGAGGATCTACGCCCCGACCTCCTAGGCTCGGTATTAGCGATTCCTTTGCCGGACCATTCAGTCGATATCGCCTGTGCTTTCGAAGTACTCGAGCACTTGCCATTCGAGAAGTTCGAACCGGCCCTGCGCGAGATGGCGCGAGTGGCGCGCACCCATGTCATTATCAGCCTTCCCCACTACGGACCCGCCTTCAAATTGGCCTTTAAATTACCACTCCTTCCCGCCGTCTCTTTGGCCTGGAAGGTCCCACATCCACTCCCGCATCACTTCGACGGGCAGCACTACTGGGAGATCGGCAAACGCGGTTATCCCCCGCGCCGCATTCGGTCAATCCTGCAACGAATCGGTACCGTGGAAGAGGAGTTTATTCCCTACGAAAGCCAGTACCACCACTTTTTCTGCATCCGACTCGCAGGCGGTCAGGCCTCGTCAAACAACGCCGTGTAGCGGCGCCCCACCACCACCCACGAGAATTCCTTCTCCACCTTGGCGCGGGCCGCTGCCCCCATCGCCTGGCGCTTGGCCGTATCTTCGACCAGGCGGCGGATATGTGCCTGCAAGGCGGCGCGGTCGCCGGGCTCGAAGAGTAGGCCGGTCACGCCGTTCTCCACCAGGTAGGTGTTGCCACCCACAGCCGTGGCAATGATGGTGCAGCCGCTGGCCATAGCCTCCATGATGGCATTGCTCAGGCCCTCGCTGTAGCTCGGCATCACAAAGATGTCGCTCTCGGCAAGTATCGCGGGCACGTCATTGCGCAGGCCTAAGAACTCGATCTCGCTTTGGTACTGCTCCACCAGCGGATGACCGGGCTTATACCAACCAGCCACGCGCACGCTGAGCTCGGGGAATTGACGCTTCAACGGGGCGACCGCAGCGCAAAAGTCATCGGCACCTTTGACCGATTCCAAGCGGCCAACATACGTCACCACCACCCTGCCATCGCTCTCGCGCAGAGGACTCGGCCCGAAGCCGGCCGGATCGATCCCCTGCGGGATCACGCGCGATTTATGGGCGACACCTAAACGCTTTAGGAGGGATTCCGGTTGCGGATGAAAGAAGACGATCCGCTCGGCGGAGAGCATGACCAGCCAACCCATCGTCCAGGCGCCGGCGGCCATGATGGCGCCCACCAAGCGGCTCCGAGGCCACCAGGTCATGCCCACGAGCGCATCGGTGAGCAGTGTCACGCGATGGCCCAACAGGCGGAGCCACGGCAAGCTGAACGATGTCCAGAAAAGAATCTTGTTACAGACAATCTTATCGGGTTTCTCTTCACGGATGAGGCGGCGGACGAGCCCGCCGAAGCCAAGACAGATCCCAAAATTGAGCGGATCGGGCAGGAAGACATCTTTCTGAAAGTGGACCGTCAACGTCGGGCTGACCACCTCGATCTTGGTCTCACTACCCATCGTGGCCACCACCACGCGATAGCCCAGGCGCTGCCACAACTCCGCCAGCTTGAACGAGCTCACCATCCAGCGGTGCGGCTCTTTCCAGTAGGGGCTGAGGAGGAGGATGGTCTGCATTCGATCAGCGGGACGCTTTCGCCGCGCCGGGAGATTCCGGCAGGCCGGCATCCTTGAGAGCGATATCGCGGATGATCTTGGCCTGGCGCTGGGCCATATCCTCGATGCGCACGATCAGCAGGAAGACCATGAAGAACAGGATGCCGATGGCGGTGACGATCACGGCGTTCTCCTGGTTCTTAATGCCGGTGGCGAGCGTGAGGTACGAGAGCAGCGACGGGACCAGCGCGATGACGGCGATGCCGCCCCAGACGAGCGTCCAGAGGATGGCTTCCCAGTTGCTCTTCTTGCCGCGGAGCGCGAGGCTCCAGGCGTAGCTCAGTGCGAGTAGCGCCAGAATGGGGACGACGATCTGGTAGGGGGTGAGCGTGGGCATAATCAGCGGAGGAAGGAACGCAGGAGGATGCGAGCAGCGGTCTTGAGGCCATTCGCGAATGATTGGCCCTTGGCCATGGTGTATTCGGAGTAGACCACCTTGGCCGGCACCTCGACGAAACGCCACTCGTGGCGAGCCACCTCACGCACGATTTCGGTGCAGAACTCGAAGCCGGTCATGCGTAGGCTGATGCCTTGCACCACCTTGGGGCCGAAGGCCTTAAGGCCGCACTGGCTGTCTGACACCCAAAGTCCGGTGGCGAAGTAGGTGATGAGGTTGCCCACGGCGTTCGCCAAGCGGCGCACAGCCGGGATGTTATTCACGCGACCGAAGCGGTTGGCAAAGGCCACGTCGGCCTCGCCGCTCTGGAGAGGGGCCAAGAAGGCCGGGATGTCGCTGCCGAAGTGCTGTCCGTCGGCGTCGAGCGTGACGACAGCCTGGGCGCCTAAGCGGCGGGCAGCCTCGATGCCGGTCATGGTGGCGCCGCCCGGACCCAGATTCTGAGCGTGACGTACCACGATGGCGCCGGACTGACGAGCCACTGCTCCAGTGCCGTCGGTGGAGCCATCGTCGATGACGACCACGTGGTCCACGAAGGGCTTTGTCTGTTCAATGACGGCGGCAATGCGCGTCACCTCGTTGAGGGCGGGGATGACGGCCACTACAGGGGAAAGATTCGTTGCGGTCATGGAATGAGGAAGTAAGCGACGCCGGACTTGGGATCAACCACCGCGGCCTGTAGACCGGAGGCAGGATTGGAGACGTAGTTCACAAATTTCTCCACCTTCTTGTGCAGCGTGCCATTAGGATCCGCTTCGATCGAGGCGGTGTTAAAGTCAAAGATAATGCCATTAAAACCGTATGCCTTAAGACGCTTGGTGGTAGTGGCATGATCATCGCCCTGTGAGACGCAGTTGAAGAAATCGAGCTGGTTATCGGTCACGGGAATGCGTTCGAGATTTCGCGGGATAAAGTACGAAATAAACGTGCCCATGCGTAACGTATACGGACGATCAGGTATGGCCAGGGCACGCTGGTCCACCATCTCCGCCACATCAAGATATTGAGGAATGGTCTGAGTGTAGATCACCTGCTCATTCACCTTGCCAATGACATACTCCAACGACCCTCCTTGTAATTCAAATTGCCACAGACGGAAGCTCCACGAGATGAGAAGTGACATGAATATAAGAGCACCCATCAGGATACGCGTGGCGCGGTCAGGCGCCTCGCGTAGCATCGCTTCCACCAAGATGGCAATGCCGATGAACATGCCCAGTCCGTACCACAGCACGCCGTTGGCAAGCACCGACCACTGCGCCACTTGGACAACAGTGAGAATGGCAACCCAGCGCAAGCGGCGGCCAGCCGGCAGCCAGAAGACGGGGAACAGCAGGATGAACGGCAAAAGGAGAAGCAGAGGACTCGTCGTGACGTAATAGCCGCCGTTATCGAGGTTCATCACGGTGCGCCAAGGCAAGAGCAAGTAGTGCCCTGGCCCGTTGCCCGTACCCCAGTACCGATCGAGTTCCTCAATAGTGCCAGTGCTCTGGCAGGCAGGATGATTCATATCAAGTGCCAGCTCTGGCGGAAGCACTTTTACTACTCGAGTTGTTGAGTCTGCTTTGCCGTCTAGGCTGATCTCCGGGGCAAGGATGTTTTCAACATCGAAAATCAGGCGAGGCGGCCACTGACGATTATAGACATTATTGTGGATCATCCACGGCAGTACCGCAGCTAGAATGCCAATCACAAAAAGGCTGATGTCTATCAGGGTGGGGCGCCAGCGATGCCGACGGGATACAATAGCTGGCACACTACAGATGGCTGCGAGGGCGAAGCATGTCAAAGCCACAGCCGTCTTGGATACAACGATATCCGCAGCGAAAAAACGGCTGAAAAAATCACTCGGCTTGAACGTACCCTGTAGGGCAAAAGCAGCTGGCATGACAGACGCCACTGTCATAGCTGCCCAAGGACCCATGCCGACACCAGCTACAACAACCAGCAAACCGAACAGAGTCATGGCTGATGTCACCTTGAAACCCAGCGCCAAACCGGTAAACAAACCAGCCAACATCAGCCAACGTCGACGATCGACAGCATCGTGCTCCCCTTCGCCGTGCTGAGGGAAGAGCGCAGCAAAGACGCAGATGAAGCCAAGCGCAGACATGAACAAGACCGCATTATCGATCTTCATGTCGGCGAATGAAAAGTGCCCGACCATCGGCAACAGGTAGTAGAAGAAGCCGGCGAGCAATCCGCCGCCACGCAGCACCATGCGGGCCGAGCCCATGACGACGAAGATCGCAAATACGCCGGCGAGCCAATTGAGCAGCATCGCAGCGGCGGCGCCCAAGGCGGACTTCGTCCCGAAGAGTAGGAAGCCGATCGACGTCACAAATTCCCACTGGAAGGTGGCCATCTTCGGGATGAAATGACCGTACTCGGCAAGGAGGTGGGGGCGATTTAAGTAGCTACCGAGATCGTCCCAACCGATCGGGAAAGGACGGATGACGGAGAGAAAGTTCAGAGCAAGGAGGCCAAAGAGAGCCCAACCGACTACGAGCGGCCAGCCGCCCCAGCGGCTCGGGAAGACAAGCGTGGTCTCACGAGCAATGCCCCACAGGTGCATCGCCTGGCGGTAGCAGAGCAACGGAATACCGATCACGAGTGCCCAGACCAGCGGCGAGATGATCACGCCGAATACAGCCAGAAGCCACAGCACGGCGATAACACCACCAACACCGAGACCAAGTGAAAGCAGGAATTCATTGCAGAGAGAGAAACCATGCTTCGGGCGCAGACGCAGCCAGGAGAGGAGCGCGTTGCCAAGGAGCAGGAAATCGAGGGCGATGAAAAAGACGAAGAGCAACAGGGGCAGGACCAAAGTGAAGAACGACTGCTGGGCGCAGATACCGCTGTAATCGTAGAAGACGGTCGAATTCGGCACGGGCTTGAGGCAGCCACGATCGCGGAGGTCGTTGAACGATGCCCGCAGAATACTCAGCGATGAGGGATCTATTTGCTGCGCATACTCCGGCACGTTGGGATCGATCATGCGCGTCAGCGGCGCGCCCCGACCCAGATCGGCACCCAGGATCATGGTGAACATGAGCCAAACCGACGCGATGAAGAGCGGAGCCAGAACCCAGAGCTTGAGGCGCGGCAGCTCTTCAGAATGATCGCTCATCACGGCTCGGCCGCCCAGCCACAGAGCTAAAGCGAGAAGGCTGAAGACGATGTACGCCAGGAACGGAGCCGACCGCTCGAAGGTGTAGAGCAGCACTGGCAGGAGGGCATGCGCGCCTCGGCAGAGAAGACCATCACCGTCGCAGGCGCTGAGCACGGCCTGGATACGTCCGTCGGCCGCGTCCTTAGGGAGGAGATTGCCGAAGTGCTCTTGTACTCCCAGATAAGAGACAAAAGTGAAGATTCCCACCAGAAGTAGTGAGGCGAAGAGCAGGATGGACAGGGTGCGGGCGGTACGTTCGGAGAGCATCTGGTAGCGGGAATACGGTGGTCCAGCGTACCATACATGCCCGTGCCTTTCGACCCCGGATCCATCCGCCGGCAATTCCCATTTTTTGGCCAAAATAAGCCATCTATCTACCTGGATAGTGCCGCCACAACCCAGAAGCCGGCTGTTGTCCTGGAGGCAGTACGGTGCTTCTATGAGACCGAAAACGGCAGCGGATACCGAGGTATTCACCCCTTGGCGGAAGCCGCCACAGCCCGCTGGGAAGAAGCACGCCGGGCCGTCGCCTCGTTCCTGAATGCCCCCTCCCCCGACACCGTCGTGCTTACCAAGAGCGCGACCGAATCCCTCAACTTGGTGGCACGCTCGCTGAGCGAAGAGTGGTCCGCCGGCGACGCCGTGGTCTTAAGTGTGCTCGAGCACCACAGCAACATTGTTCCGTGGCAGCAGGCCGCCGCCCGAAAGAAGCTCGAGATCCGCTGGATCCCCTGCGACCGCGAGGGACAACTCGATCTCGACGCCCTCGATGCCGCCCTCCAGGATGGCCGTGTCCGCCTGGTGAGCGTCACGGCGCAGAGCAACGTGCTAGGCGTGCGGCCCAACCTCGCCGAGATCATCCGCCGGGCACAGAGTGCAAAGGCCCTCGTCTGCGTCGACGCGGCACAGGCCGTGGCCCATGGCGGACTCGACGTGCAAAAACTGGGATGTGATTTTTTGGCGTTCTCAGGACATAAAGTCTTTGGTCCAACCGGCATCGGCGTGCTCTACGCCAAGCGCGAGCACCTCGCCGCCATGCCGCCCTTCCTCGGCGGCGGCGGAATGGTGGCCGACGTGACCGAAGAGGGCTTCACCACGGTCGATCCCCCGCTCAAGTTCGAAGCCGGCACGCTCCCCATCGGCGAGGCGGCCGGACTCGCCGCCAGCCTGCGCTGGTTGCAGTCGCTGCCGCGTGATGAGGTCGCAGCCCACGAGCGATCGCTCCTCACTCGCGCCACTGAGATCGCCTCGATCTCGGGTGTAACCATCCTCGGCCCGACCGACCCGTCCGAGCGCCACGGCTGCCTCAGCTTCACGGTGGATGGACTCCACGCGCACGACCTCGCCGACCTGATGGCGCACCAAGGGATCTGCATCCGCTCGGGCCACCTCTGTGCCAAGCCACTCCACGCTCGCCTGGGATTGGCCGCTTCTTGCCGCCTCTCGGTAGCGCCCTACAACACCATCGACGATATTGACGCTTTTCATAGAGCCTTGCAGAACATCATCACCCGCTGGCGCGCCGCCTGACCTCATGGACCTCTACGCCGAGAACATCCTCGATCACTACCGCCACCCGCGCCGGAAGGGCGCGCTCGCGGACGCCTCGGTGACACACCGCGAAGTGAATGCCAGCTGCGGCGACACGCTCTCTCTTTCATTGAAGATGGAAGGCGGCCGCATCACCGACCTAGCTTGGGAGGGCGACGGCTGCGCCATCAGCCAAGCCGGCATGTCGATCCTGGGCGAGACGCTCATCGGCAAAACGGAGCAAGAGGTAGCCGCGCTTACGGCCGCCGACGTGACGACCCTCTTGGGCGTGCCGGTGGGACCACGCCGCCTCAAGTGCGCCTTGCTCTCGCTCCATGCCCTCAAGAACGCCCTGCGCTCGTGCGCGGGGCAGGCGCCGCAGCCGTGGACGGAGACACTCGGCAATTGACCACCAACGTCGCACGAGCGTACAACCCCCGCATGTCCGGACTCCGGGTCAGTAACGGCATTATCGAAGCCAGCGCGATTATCGATTATGTGCGCGAACACGCCGACCAACCGCAGATGCTCATGATCCGTGCCACCACGGGTGAAGCCGTGACGCTGGCCGCGCACTACTGCAACCGCTCAACCACCCGCCAAATCATCGACCGCCACGTGCGTCGCCCGCTCTATGACGCCCTGATGAACATGGGTCCGCACATCACCATCGCCATGGAAGGACCACTCCTCGGCTGGGACGATGGCAACATGCCCGAGCCTTCAGCGTCTCTTCGGTCCGGCACCAACGTGACCCACGCCTACCGCACATACATCGAGCGGTACTGCGGTTACCAGGCCGCGGAAGAGCACCTCGATCTCATCCGTCGCTTGTCTGTCTGCAGTGTCGACGCCGAAGCACTGGAACGCCGCCTGGAGTACCTCGATCTCTTCCGGGATCACCCGTCCGTCCGGCAGTTGCTGGCCCGCACGCACGACTTCCACTTCGGTTTTCCCGCGGAAACTGACCAAGAAGAGGCAAACTAGAGCTTGTGGGCAAGCGAAGAGCCTTTTACACTGGCGTCCCGCAGGCCTAAGGCGGGAATCTTTCCACATCCATCGCTCCGATACCGTAAGGACAAGCCGTCCTAGCTCAGTGGTAGAGCACGTCCATGGTAAGGACGGGGTCACGGGTTCAATCCCCGTGGACGGCTCCATTTTGCTGTTGCCATCCATGCTCAGGACGGGGTCACGGGTTCAATCCCCGTGGACGGCTCCATTTTTAGTCCGCCAACATCTTCAACAGCGCCGGATCGCTGATCTTCTTTTTGGCGTGCTCCACGAACTCCGAGAGATCGATCCCCTGCGCGGCCTGGTACTCCTTCGCCTGTAGCCCCATCTCCAAGGCATCGATTTGATGCGCGAGCTTGGCCTCCGGTGTTTCGTTCGCCTCATACTCGCGCCAGAGCGCCAGCATCGCCTCGCCGTTCGGCAACGTGGCGCAGAGCTTCGTCATCGCTTCCTCTTCGCGACGGGCCTTCTCTTCCTTGGACACGCCGTCGAACGGCGTGATGTCTCCGACGGTCGGATCGCTCTCAGGAAGATCATGAATGAGAACCATGCGGAGAAGTTTGTTCGTATCGACGGCGAACCTGCCCTCAAGCACGAGCGCGAGGATCGCCATCCGGTACATGTGGCTCGCCACCGACTCTGGCCTCGAAACACCGCACCGGACCCAGCCGGAGCGAGGGAGGTGCTTGAGATAGGAGACTTGGGCGAGAGCATTCAACATGCCCCAATAGTACCCTTTCACCTTGCTCTAAGCGTGATATCGGGCGATGATCGCGGTCCGCTCCTTGATGACCGCTAGCGACCCTGCGTCGTTAGAGGAACGTCCGGGCACCAATGGAACGCCTAGTGGCTAACGGCCACCCGCTCGTGCGCAATCACGGGCGCGGACCAGTGCCACAGAGACGAGGCCCGCAAGGGTCATGTGAAACGTCCCTCTCAGAGGGTTGGCCCAAGGCGATCTTGGGTATCACGGCAAACTCTAGGTGGTGCAAGGAGGAAATGGGAACGCGGGATCAGTGATGGTTCCGTCACTCCGCGCTCCCCTCCGCTTGAGTCCTTCCGCAAGGTTGGACCGAGACAGATGGTCATCCCCCTCACGGGGACAGAACCCGGCGTACAGGGGCGGACTTCAGTGCAGCGGCCATCCGCTGCTTTGAAGTGAGAACAGCGTCTCTTGAGGCTTATTATCTTTTTGGTATCCACTTTCTTTGGCGCAAAGAAAGTGGAGAA
>CAZEVM010000009.1:0-27987 GCA_964515645.1 uncultured Candidatus Peribacteria bacterium | reverse complement strand
CACTTGCGCGCGGAAGAAACGGTTGCCGTAGGGCGTGAAGCCGTGGCGCTTGCGCGTCTCATCGTGGAGGCGGATGAACTCCTTCAGACCCACGTCGGGATACTGCGCTGCCTCGATGGTGACGCCGTCCTTCTCGGCCCGTCGGATGAGGTTGCGGGCGGTCTTGCGGCACTGCATCAAGATCTCTTCGGCCTGGCGCGGCGCGCTCTCGCCGTCGTCGCTCCAGGGGTTGGGCGTGCGCAGGGGCAGGTACCAGATTTCCTCGCCGAGCAGGTGGAGCGGGGACCGGACGGTCTTCAGTTTGCCCGTGGGAATGGCCGTGGTGCGGGGCAGGTGCGGGCTGACACGGACGAAGGCGCACTGCTGTGCTCGGCCTGCTTCGGCCAGGGCCGCGAAGAGCGCAGGGAAGGCCTCGGGGTTGCCGACGGGTCCGTAGGGCACCGAGAGATGGCGGCCGCGGCGGGCGGGTACCAAGTGGGCGAAGGCGATGGCGGCGATATCGCCCTTGGCATCGAGGGCTTCCAGGCGGATGGCCGGCTGGTCGATCTGGGCGTAGACCTCACCCATGGTCCAGCTCTGGAGGAACGGGCGGTACTGCTGGCGAGCCAGGAAGGCATCCCAGGCCTCGGACGAGGCGGCCGGTCGGACGGAAAAGGGGGTCATGCGGCGGGCGGGGCAGGAGCGGCAACGGGAGCGTCGGTATGCGTGTGCATCAAGAGCGGAGCGAGGATGGTGAGCAGCCGGTCGGCCTGCGCGGGCGTGGTGGACGGGTGGGTGGGCAGCGAGAGGATCTGTTTGCACAGGCGCTCGGCCTCGGGGTCTTTACCCCATTCGTAGCCGGCCGCCTCGATGTGCACCGAGGCGGGGCAGACCACGCAACCGGTCCAACCGTCATCCAGGTGCACGTTCTGCTGCTTGAGGATGGTGCGCAGGCCCTGGGCGTCGAGGATGAACAGCGGCAGCTTCTGGAGTGGTAGGCCCTCGCGCACGCCGCGGGGCAGGGGATCGTCGGGTCGGCCGGTGCCGAAGAGTCCATGGTCGCGGCCATGGCGGATCCAGAGGGAGGCCAGCATGCGGCGATGGTCATTGAGCTGCTGGCGGCGGCGCCACTGGTCGAGGGCGAGCGTGGCCAGGGCGTTGGGCAGGGGCGAGACCGATGGCGGCATGAGTCCTTCTTTTTCTTCATCGCTGACGATCTTCGGCAGCAGTCCCAGGCGGGCGGCGCCGGCGAGCAGGGCCTTGCCTCCTTTGACGTAGAACGGCTTGGCGAGGCTGTAGATCAGGGGATAGAGCAGGAGCTTGGCGACCAAGGCTCCAGGTACAGGGCGAGCAGCCGCTTGCTGCGTGCGAAGGTTCTGGCTGAGGCTCTTGTGGCGCGAGACCACCATGCCGCCGCTCACGCCCGAGATGGCCTTATCGCGGCCGAAGCTCAGCAGGAGGAAGTCGCCCTTCGTGCCCACCTCGGTGGGGCCGGAGTCGTCGGGCAGGATGTGCGCGCAGTCCTCGATGAGGGCGAGTTGGTGCTCGTCGCAGATGGCGCGGAGCGACTCGGTGTCGGCCGGGATACCGAAGGTGTGCTGGCAGATGATGGCGCGCGTGCGGGGCGTGATGGCGCGGCGCACGTCGTCGGGATCGAGGTTGAGCGTGGCCGGATCGATGTCTACGTAGATGGCTGTGCCGCCGGCTGCGGCGATCGCGTTGGGCACCACCACGCAGGTGTAGCCCTGCACGATCACTTCTTCGCCGGTGCGCAGGCGCAGCGCGCGTAGCAGGGCCAGGAGCGCCTCGCGGCCTGTGCCAAAACCAATGGCGTCGCCGCCGAAGAACGTGCCAATCTCCGCTTCCAATTCCCAGCGGGCGGGGCCCTCATGCCAGCGCCAGGGCTGAGCCAGCCCGGCCAGCGCCCGCAAGCGCTGACGTCCGTCGGCGAGCGGTGCGAAGGTGTGGTGGATGGGTGAGAGGGAGTCCATCACGAGAGGTGTTGCCGAATTGTAGCGTGCGACAGGCGACCGACGCAGAGGAGCAGTCCGCCGGCCGGCACGGCGTCCGAGGGCGCAGGCAGCACCGGTCCGCCGAAGCCCTGGGCAAAAGCGGACGCACCTCGTCCACCCACGATCACGGCGCGTTCGATCTTGCCGTTGGCGAACTCGCCAAGTTCACGCATGAAGCGCTCTTCTTCGGTGCCGACCTCGAGTAGGCCGGCAGTGAGCAGTACGCGGGGGCGCTCTGGCTGATTGCCCGCCCAGGCCAGGGCGGCGCGCAGGCTTAAGGGGCTGATGTTGTAGGTGTCGTTCAGCACCCTCAGGCCGTGCTCGAACGTCACCTGGAAGGTGCCGGGTAAGGCGGAGGCCTTGGCCAAGGCAGGCACGCTCTCGGCGCGGGCAATACCGAGCGAATCGGCCACGGCCACGGCCAGGGCGGCGTTGGCGGCGTTGTGGGCGCCGGCGAGCAGCAGGCGGACGGGTGAGCCGTCGATGGCGAAGGTCAGGCCATCAGCCGTTTCACGAATACCGTCGGCTCGTACCTTGGCCGTGTCGGTCGTGCCGGCCAAGAACACGCGGCCGGTGCAGCGTGATGCCAGCGCGGCGGTCGCCGGACTATCGGCCAGCAGGACGGCGGTGCCGTCGGTTGGCAAAGCGGCGAGGATCTCGGCGTTGGCGTCGACGATGGCTTCCTCTGAACCGAACAGCGCCAAGTGGTCGGAGCCGAGCGCCGTCACCACGGCCATGGTCGGTTTGAGCACGCTCGAGATGAGGGCAATCTCGCCCCGACGATAGGCACCCATCTCCACCACCACGGGTCGCATGGTGGACGTCGTCCACCCACTCGTCTCGCGGAGGAACCATTGGGCCAGTCCCAATTCGGTGTTCACGTGGGCGGGAGTCACGAGTGGTTCGCGGCCGGCCAGGGCGGCCCGTATCAATTCCTTGGTGGTAGTCTTTCCCACGCTGCCGACGATGCCGATGAGGCACAGGCCCGGCAGGTTGGCGCGGCGTGCGGTTGCGGCGGCGAAAATCTTCTTTTTCAGGCGTAGGTCGAGGGGCAGGACGAGCGTCCAGGCGATGATGGCGACGACTCCCTGCAAGACGGTGAGGAGGAGTAGGGCGAACGTGAGGTGGGCGAAGATGGTGGCCAAGATGACATCAAGAACCAACGCGAGCGCGGCGATGAGGGCAGCCTTCTTGGTCCAGTCGGGCATGCGCTGGCGACCCGCGGCGATCTGGGCGAGCGTGAGGAAGGCGGGCACGAGCAAAATGCCCCAGATGGCGGCGACGGCGACTGGGATGGGGGCGACGGCCAGGCAGAGGACTAATGCGGCAATGATCGTCGGCCGCAGGCGGCCGCCCATGGCTTGCATCCAGCCCTCGCGGCGCAGGTGCTCGGCCAGGCGGTCGAGGCGCCATTCCTTGGTCTGGAAGAGCCAGAGAAAGGTTAGGAGAGGGGAGAGGCTTCCCAGCAGGACGAGGCCGATTGGGACGAGGAAGAAGCTCACGAGTGTGGAGTATAGCCGTTTTTCCGGCCTTCGTCCGTCCCAATCGGCGGTTTCTCACCATTGATAAAAATATTCATTTGTTCTATAATAGTGAGTACATACCCACATCCCACATTTCTATGACCCAGCAGTACACGACGAACCATCCTCCGCTGTATTACATCGCTTCCGGCTTCGTGCTGGCCTCGATGTTCTTCGTCTTCGTCTACGTCCTCGCTCCGGCCCTCGGCGCTCGCTGAGCGGTCAGGAAATGTGATGCCGGATGATGGCCGCGATCTTTGCGGCCTTCTCACGGTGCACGGCGTGACGCACGCCGGCATAACGGTGCAGCACCGCGTGCGGCATCGTTTTTTTGAGGAACTCGCCATCCTCCACGGGTGTCTGGCGATCATTATTTCCCCAGAAGAGATCGGTGGGGATCGCTATACGAGCGGCTACATCCGAGAGGTCGTCCTGAGTGACGAGCACGAGGGTCTTCTGCATGACCGGCGAGGCGCGCTCGTAGTCGTGCACGCGCATCAACTTGTAGAGGGCCTTGCGCCCGAGGGGGGCCAAGGCCGAGATGCCCGGCAATGACAGGATGGCCTTGCCGCCTTTGGCGAGTGAGTAGCCGATGGCGCGACGTAGCGCGTAGCGGCCGCGGCGATTGATGGCGGGCGCACAGAGGAAGAGGCGATCGGGGGCTAGGCCGCCAGTGGCGCAGAGTTTGAGCAGGGTGCGGCCGCCGTGGCTGTGGCCGAGTACGAAGAGTGGGCCGGTCTCGCGGCGGTGTGCGCCCAGCCAGTCCACCACCCAGCGTCCGTAATCATCCACGGTCCAAGGCCTCGGCGGCTCACTTTCTTTGCCGAAGCCGGGCAGGTCTGGCGCCAGGAATTCCAACGGCGCGCCGTCGAGTTCTTTCTTGAGCGCGTCGAACGAGGACGAGCTCCCACCCCAGCCGTGCAGACAGAGAAGCGTCGGACGCATCGAGCCTAGTTTAGCCGATCCAGCCGTCCTTCATATCCATCGTCTGGCTCTCGAGCACATTGCCCGCCGCGTCGCAGCGTTCAGCGGTCCAAGCCACGCGCACACCCACCTCGTAGCGGGTGTCGGAGCGAATCTCGACGTGCAGGCTTTCGCCAGCGGCGACCTGGAGTGGTTCGGCCAGCGGCAGGAAAATCTGCTCCCAGTGCGTGGGCTCGCCGAGGGGGTTGGTGGAGAGCACGATCTCAGGCGCGAGCACCGCGTCCCAGTGCAAGCAGAAACCGTAGACGGTCTCGGGCTTCACGATCTTCCAGGCGCCGCGGCCGGAGCGCTTGCTCGAACCGGGGGCTGAAGCTTGGAGCGTGTCCCACAGCCGCGCCTCGTGCCCGGCGCCGAGTAGTTCGCCGGCGAGCACGCTCTTCACATACATGTTGTTGAGGGTGATCTTCTTGGCCTGGCTAAAGTCGAGGTTGTAGCCGATGCGGTCCCAGACGTTAATTTCCTCCCACAGGCGTGGGGTTACCACCGGTGAGACCCACTGCTCCACGGCCGACGGGATCACCGTGCCTCCTGGTTTTACGAAGCGTTTCACATCGCGGAAAATCTCGACGATATGCTCCTCGTAGGCGTAGTTGCCGAGCGTCTCGGTCACCACCACGTCGGTCTGCACGGGTTTGGGTACTTCTTCCGAATGGCGGCGGACCAGCTTCCAATTCTTTAGGCCGTTTTTCTTCATAAACGCGTCGCACACATCGGCAATCTCACCGGCTTCGTACAGGATCGCTTCCTTGGCGCCCAGCTGCAGTGCCAGGGCCGAGAGGAAGCCCGTGCCCGCGCCGATGTCGCTCACGGTCGATTCCGTCGGCACGATGCAGGCATCCAGCGCGTGTGCGAAGGCCGCGTTGCGCAGGGTGTCACCCATCAATTTCCTCTGCAGTTCGATCATGTGGCCATTTTGCCTCACGCCCGTGAAAAAATCTCCGCGATCCGACGGTGAGTGGTCAGTCTCAACAGACAGAAGTGATGTCGCTCTCAGGCTGGTGGTTTTTTGCATCTACTGCTGCAGGGCACGTATAGTCCCGCCATGAAGAAGTTCCTCCCCGTCGCTTGTGTCGCCCTCGTCCTGTGCGCCTGTCAGTCGAAGCCGACTGTGCATGGCTCCTTACTCGCTTCGTTGCAGCAACAGAGTGGTGAGAATCCGGAGAGCTTCTCCTACGGTCCGTGCCTCTATCTGGAGGGTGCAGACGGCGACATCGCTGGTTGGAAGAACTACGGCAAGAAGAACACGCGCCTGCTGGAGACGCTCTTGTCGCAAGTGCCGACCGCGAAGCTGGACTATCCCGAGACGCCCAAGAACGCGTCCGATCGCATCATCATCGGACCGCTCTGCACGTGTCCGGAAGTGGAGCGGGTCCGCGCTCTCGTCGCCGATTCTGGTCTCGATTTCTCGGCTCAGATCTTCAAGGGCACTGACGAACTCCAGGGCTGCCTCGAGGCGCCCGCGGCTGACGGCGCACGATAAAAAATGGTGTCACGGGCCGGGATTGAATCAGGCTCCGCTCGTTGTGACGAGCTTCGCCCGACAGGCCGGCGATCCGAAAAAAATGGTGTCACGGGCCGGGATTGAACCGGCGACCCTGGGCTTATGAGTCCCATGCTCTACCAACTGAGCTACCGTGACATACCATCGCTGTAAGAGATCATTCTGGCCAATCGAGCGCTTTTCTGTGTGGCTTGCAGGCTCGCCACGGCAACTGAGCTGCCGTGACATACTACCGTTGCTGAGATCGTTCAGGCCGAGTCGAAATACCGCTCGGGCCTGGAGAGTATGCCCCATCTGCCCGTACGGGCAAGCCAATAAGAGCCCTCCGGAGGAGGGCTTGGGTTGTTCAGTCGCCCCGGAGCAGGGCGAGGAAGGTCGGGTCTTTCGTATGGATTGTGGCTTGAACGCGTTCTTGGAACTCCGGCAGGCCGTTTCCGATGATCAGGAGCGACGTCAGATCCGGTCGGGTGAGGAGTTCCGTCCAGGCCCGCTCGCGGTGCTTGGGGGAGTACAGCACGACCTTCGTGAGGATCGTGTTCGGCTGCCCCAGGGAGAGAATCCGGGCAGCGACCTCGTCGGCTAGGGGTGGCACTTCGGCCATCACGGTTGCGAGTTGCAACGGCGTCGCTTCGTCGTCGGCCAAGATCTGCTTGCCGGCGCGCACCGTGATTGGGTGCATCGGGAACAGTTCAATGACGGCGAGAAGGTGCTCGCGATCGACACAGGTTTCGGTCAGCAGGGTGGCGGCATCGAGCCGGAGCTCGTGCGGGCCGAAGTGGGCGATGGCCAGGAGACGCTCGTGCGTCGGGACCTTTTGAATCTCGTCCCACAGTCGGCTCATGGTGTCGTTCATCGGGCGAACCTCGGAGGGTGAAAGGGCAGCGCGCAGAGCGCATCAGCGGACGGCTGACTTTGACAGTATTTATTAAAATGATGAAAAGATACATAGGAATTGGGGGCTTTCTTCTGCCGTGAACTTGGCTGATTGGTCGCGTTTTGAGTACCATGCTGCCGATGACCACCCCGACACCCGCCGGCGATCCTGTAGACGCCGCTCTCTTGCAGGCCAAGTGTGCCGACCTGGAGGCACAGCTCGCTGCCTTGGGCAAAGAGCTGGAAGAGACGAAGGCTAAGCAGAGCGAAGCGGAAAAATTCCGCGAGGTGGCGGCCCGGGCCCAAGCCGATTTGCAGAACGCCAAGGCCCGCATGGAGCGCGAGCGCGATGAGCTTGGCTCGTTCGCAATCGGCACGGTACTCAAGCGCCTGCTGCCGGTGGTCGATAACTTCCAGCGCGCCTTCGGTCACCTGCCCGAAGCCCTCAAGGGCGACGAGTGGGCCAAGGGCGTCTCGGCCATCGAGCAGGACCTGGTGAAGATTCTCGCGGAGATCGGACTGAAGAAGATGGAGTCACTCGGCCAGCCCGCCGATCCCGAGAAGCACGAAGTGCTCACAGCCGGTCCTGGCGCGCAGGGCGTCATTACCGAGGTGTTCGAGGACGGCTACGAGCTCAAGGGCAAAGTTCTCCGCGTGGCGAAGGTGAAGGTGGGCGACGGCACGAAGTGATGTTTACAGGGCGCGGATCTCCTTCTGGAATTCGTCGCCTTTATGTTCAAAATTTTTGAACATGCCGTAACTCGGTGAAGCGGTGGAGAGCAGGCCGATGGCGGGCGGGTCTTCCTTGGGCGTGTGCTTCACGATCACCTCGACGGCGGCCTTCATGGAATCCACCTCATAGCAGTGGATGTTCGCAGCGTTCGCGAAGACGATGGCCTCTTTGATGCGGGCGCCGCTGCCGGGGAATAGCGCGACCGTGCGCACCGACGATTTGGCCAAACGTTGGCCGAGGGCGGTGAAGTCGTATCCACGGTCTTGGCCGCCGAGAATCATTGAGCGCACACGCTCGCCGAGCGCGTCGAGAGCGGCGATGGCCGACTCGGGCGTGGTCGAGATCGCGTCGTCGACCCACTCGATATCCTGGAAGATGCCGACGGGCTGCAGGCGGTGGGGGAGGCCGGTGAAGTTCTTAATGATGGGGATCTGGGTCTCCTGGCGGACGGCGAAGAGGTCGCCGACGGCTGAGGCGAGGGCGATATTGCCCAGGTTATGGGCGCCGCGGAGTTTGATCTCGTCCAAGATCACCGGCGCATCTTTGGCCGTGACGCCGATATGTTTTCCCTTAGAGAGGGCGGCGATCTTCTCACACTCGGGGAACGAGGCGTTGAAGACGATGGCGTCGGTCTCGGTCTGGAAGCGAGCGATGCGGGCCTTGGCTTCCCAGTAGGCCTCGAGCGAACCGTGGTAATCCAGGTGTTCAGGAAAGAACGCCGTCATCACCGCCACATTGGGGCGGATCTGCGAGTCGGCCAGTTGGTAGCTGCTGAGCTCGTGCACGAAGATCGCTTTGGGATTGGCCTTCTGCAGCTCATCCAAGGCGGCCACGCCGATGTTGCCTACCAAGTGTGAATCGAGTCCGGCCCCCTGCAGAATGGCATGGATGAGGGCCGTCGTCGTGCTCTTGCCCTTGGAGCCGGTGACACCGATGACGGTGGCGCCCAGCGCCTGGGCCTCGTCGAAGAAGAGCTGCGTGGCCGAGATGATCTTGCCGCGTACGGCCTCGATCTTGGGGTTCGGCGGCACGCCCGGGGCCTTGATGATCAGGTCGAATTTGTCGAGGTTCTCGAGCCAGCCGTCGCCGATCTGGCGCCAGTACTTCTCAGGCGTGGGTTCGAGGTTGGGGTTGATGTCGGAGATGGTGATCTCGCAGGTGAGGCCGAGGCGTTCCACGGCGCGCAGCACGGCCTGGCCCTCGCGGGCGAAGCCCATGATGCAGATGTTCTTGCCGCTCAGATCAGCGAGGCGCATGGAGGGTTTGGAGGAAGGCGGCGGGGATGCGGTGGTCGCCTTTGGCGACGAGGGCTTGGCCGATGACGTCGTGCGCGTCGCCGAGCGTCGGCAGGGCTTCGGTCTCGAACATCGTCAGGGCGGCAGTGTCTTGCCATTGGTTACGCTCGCGGGCGAGCAGAAAGGCGGCGGCCACTTCTCCCGGGGTGCCGACGCATTCGAAGGGCTTATGTCCCTGCAGTCCGAGGAGCTCGCGGTACATCGGGAGCAGAGACGCGTCGTCGAGCGGATTCTTTCCGCCAAACGCTTCCACGAGCGGCGGGCGATCGACCACCGCCGCGAGCAAGAGGAAGACGAAGGCGCACTTGGGGCACGTGCCGCACCAGCGCTCGGTAGGGCGCTGCTTGGTGAGTGTCCAGTTGCGGTTGCAGCTGGTGCAGAGCTCGAGGTACTGCGGGTGCTGGGCGAAGAGCTGCGTGATCTGGAGCTCGTTGAGCGGTCGCAGTAGGCTAAAGTACTGGGCCTTGGTGCCGATGCGGCGCAGCTCGGCCTGAAGCCCTTCTTCGAAGGCCAGGCTCTTGCTCCACTGGTGGTTGATCTTCATCCCGAGGTACTCGACGTTCTCGTCGTTGGCGCTCGATTCGTTGCTCATCACCACGGCGCCGTCGCCGCGCAGTTCCGCTACGATGAGGGCGAGGAGTGAGAGGATAGCGGTCACGGGTACATGGCCGTTCTTGGCGCCAGCCTCGTTGAGTGCGATGAGCTCGGGGCTGATCGTGCGCTCGACGGTGAGGCAGGGGAGTCCGGTCTCGGCGACGAAGGCCTCGATGAGCGGGTGGCTGCCGACGCGCAGGAGCGTCATGGCCACGCCGGCCTCGCGCAGCAGTTCGATGGTGACGGCCGAATCCTTGCCGCCGCCGACAGGAACGAGGACGCTTTTTACCTCTTCCTCTTGCGATATTTCCGGCACCGTGGGGCCGTTCGCTGCAAAGGTGATGAGGCAACGGAAGTCGATCTGATTGCGGAAGAAAAACTCGCCCAGCCCCTTCTCGTAGACCTCGGTCCAGAAGGAGGCGCGTTCGGGACTGAGCTCGCTCGTGCGCACCTCGATGGCGCCCGGGCAGGCGGCCTTGTAGTAGCTGATGCCGGCCGCGATGTGGAGCGCGCTCAGGAGGCCGTCGAGGCTGTCGGTCAGCACGTCAGGTAGGGGCACTTCGGCGGGCAGGGTGAAGGTTTCGGTGAAGAAGATCTCGTCATCCAGCGAGTAGTGCAGCCGGATCTCGCGGCTGGTGGCATCCAGCTCGTAGGAATCGATGTTGAAGGTCTGGTAGGTCTTCACCCCGTGATTGTACCTGTAGTGGTGCTACACTGCCCGTGTGCCGGGATGGCGGAATTGGTAGACGCGCGCGACTCAAAATCGCGTACCGAAAGGTGTTGAGGGTTCGATTCCCTCTCCCGGCACCACCAAATTTCTCTCTTTTTCCCTTCTATGTGGAGCTTCCTCGATCTCATTACCTCGCTATTTATCGCTCAGGATGCGGCCAATCTTTCTCGTCAGGGCGCCAATGATCGCCCTGCGCAGAAGCACTGGCGGCGCTTGGCTGTGATTTTGCTGCTCATTCTGGCCATTGCGAGCGTTGGCTTTGCGTTGTTGGAGTTAGGATTGTATTGAGTATGTATAGTGCGTTGATTGTGACGCACGTGCTGTGTACCTGATTTTTTGACGGGCCGTCCGCCGCCCGGCTAGTCTCCACTTCCATGGTTCACGACGTCGCTATCATCGGTCTCGGCGCGGCTGGGTACACCGCCGCTATCTACGCCGCTCGCTACAAGCTCTCGGTTTTCCTCGTGGGTGCCGAGCAAGGCGGCCTGGGCAACACCGCCGCCGAGGTGGGCAACTGGCCCGGCGAGATCGACATCAAGGGTCCCGACCTGATGGAAAAGTTCCGCCTGCACGCGGTGAGCTTTGAGCAGGTGACGTTCCAGGTGGCGTGGGTGAAGAGTGTCGAGAAGAAGGACGGCCACTTCGCGCTCATGCTCGACGGCGGAGCGGTGGTGGAGGCCAAGTCCGTGATCTTCGCGATGGGCTCACGCAAGCGCCATCTCAACGTGGAGGGCGAGGACCGCCTCTCGGGTCGCGGCGTGACGTACTGCGCTACCTGCGATGCCTTCTTCTACCGCAACAAGACTGTCGCCGTGATCGGAGGAGGGGATAGTGCCGTCGAGGGTGCGGCCATCGCCGCCCAGGTGGCGAAGAAGGTCTACCTCGTCCACCGCCGCAACTCCTTCCGTGCCGAACCGTTCTGGATCGACCGCGTGAAGTCCAAGGACAACGTGGAGTTCGTGCTCGAGCGCAACGTCGTGGAGATCCAGGGCGACCAGAAGGTGAGCGGCATCAAGCTGGACCAGCCGCACAACGGACAGGACGTCCTGCCGGTCGACGGTGTCTTCATCGAGATCGGCGCCGACCCCGCCACCGACCTGGCGGCCGCTCTCGGCTGCAAGGTGGATGAGCGCGGCTTCCTCGATGTGGACCGTGGCATGCGCACGAACGTGCCGGGTGTCTTCGCGGCCGGCGACCTAACCAACGGCAGCAACTACTTCGCCCAGTTCACGACCGCCGCTGGCGAAGGTGCCACCGCCGCCAATAGTGCCTTCGGATTCCTCGAGGGAGCCCATTAAAGGGACTTATTGCTAAAATTAGTAAAAAGTAGTATAATATTTTTGTGACACCCACAAACACCACCACCTCAACGTATTTGGCCAAGCCCACGCCGGAGGAGTTTTTCGATTCGCTCATGGAGACGATCGAGCCCGATCTCACCTCGGAGAATGCGCCGTTCCTCGAGACGCGCTACGCCGGTGAATCGCAGGAGCAGCGGGCCAAGCGCATCGACCGCTACAAGGCGGCGCTTGAGGTGTGTAACGAGCTCATCAGCCAACTTGGCGATGCCACCAAGGAGTATGAACTTGCCGCCCGCGCGGCCATTCTCCCCGCTGCCTAATGATGCGCCATTCCTCCTTCCGCGAAGGCCGCCTGCTCGGCTACAACGCCGGCCCCGAGGCCATGCCCCAGCTGCCCGAGGCCCAGCGCCCAATGCCCCAAGTGCCGCCGGAGCTGGAGTTCCAGTACCGCCAAACCATGGCCCAACTCGGCTTGGTGCTGCAGCAGCTCGAGCGCGCCGGCGTGCCTCCGCAGTCGGTCATCGGCCAAATGAACAGCCGTCTGCCCTATCCCTTTGGCATGTATCCAGACGGCGTGCGTCCGTTCCAGCCCATTCTGCGTCGCACCAACTTGGTCAGTCCGTACCTGATTGGCAGCCCCAATGCCCGCTTGCCCTGGAATTTCATGCCCCGCAGTTGGCGTGAGAGTCAGACGGCTTTCGTCCCGGGCGTTGGCCTAGCTACGGTGCCCTACGGCGTGCCGGCCTACTTGCGTCGCCAGATGTACCAGGGCATCCAGTACCCGCTGCCGCAGGCCCCGTTCCGGCTGCCGAATACGCCGGTGCGTCCGCCTCTCCCGAATCTTCCGGCCGAGCCTCTCAATCGCGACCCGCGCGCAAACTTCATCGTGGCACCCCGCCAGGCGATGCTGCCGTCCTTCCCGCCGGCCATGCCCCGCCCGCAATCGTATGCGCCGCTGGCACCGGTCTCTTCGCCGGAGCTGTCGGCCGATGCCGCCATCACCTTTAACTACGACGGACCGCCCCAGGCCATCACCCTCGCCGTGAATGGCCAGATGATGTCCCTGCCCACTCTGCCGGCCGATGGCCAGACCATCCAAGATCCCCGCGGTTTCCGCCTGAGTCGACGTGGAAGCACGTATTCCATTGTCTACGGCCGTATTTAAGGTCTTGCGCTGCCTCGGTTTCTCTGTAGAATGACCGGGCTATGCCTCGTGGAAAGCGATCAGTTTTCGGCTTGTACTGCACCGAGTGCAACTCGCGCATCGGTAGCGCGCGCTATCATCGCCAGAATTCGAAGAATATTGGCTGGAAGGACCAGATCAAGAAGCTTCGCAAGTTCTGTAAGTTCGACCGCAAGATCGTCGACGTGAAGGGTAAGGAAGAGAAGCACTCCAAGTAATCCGCATTCGCGGAGGGATCGAGGGCATTTTTTTCTCGTGTCTTGCAACCGGAACCGTGGGGGAACTCCGCGGGGCGGGGCTACACTGGGCCCATGCCCGAGGTGTACCGACAAGCGGCTTCTCTCCTCGTCCTGCGGCACGATCCTGCTGCTGGCGGCCGGTTGAAAATGCTCCTGCTGCATAAGCCGCGGCGTCGCGATGCGTGGCAGTTGCCTCAGGGCGGCATTGAGGCGGGCGAGACCGGCGGCCAAGCCGCGCTGCGCGAGCTCTCAGAAGAGGCGGGCCTGACCAATGTGACGCTTCTGGGTGAGAGTCGCGAGGTCTATCAGTACGAGTTCCCAGCCTCATTCCGTCGCTTCCGTCCGGACGATGTGAAGGGGCAGCGCATCTTGTTCTTCGTGGCGGAGGCGCATGACGGCACCATCAACGTGGACGGCAAGGAGATCGATAAATTCCTTTGGATCGATCCGTCGCAACTGCCGCGTTTCGTGAAGAGAAAGGAGTACCTGGAGCTGGTGAAGAACGTGCTCAAAGAGGGGCGGAAGATGTTGGAAAACGCGCGTGGCGGCAGTACCGTCTGAGGGTGCGCTTGCTCGCCCTCGACCTGACGGCTTTTCGGAACCACGAGCGGACCGTGCTCGATCTTTCGGGGTCGGCGTTGCACGTGTTCCTCGGGCCGAATGGCAGCGGAAAGACGAACCTGCTCGAGGCGGTGGAGATCCTCTCGCTGCTCAAGTCACGCCGCTCGGAAGAAGAGGAACACCTCGTCACTTGGGGGCAACCGTTCTCGCGCCTGACGGCGGCGGTGGAAACGGGAGGAGGGGATCGGCTCACATTGGAGGTTGTCTCGGAACTGAGCCCGCGTCGCCGCAAAGCCTGCTTCGTGAACGATGTCCGTGTCTCGGTGGCCGACATGGTCGGGCAGTTGCCGACGGTGGCCTTCTTCCCCGAGGATCTCGGCCTCTTTGTCGGTCCGCCCCAGGAACGCCGCCGTTTCTTGGACCAGCTACTCTGCCAAGTGTCGCCGGAGTACCTGCGCGCGCTGATGGAGTATCAGCGTCTCCTGAAGCAGCGAAACGCCCTTCTGAAGCAGTTGTCGCATGGCGGCGATTTGGAGGCGCTGAAGCCCTGGGATGCGGCTGTGGCGGCCACCGGCGGCAGCATCATGGCGGCCCGTCTGGCGCTCATTGAAACCCTCAATCTCTCCCTCGGCCAAGAGTGCGCGGCTCTCGGCTGGAACGGCGGCGAGGACGTGCGGCTGGTCTACCGTCCGAGTGTGTCCGTCGCGGCCGGGCACGAGGCCGAAGCGGCCATTCTCGCGGCGCTCCAGAGTCATCGCAGCCGCGACCTGGAACTACAGTCCACCACCTCCGGTCCGCACCGCGACGATTGGGAGGTGCAGGCCGGCGGCCGCTCGTTGCAGAGCTTCGCGTCCCGCGGCCAACAGCGCCTCTGCCTGGTGGCCCTGCTTTTCCTCCAGGTGTCGTACCTACACCTGCGTCGCGGCGAGAAGCCGATCATCCTCCTTGACGACGTCTTCTCCGAGTTTGACGAAACACACCAGGAGCTCCTGCTCAAGGCCCTGACGGATTACCAGGTGTTGGCCACGACGGCATTGCCGCTGCCAGAGACCTCGGCACGGACGTGGCAGGTGGCAGCGGGCCGCGTGTCAGCGGCGGATCCCCTCGGCAGCGCGGTAGAGGGGTGATTGCACGGCGCCGAAGACAGCGAGTGCCAAGGCATCGGCAGCGTCGGCAGGGGTCGGGATTTCGTTCAGCTTCAGTGTGAGCGCGACCATCGATTGCATCTGCGACTTATCGGCCTGGCCATCGCCGGTGATGGCCAGCTTCAGCTCAAGCGGCGTTGGCTCCAAAATAGGGATGCCTGCTTCGGCAAGGATCGAGAGAATGACGCCGCGGGCTTGGGCCACCTCCAGGGCGCTCTGGGCGTTCACGGCGAAGAAGAGGCGTTCTACCACGGCTAGTTCTGGCTCGAAGTCAGCCACCATGGCGCGCAGGTCGGTGGCGATTTCCTTGAGGCGCTCGGGGAGGGGGAGTCCCGCTTCGGTGGTGATCGCGCACCAATCGGGGTGACGGAGATCGTGGGGTCCGGCGGCTTCCAACATGCCGATGCCGACGGTGGCCAAGCCGGGGTCGATCCCGAGGATACGCATGTGTCCATGGTGGGCTCTGGATAGCCCTGTTCGCAAGGTCCCGGCGGATTGAGGGAAGGCGAGAAATGTGGTATCATGGTGAGAAAAACACATGACACCCACTTCCCGTCCCCGGCACCGCCATTTCATCGCCATGCCGTTGGTCTTGGCCGGTTTGATTGTGGCCTGGGGCAGTGCGGGTCACGGCGCGCTCGGTGGAGCGAGCGCCGCATCAGTCCAGTCAGCTTCAGTGCAGACCTATGGCGGCAGTGCCCAGGGAGATATCGCCTCGGTCCACGATGGCATCATCCGCCTAGCGGCCACGGGTTCGTTGCTCGTGCGTGCAGAAGGTGCCGTGGAGGTTAGCGCGGGCTGGGCACGCTTCACGGTGGCTGGCGGTATCGCCCAATTTCAGCGTGCGGGCAGTGGCATCACCATCACGGCTGTGAGCGCGCCGGTCCTCGTCACCCTTGGTGAGCAGGTCTTGGCCGTGCCGGCCGGGATGCAGTGGCAGTGGGATGGTGACCCTCTCCCGACCCTCGACGATGGCCTGAGTGCTTGGTGGGCTGCACGCCGTCCCACGAAGCTTGCTTCTACGCGCGCAACGTCCGCCCTGGCCCTTTCGGGCGCTAATCTGCCCGGTCCGCTGCCGCTCGTTCGTCCTGTGACCGGGGTGACCTCCTGGCAGGCCTCTCTCACCCTCTCGGCGGCCAAGGCTCGCCTGGATGAGCGTGAGGCCTCGAGTGCCCTCCTCGACCTTGAGGAAGCTCTGCTCTTGGGTGATGCTGAACAGGCCTCCGTCGCCTTGGCTAAGGCTGAAGAGATTCATGTCTTCGAGAGCGCTCTTGGCCAGGCTCGCCTGCCTAACCTCCTCGATGGCAGTACCGTGCCGGCTGTCACGCTCTCCCTCGCCAAACATTTGTCCGATCGTGCCGACGAGTGGTTCCTCCTCTCGCTCCTGCCATCGGCGCCGTCGCTAGCATTGATGCCGGAGGCTCCGGCTGATGTCTCGCTCGATCTACGTCTGCAGCAGGCGCTACTGCTGCCGTTGTCCGATAATCGCCCGCAGGCCCTCTCGCCGCTCGTCATCCGCCAATGGAACGATGCCCTCCTGCCGCTTTCCGAAGAGAGCGACCAGCCCGAACTCTTCCGCAAGATCGTGGGTGAAGAGCTGAGGGCAGTGATTGCTGAAGCTGACGCTAACAACTGGGTGGAGCGATCCGAGCGGTACGCCAAAGCGCTCCCGGAGGAACCGGCAGTGGATTGAGAAGATGGTGGGCGACGGCAGACTTGAACTGCCGACCTCGACATTATCAGTGTCGCGCTCTAACCAGCTGAGCTAGTCGCCCAATGTTGTGAATGATGACCGCTCAGGCGGGAGAGCGCGAGATGCGCTTTCTTGGATGGCGCCGGCACTGACGTGCCGTCGGCCCAGCTGAGCTAGTCGCCCAATGATGCGAATGGCCTCCTATTGCGGAGGACGCGCGACCGAGAATAGCCGTAAAATGCCATTCCGTCCACGCGGGGTACGCAGAGAGTAAGGGGAGGGGGTAGGTCAGGTCAAACGGCTTTCTGGACACAAAAAAGCCCGCGGGTGCGGGCTTTTCAGATTCAAGGGATGGAGGACTTATTTCGGGGGAGCGACGCGAGGGGCCGTAGCGCGCTGGGTGGTCGGGGCGGCGTTAGAGGTGGCCTGGTCGGTGCGGGAGCGGTCAGGCTTCTGGGCGGCCGAGGCCAGGTTCATCTTCTTGGTGATGCACTTGCTGAGGCTGAACTTCTTCGTGGGCTTGCCGGCCGTCTTGCCAGCGGTCTCTTCGCGCTTGCAGTCCTCCTGGGCGGCCATCCAACGGCCGGCGCACTGCTGCTGCTCATCTGCGGAGCCATACTTCTTGCAGATTGCGGGGATGCGGGCCTTTGCACCCGTTGTGGTCGTGCGGGACGACGTACCACCCGACGAACAACCGGCCAGCACGAGCGTCATGGCGCAGGGGATAAGGAAGGCTCGAACGATGGAGGCACGCGAGATCATCGAATGGGAGGGAAGGGAGTGATCGCAGTATCACGGCCCAAACTGAGGTTCGCAATTGCCCTGGTTCCGTGATGATGATCTCCTATACAAATGCCGAGTGGCTTCCGGAGCCCATGCTTGCCTCCTTCGACATGCGCTAGGATGACGCTCATGCATGTGCGCGCGACCGCCTGCCGGCATCTGCCTGTCTGTGAACTCGATAGCCAAGAGCGCCTCGCGACCATCATCGCGCCCGTGGTGCAGCCGGATACCGGCAAGGTCGAAGGCTTTACCGTGCGTATCCCTCAGTTTTTCAGTTCGCGGACCGAGTTCCTCTCGTCGAACGACATCAGCCACTGGGGAATCGTCGTTCGCATCCGCCATGGCGATCTCATTGGCCCGCTTGAAGAGCGGTTGCGCCTCCAGGAGATCGTGCAGAGTGGCCGCTCTCTGCTCGGTCAGCCGATTATCACGGAGCAAGGAGTGGCGCTTGGTACCTGTCGCGATCTGCAATTCGAGACACATTTCTTCCAACTGGAGTGGCTCTTCCCCAGGCGTTGGGGGCGGTGGCGGCCGGCGATTTCTGCCAGGGACATCATCGAAGTGCGTCCCGATGCCATCGTGGTAAAGGAACGTCAGGCGCCGGTGTCGGCCGACGCCGAGCCGGCCGTGCCGGTGATGCCGCAGCTCCTCGAAGGCTAAGAACAGTTCGAAAAAGGGACCCTCGCGGGCCCCTTCTTTTTGACGACGGTTGGTCGCTTATGTGCCGGAGACGAAGCGCGGGAGCTCCTGCGTGACGAGACCGACGATGACGCGGGCGAAGAGGATGATGAGGAGACCGGCGATGGCGTAGAAGATCGCCTTCTTGGCGACTTCCTTCTGGTCCTCGTTACCCTGGGAGACGATGAGGCGGATACCGGCGATGACGATGACGACCACGGCCACGAGGGCGAGGAAGTCGAGGACCCAGAGCATGAGCTGGGTGACCGTCGCGCGGACGTCGACGCCGGTGGGCGTGCCCGGCAGGGGCGGAATTGGACCGCCGAAAGCCAGCGCGGTCATGGGATTGAACGCGGTGAGTACTGCCGCAACCTGGAGGCCGTACGACCGAAGGGAGGAGATCATAGGGGTGAGTGGTGACTCGTGCGCATTGTAGGGAGCGTTTTTGCCCAGGACTACGTCACGATCGCGAGATGGCGTTGACGGAAAAAAGAATGTGGGTGATTTTATTTCCATTGATCGTAAAAGCCGATTGCCAGCACAAGGATAGCCGGCACGGTGTAGAGAACGTCCTGCAGATTCGCCACGGTCCAGAGCACGGTACTTTGCGCGATCAGTGGAACGAGCGTGGGTGCATTCACGAGATCGGGCGAGAGCAGCGGCACGTCGGCGATGAAGGTGACCACGGTGACGAGCAGTAGCCCCGCTGTGGCGAGGCCCAACAAACCGGCGGCGATGATGTTCGTGGTGGAGAGTGTCTCCTTCTCGTAGCTCACCGAGAGACCAGCGCGCAGCGCCATGAGCACAACGATGAGCACAAAGAGTAGCAACTTGGCCGTGGAGAGGATGTTGTCATCCACTGTCACCGACAGGTCACGGAGCGTCGATTGGTAGTCCGGTTCGATGCGGCTGAAGATGGCCGAGATGCCCTGCACCGTCACCATCGCCACATAGGTGCCGAGCACGAGCTTTACGCACTGGTGCTTGCCCAGTAGATAACTCATTGCCACGACGATGATGAGGAAGACGGTGAGGACGAGGTCCCAGCTGAGGGTGATGTCCATAGGGAGGGGCGTAGAGATCGTACTCCCGGTGGTGTCTTTCCGTCACGCGGCGCGGAGCGCCAGGCCGTCATCCACCACTACCGGTTGGCGTGCGAGCTCGGGTTGTTCCTCCAAGAGGGCGAGGCCCGCGTAGGCGATCATGGCCGCGTTGTCGGTGCACGAACGGATATCGAACGGCGTGCGCACGGGCACGGTGCCGGCCGTCTCTTGGGCCATGGCGCGCAGGCGCTTGTTGGCAGCCACGCCGCCGACCAGGTGAATCTCCGTCACTTCCGGATGATCTTTGAGCGCCCGACCGAGGCGGTCGGTGAGGTGGCGGCAGAGGGCGCGCTCGTAGCTGGCGGCCAAGTCGGGCAGGGCCGAGGCCAGGTCCGTGGTGAGGTCGCGAATGGTGTAGCGGAGCGCCGTCTTGAGACCCGAGAAGCTCCAGTCGTAGCCGGGCTCATCCTTGAGTGGCAGTGGGAAGGGGAAGTGGTCCGGGTCGCCGGCTTCGGCCGTCTTCGAGATGGCGGGGCCGCCAGGGTAGGGGAGGCCAAGGAGCGTGGCGCCCTTGTCGAAGGCTTCGCCGGCAGCGTCATCGCGTGTGCGACCCAGGAGCTGCCCCGTAGTGCGCGAGGTGCGGAGCCACAGGTCAGTATGCCCGCCGGAGACCGAGAGCGTGAGGATGGGGAAGACGATCCGTGGGGCTGGTGTCTCCGGTAGGTGAAGCCAGGGCGAGAGGAGGTGGCCGAGGGTGTGGTGCACGCCGATGAGCGGCAGCTTCCAGCGGCCAGCCAGCACGCGGGCGGTGGTGGTGCCGATGATGAGCGAGCCCAGCAGCCCTGGGCCACGCGTGACGGCGATGGCGTCCAAGTTGGCGGGGGTCACCTTGGCGTCGGCCAGGGCGCGGTCGATGACGGGCAGGATGGCGCGCACCTGCTCGCGGGCGGCTTCCTCCGGAATGACGCCGCCGCTCTGGGCGAAGGCGTCGCGGGAGGTGGCGATGGCGCTTGAGAGGACGGTGCCGTCGGCGGACACCACGGCCGCGGCCGTTTCGTCGCACGATGTTTCGATCCCGAGGATGCGCATGGGTATGGCACTATACTCCCATGATCCACCTCCTGCCGTCACGCCCAGTCGCTATCGAGATCTTTGGCTTTGGGATCCATTGGTACGGCCTGATGTATCTCACGGCGTTCCTCTTGGCGGCTTTCCTGCTACCCCGCCTGGAGCGGTATCGGCAGTTGAAGCTCAGTGATGATTGGGGGCGTCTGCTCAATGCTGCCATCTTGGGCGTGATCGTGGGCGGCCGGTTGGGGCACGTCTTCTTCTATAACTTTTCGTACTACTGGCAGAACCCGCTGAAGGTCTTTGCGGTCTGGGAGGGCGGCATGGCTTTCCACGGCGGGCTCATTGGCGTGGTGCTGGCCTTGGCCTGGGTGATGCGCGGCTGGAGCACGGACAAGATCCTGCGCGTGGCTGACATCGTGGTGGTGCCGGCGGCGCTCGGCCTGGCGTGCGGGCGCATCGGCAACTTCATCAACTTGGAACTGCTCGGCCCGGCCACCACCCTGCCGTGGGGTATCGCGGTCCCCGGTAAGGAAGGGTTCTATCATCCGACGCCGCTCTACGAATGCGCCTACAGTTTGGTGATCGCAGGCAGTTGCTTCCTCACACTCAAGGCCAGCAATGCGGTCGGCCGTTCGTTCAGCTTGTTCCTCATCCTCTACGGTGTGTTCCGTTTCTGCACAGAGTTCGTACGCGTGCCCGACGCTCCGCTTACGGACGTCTTCGGGCTCGAGCTCACGCGAGGGCAGGTGCTGACGGTGCCGGTGTACTTGGCCGGCGTCGCGCTCTTGGTTTGGACGAGTCGGCGTGCAGGAAGGTCTGGCGGTGCAGCGGGCACGGGCCGAGTTGCTTGAGGGCGGCTTGGTGGTCCGGCGTGCCGTACCCTTTGTGGTCACCAAATCCGTAGCCTGGGTGCACGGCGCCTTGGTCGGAGATCCATTCGTCGCGGGCGACTTTGGCCACGATGGATGCGGCGGCGATGGCCGGCTCGGTTTGGTCGCCCTTGATGATGCTCATGTGCGGCAGGTCGAACCAGAACTTATCGCGGCCGTCGACGAGCAACGCCGTTACCTCGCAGAGGCCGCGGACCGTGGCCACGGCTTCCTGCATGGCTTTCTCGGTGGCGCACAGAATACCCAGCGCGTCGATGTCCTCGGCGCTCGACCAGCCTAATGCCCAGTGGCTATGGTTGCGGATCCAGGCGGCGGAGAGTTCGCGTTCGTCGGGTGTGAGGATCTTGCTGTCGGCGATACGTACCTCGGGGCAGTCTTTGGGTGACCACCACGGCGGGTCTCCGGCGTGCTTCTCCAGTTTGGCCGTGAGCACGCAGGCGCCGGCCACTACGGGGCCAGCGATGGCGCCGCGTCCCACTTCATCCACGCCGGCAAGGAGGGCGCCAGTTGTCATACCTTCTGCTGACGCAGTATCCCCCGCACGATCTGTCGTTCATCCCACGGGATGCGTCCCTGGAGCGTGGTCATGGTGTCGAAGGGGCCCATGCCGCAGGCCACAACAGCGTCGCCCGGCTGGGCCATCGCGAGGATTGCACGCAACGCCTCGCGGCGGTCGGGGATCTTGTGCGTCTCAGCCTTGGTCTCGCCGATGCCTGCCCAAACCTCCTCCAATACTTTGAGTGGGTCTTCGCCGTAGGTCTCGTCCTCGGTCACCACCACTACGTCGGCGAGCTCCCCGCAGATCTTGCCGATGACCGGGCGCTTTTCCTGCATGCGGTTGCCGCAGCTGCTGCAGAGCACGAGCACGCGCTTGCCCGGAGCAACGATGCTTCGGAGCGTCTTGAGCGTTTGCTCGTAGGAGTTGGGGGAGACGGCAAAATCCACGAAGACCGAGAACGGCTGGCCTTCGTCGATACGCTCCAGGCGGCCGGGGATGCCGGGGAAACTGGCCAAGGCGGCCACGGTCGGGGCAGCCGGGATACCGAGGGCGCGGGCGATGGCTACGGCGCAGGCAGCGTTCTGCAGGTTGAAGAGGCCGGGGATGCTGAGGTTCAGCGTGAGGCGCTCGGTGCCCACGGTAATCTGAGCGCTGCTGCCACGGTCCGTGGCTTGAGGCTCTTCCAGGGAAATGTCGGCCTCGGGCGTCGTGCCAAAGGTGACGGTCTGGGCGCTTGGGATGGTGCGGTAGATCGGCCAGGTTTGGTCGTCGCGATTGAGCACCTTGGTCCCGCCGGGGCGAAGCATGCGGAAGAGGCGGGCCTTGGCCTGCATGTAGCCAGCCATGGTGCCGTGGTAGTCGAGGTGCTCAAGCGTCAGGTTGGTGATGGCGGCCACGCTTGGCCAGGTGCAATCCAAGCGGTGCTGCGTCAGGCCGTGGGACGAGGCTTCCACCACGGCGTGGGTGCAGCCGCTCTCCGCCGCGCGCTTGAGGAGTCCTTGCAGGGCAGCCGGGCTGAGCGAGGTGAGGTGCGTGGGGTTGGGACGGATCTCCTCGCCCACCTGGGTGAAGGCCGTGGAGGCGGCGGCGGTCTTGTGGCCTGTTTTGGCTAAGATATGCGCCACCATGCCCGTGGTCGTGGTCTTGCCGTCGGTGCCCGTGATGCCGATGACGGTCAGCTTCTTGGCCGGGAAGCCGGCGCGCGAGGCGGCCACGATCATCTTTCCCCAGTGCCAGAGGAGGCGCAGGGGGTGGTGGTCTCCGATGAGCGATCGCAGCCAATTCACATTCCTAGGATAGCACGCGCCTGGGCGATATCGCGTCCGATTTGGGCGATAAGCTCTTCCTTCGATGTGAAATTCTCCACGGCGCGCAGGTAGGCGAGATCGCTCACGGCCACGCTGGTCGTGGTCTCGGGAGGGACCTTGTCGAGCAGGTGCACCTCGCACGAGCGGTCATCCTGAAAGACCGGGCGCGGGCCCAGGTGGAGCACGGCCAAGAGGGGATTGCCGGTTCCATCCAACTGGGCGCGGCAGGCGTAGATGCCGTCTGGCATGTTGGCCGGCACGGCGGAGAGATCGAGGTTCAGGGTTGGTGTACCAATACGCCGACCGCGGCCGGCGCCGGTCACCACAGGCGCGATGAAGGGGGCGGCAACCGTCATTCCTTCAACTTGCGAGCTTGGTCTGCCAAGCTGGTGGAGATGAGCTGCACCTGCTCCGCTTGCGGGGCGAGGGTGGGGGAGAATTCCTCGGCGGCGGCGCCCAGATCCCAGGCCTTCTTGCACTTCGCGATGACGTCGTCGTATTTGCCGCTGGCAGCCGTGCGGTAGGCCTGCACGATCAATTCGAGGGCCTCGGTGATCTTCACGGCGCCCTTCACGATCGGCTCGTCAGGCGAGCTTTGCAGCGCGCCGCGGGCGGCCAGGGTGGCGCGGGTGGCAGCCTGGGTAGCGGGTTCGGGGCTGGCCTTCTCTAGCCAGCTGATGACGCGGCCGCCATCGGTATCGGCATTGGCCAGCAGGTCCTTCACGCGCTTACCGTCCTCATAGAGGAAGTAGCGGTACATCAAGACGGCCATACTCCCGCGATCCAAATCCATGTTCGGATTGAGATTCCCCTTGCTCGAGACCTGGGTCATCGAGGAGACGATTGCGTAGCGCATGTAGGGGTAGAACCAGTCCTTGGGGTTCGTCACGTCGGCCGAGAGAGGGCCATTAATCTCGCTGAAGGCGGTGGTGGGATCGGCACCCTCGGCGAGCAGGAACATCTTCAAGAATTCGGCGCGGGTGACGGCGCGGCCGCCCTCGAAAGCGGTTTTCTTTGGGGGGCCATCGATAATCTCCAGCTGCACGCGGGCCCACTCGACGTAGGGCAGGTACCACGCATCAGTGGGGATATCGTTGAAGGCTGTCTCTTCGCGGTCGTTGAGATTGGGCAGACCATCCTGACTGGAGACGATGACCTTCACGGCCGCGGCGCGGTTCACGATCTCATCGGGGCGAAAGGTGCCGTCGGGATAGCCAGAGAGAATGCTCTTGGCCTTCAGGTATTCCACGGCCTCATGGGCCGGGTGGTCGTTGGGGACGTCAGGGAACGATGGGGCGGCGGCCAGGGCTCCGGTTGGGCTCAGTAGGAGACCGACAAAAGCGCTAAGGCTGGCGACGCGGAGGTGGTGCGGAAACATCGGACGCAGCCTAACGGGAACCAGCCATTTTTCAATGCTTTTGGCGTTGAATTTCCCTCGAAAAAGCGCCCCGTGAGGGGCGCTCTTTTTGGCTCTGTAGAGAGGATTTTACTTCGAGAGAGGTTTGCGCATGAAGGCCGGCACCTCGAGCTCCTCCTCGTTCACCTGCAGGGCGGTGGAGCGGACGGTGTTGTCCATGGTGTTGTGGGCCGGGTCCAGGCGGGCCGGCTCGCGCTCGGAGCCGCGCATCATGGTCGGGGCGGGAGCGGCGGACTTGCCCAGCGTGCGCTGCAGCGGGGAGCCCATCGTCATCGGAGCGTTGAGGGGTTGGTTGTCGAAGCCGGTGGCGATGACCGTGCACTTCACCTGGCCGGTGTAGGCCTCGTCGATGACGGCGCCGAAGATGATGTTGGCCTCCGGAGCGGCCGTCTCGGTGATGACGCGGGCGGCCTCGTCGACTTCGAACATCGAGAGGTCCGTACCGCCGGTGATATTGAACAGGATGCCCTGGGCGCCGCTGATGGAGAGCTCGAGCAGGGGAGAGTCGATGGCGGTGCGAGCGGCCTCGGCGGCGCGGCTATCACCGGTGCCGTAGCCGATGCCCATGAGGGCCGTGCCGGCGTCCTGCATGATGCTCTTCACGTCGGCAAAGTCGACGTTGATGAGACCGTGCTGGGTGATGAGGCTGGAGATGCCCTCGATGGCGTGCTGGAGCACCTCGTCGACGACCTCGAAGGCCTCGGTGAGGGGCGTGGTCTTGTCGATGAGCGAGAGGATCTTGTCGTTCGGGATCGTGATGAGGGTGTCAACCTTGTCGCGTAGGTTTTCCAAGGCCTCATCGGCCTGCTTCTTGCGCTTGAGTCCTTCGAAGCTGAACGGGCGGGTGACGACGCCGACAGTCAGGATACCCATGCTGCGGGCGAGCTCGGCGATCACCGGGATGGAGCCGCTGCCCGTGCCACCGCCGAGACCGGCAGTAAGGAAGAGCATGTCGGTGCCTTCGATGGCGGCCTTGATCTCCTCCGTGCTCTCTTCGGCGGCGCGCTTGCCGATCTCCGGGTTGGCGCCGGCACCGAGTCCGCGGGTGGTGCCGCGGCCGATCGTGATCTTCTTGCCGGCCGGATTGTGGAAGAGGGCCTGGACGTCGGTGTTCACGGTGATGAACTCCACGCCCTGGACCTTATTCGTCATCATGCGCATGACGGCGTTGCCGCCGCCTCCGCCGGCGCCGAGGACGCGGATGATGGCACCGGGCATCATGTCCGGGCGCACCTCGCGCGTGGCGGCAGACTCATCCGTGGGCGGAGTGATCTGCGGCTGCTTGAAGCCGCCGCCATTGGGGCGAGGGCTGGAGAAGAGGGAGCGGAACGTGTCGGACATAACGCGGGGTGGAAAGGAAGAAGTGGAGGAAGATTCAGGGGAGCAGCGACTTGAACCAGGAGCCCACCTGGGCCGTGGTCCGCTTGAAGTCGAAGTTGCCAAAGCTGAAGCGCGAGTAGTTGTCGCCCTGGCGCAGACCCCAGATGAGGGTGCCGAGCGCGGTGGCGTAGGCGGGATCATCAACTTTCTCGATCACACCGCCGATGTCCACCGGGAATCCCATCTGCACAGGCAGGCCGAGGGTGTCGCGGGCGAGGTCGAGGACACCGGGGGCCTTCACGGCGGCGCCCGTCAGGACGGCACCGGCCGGCAGCATGCCGCCGCGACCCAAGCGATCGAGCTCGGTCTTGATGAAGGAGAAGATCTCGAAGTAGCGGGCCTGCATGATCTCCGCCATGTAGCGCTTGGAAACGGTTTGGCTGTCGATGCGGCTGACGGTGGAGAGGTCGATCATCTCGCGCTCGCCGACCTCCTGGGGGAGGACGGAGCCGTACTCAATCTTGATGCGCTCGGCCGTGTCGACTGAGGTGCGCAGACCGATGGCGATGTCGTTGGTGACGCTCTCGCCGCCGATGGGGAGGCAGACGGAGTGGAGGATGGTGCCCTCCTCATAGATGGCGACGCTGGTGGAGCCGGCGCCCACGTCGATGACGACCACGCCGAGTTCCTTCTGGCGCTTGGTGAGGGTGGCCTCGGCGGCGGCGATGGTGGAGGGGACCAGGGCATCGATGTCGACGCCGGCCTGGTCGATGCACTTCTCGACGTTCTTCACGTGCTGGATGTGGCCCGTGATGATGTGGGCCTCGACCTCCAGGCGGATACCCGTCATGCCGGCCGGGTTCTTGATGCCGCGCTGCTCATCGACGGCGTAGCTCTTGGGCTCGATGTGCAGGATGCGGCGGTTCGGCGGGATGGAGACGGCCTGGGCGGCTTCGAGCACGCGGCCGATGTCGTCCATCGTGATCTCGGCGCCTGAGATGGCGATGACACCGCGGCTGTCGAAGGCCTCGATGTGCGAACCGGACAAGCCGACGAACACGTGGTTGATCGGCACGCCGGCCATGCGCTCGGCGTCCTCGATGGAAGCGATAATGTTGTGGATGAGCTCCTCAACGTCGATCACTTGGCCCTTGCGGATACCAAGCGACGGCGACATGCCGACACCAATGACATTCGGAACACCGTCGCGGGCCGACTCGGTGACGGCAACGACGGTTCGGATCTTTGCGCTGCCAACATCCAGGCTGGCAAGTACTCTTTCTTTCGGCATATAAGGAGGAGGGGCGGGGACTGGGAATCGGAAGGCGAACGTCGGAGTGATCTCGTCGTGCGCTGTCTCGGATGGGGAGTTTGAAGTTTCTCTACTCTAACCGCAAGAGTCACCTGATCACGTTTGGTGTACAGTGTGATCAAAAATGATCAGAAAAATTGTTCGACGATTTTTTCTCTCGAACAGAATGAACAACAATCATGTTCACTTACCGAGCCCTAGTTGAAGAGCTTTTTTTGAAGTTGATCAGGCACGAAAAAAACGCCTCATTCGAACAAATTCAATTGCGCGTCCGAACGTGAGACGCTTGCTGCGCTCGCTTTCACTTGATGGTGCGATGTATTCATCGAGCCCTGAAATGAGCGCTTCCCGTAGTCGGTCTCGAGGAGGTTTTCGAAGCGGCGGCGGAGCATCATGAATTCGAGTTGGTCGAACATCGCGCCGAGAGCTTCCACCGGCTGGTGCGAGATCACTGTCTGATCAAGGGGGACGGGCAAGGGGGCGTCGCAGAGCAGCACGGCCATCTTCTGACAGAAGAAGGCGCTCTCACGGTCGGCTTCCAGTTTGGCGCGCACGGCGGGGCGCAGATCGGCCAAGTGCTCGTAGATATTCTCGAGGGTGCCGTACGTGGCCAGGAGTTCACTGGCAGTCTTGGGACCGATTCCGGCCACGCCCTTGAGGTTGTCGGAGCTATCGCCGGCCAGGCCCTTTAACGCGGGCACCTGATCGGGACGGACGCCGTATTTGGTGAGCACTTCGGCTGGTCCCAGATACTCAGCGGCCTGGTAGCCCTTATGAGGAATGACGACGCGCACCTTGTCGGTGACGAGCTGGAAGGCGTCGCGGTCGCCAGTGACGACGGTGACCTTCTCTACGCCGGCGGTGACGGCGGCATGGGCGTAGGAGCAGAGGAAGTCATCGGCCTCGTACTTGGGGTTGCCGGCCACGGCGATGCCAAAGGCGGCGAGGAGTTCGTCCACGATGGCCATTTGATCGTAGAAGTCCTGGGGCGTCTCCTGACGACCAGCCTTGTACTCGGTGTGCTCGGCATGGCGGAAGGTCTCGTCCCCGCGGTCGCAGCACCATACCCAGGCGTCGGGCTGCTCCTGCTTCAAGATGGAGATGAGCATCGAGGCGACGCCGAAAGCGATGTTCACCTGCTGGCCGTTCTTCATCTTGAGCGTGCGGGGGATCGCCCAGTACGCGCGGTGCATCAGGTGGTTGCCGTCGATGAGGACAAGGTGGTTGATGGGGAAGAGGATACATGAATTAGGTCTTTGCCATCTCACGGTATCCACTTTCTTTGGCGCAAAGAAAGTGGAGAAAGAAACAGGCCGCTGAC
>CAZEVM010000008.1:0-36533 GCA_964515645.1 uncultured Candidatus Peribacteria bacterium | reverse complement strand
CGACCAAGTGACGGCCGCCGGCCGGGAGATCGTCGCCGAAGTGCCTGCCCTTTGGAGGAGTGGAGCGAGCACAGCTGAGCGCAGTCGTGCGTTGGCGTGGCTGGCCACTGCCGGCGCCGGTCTAGCTGGTGTCGTCTCGCTCTTTAAAGGTGGTTTCAAACGTTTCTTGGCGCTCATGGCCATTCCTGCAGCCGCTCTCTTGGGACGAACGTGGGGAGTGGATCCGCTCTATCAAGTCGGACGCCGCCCGACCGTGGCGCCCGAAAGCGTCCCGCGCGAAGATGATGGGTCGCTCGCGTTCGATCGCACGCTCTCTGAGAATGTGAACCTACTCAATCAGATGCTGCGTTACCGCGATGGAGCTGGCACCGAGCATAGGCTCCGTCCGTCGTCGCCAGACAGCGGTCTGCGCTTGGAGTACGGTGGCCGGCAGTTTGGCGTCTTTGGTTATGCCAACCGCGATCAGACGCAGATTGAGCCCCTAGCCGGCTTCGACCAGATTTTCCGCAATCGCAACGGTGGCATCTCGTTGCGCATGAGCCATCTACGCGGTCTGGCCACGGTGATGATGGACATCGACCCTGCCTCATTTGATGTATTGGCGGCTGGCTTGCGCGAATCCGGCAATGAGATGCGACCAGTGACGTTAAACTTCCGCACCACTGCCGCGCAGATGCGCGGTCTGGCTACCGTCAGCGCCGTGAAAGGCGAGCTGGAGAAGACCGGCATTGTTCCCACCGTCAGTTCCGACGGCCAGACGCTGACTTGGCAGGCACGCGCCTTTCTGCGTCCGCTGAACACTGAAGAGGCGGCCGATACCAGTCGCATCCGCCGCTATCCTGCTCCGAGTCGTCCTTCTTCCCCGCCTACGCCTCCCGCCTGAGCGCAGGTAGCATGCACCCATGAAGGAACGGTTGCAGAAGATCCTCTCCCGGGCCGGCATCGCCTCGCGCCGACAGGCCGAGGAGTTCATCCGTGATGGTCGCGTGACCGTGAACGGTGTGGTGGTTGCAGTAGGGGATCAGGCCGACCAAGCCGTGGATGAGATCGCCGTGGACGGCAAGCCGATCGCCAAGCAGACGACGTTGCTCTACTACCTGCTCAACAAACCGCGCCGCGTCGAGGTGACGAACAAGCGCCCGCCCGCTCCGCCGTCCGGCCGCGCGCCGGCGCAGATTTTGCCCGATCTCCTCCCGCTTGAACTGCGCGGCAAGGTGTTCCCCGTCGGCCGCCTCGACCAAGACAGTGAAGGTTTGCTCCTGCTTACGAACGACGGCGAATTGGCGCTGCGCCTGACACACCCCCGTTACGACCACGAGAAGGAATACCGGGTCCGTTTGCAGACGCCCATGAGCGATAGCGCCCTCGAGCAACTGCGACAAGGCATGGTGATGGACGGCCGGCAGACCAAGCCGTTGACGGTCAGGCGCGTCTCGTCGAACACGCTGCTCATCACCCTGACCGAAGGCAAGAACCGCCAAGTCCGCCGCATGTGCGAGTCGGTGGGCTGCACCGTGCGCTCGTTGACACGTGAGCGCATCGGTCCGTTGGTCATTGGCACAATGCAGCCCCGGGAATTGCGCCCCTTAGAGCCTGCAGAAATCGACGCCATTCGCCGCTTTGTCGGACTGGACGGAGTGACACTCTGACTGTCTAAAAAGCGTTTTTTCCGCTATACTAGAACCAGAACATGCAATTCATCCCCCACGGCGCCGCGCGCGAAGTCACCGGAACCTGCCACGAGATCCGTGTCGGATCACGTCGTTTTCTGCTCGATGCGGGAATGTTCCAGGGGCGCCGTGCCGAGACGGCGGTGAAGAATCGCGAGCTCACCTTCAAGCCCAGCGAGCTCGACGCGCTCATCCTTACTCATGCCCACAGCGATCACGTGGGCCGCTTGCCGTTGCTCTGGAAAAACGGCCTGCGCTCGCCGGTCATCTCTACCTTTGCCACCAAAGACCTGGCCGACGTCATGCTGCAGGACTCCGCGTACATTCAGGAGAAGGACGAAGAGTACGCCAAGAAACACCTGAGCAACCGCATCAGCGACGGACCGCTCTATAACCGTGAAGACGCCGCCGCAGTGATGAAGCTCTTCGCTCCCCGCAACTACAACGAGTGGTTCCCGGTGTGCCAGGGCGTGCAGGCTCAATTCCTTGAGGCTGGCCACATCCTCGGCGCGGCCATGGTGGTGATCGAGGCTAAGGACGCTGAAGGCAAAAAGGTTCGCATCGGTTTCACCGGCGATCTCGGCCGCAGCGCACTGCCCATCATCCGCGATCCGGCCGCCATGCCCGCGGTCGACGTGCTCATCTGCGAGAGCACCTACGGCAATCGTACCCACGAGAGCATCGAGAAGGCCCGCGAGCAGCTCCGCGACGTCATCCTAAATACGGCTTCCCGTGGCGGAAAACTCCTCATTCCTGCCTTCTCACTCGAGCGCACTCAAGAGATCGTCTACGACCTACACCTACTCTGGGACAGCAAACAGATCCCAGCGATTCCGATCATCATCGACTCGCCGCTGGCCTCCAAGGTGACCGACGTCTTCATGAAGCATCCCGAGTGCTACGACGAGGAGATGTTCAAGGATTTCCTCAGCCGCGCGCACAACCCCTTCCAGTTCTCGCTCGTGAAGTACACCGAGAGCGCCGAGGATAGTAAGGCCATCAACGGCACTCCTGGTCCGATGATCGTCATGGCTGGCTCGGGTATGTGCGAGGCGGGACGCATCCGCCACCACATCAAGAACGAGATCGAAGACCCGCGGAACACGGTCCTCGCCGTCGGCTACATGGCCAAGGACACGCTCGGCGCCGCCCTGCTCGACCCGACGGTCGACCGCGTGCGGATCTTCGACGAGTATCGCATGAAGAAGGCCCAGGTGGCCTACATCAACGCCTACTCGGGTCACGCCGACATGCACGACCTCGACACGTTCGTCACGTCCGTCCCGGGCGTGAAGGACATCATCCTGGTGCACGGCGAAGAAGAGCAAATGCTGCCGTTTGCCGATCGCATCCGCGCCGCGCGCCCGGACGTGACGGTGCACGCCCCGGTACGAGAAGAGGTGATTGAGCTCTAATGAGCAATAGTAAATAAGAAACCATACTGCTACAATTGTCCAGCACGTGGTTCTTCTCCATCTTGAGACACCGGCGATTCCTCTGCTTTCTCCTACTCAGGAGGGCAACGTCGGTGCCCTGTTAGTCCAAGAGTCCGTCTCCCCCGAGGCACGTCGGGTGATGCAGTCGAAACGCCGGGTGCAGGAAGCCATGCGGCGGGTGATGGAGTTGGATGGGGGATTTTTGACATACATGGATGAAAACTTGGAAAGGAATGTCACCGGCATCTGTGCCGAGGAAGTGGTGAATGTACTAGTAGAGCGCGTCGCGGAAGAGATTGGTCGTATTGAAGATGATGGCCTCGTGGATGTTCTTCGTGGTCAGCGTGATATGATCTCCATGGGGCGCGTTCAACTCGAACTCGACGGCGCGAATGTCATCATGAGATGCGGCCAACGAGGTGCTGAATTTGATGGCGCCATTGTGATTGGCAACGAGCCGAGGCGTTTGGCTCTCTACGATGTCACCACCTCAGTGCAGCATCTGGGAACCAAGCTCTCCGAAGGCGATGCATTCTTTGGTGATATGCGCCAATACTTTCTCCATCGCTACGGCATCCGACTGGAGAAGTGGCATATCCTTCTCGATGAAAAACTCTCGGGCACAGTCGACCCGCTCGCGTCGCCGCTGTCCCTGCCACGCCTGCCGTTGTCCTCGTCGCCCGAGGCCAGCGTGCATGTGGTAGCTCTGCCGCTCAAGCGGCACATGAGGGTCCTGCGCGCACGCACGATGGAGACTCTGAGGGAGCGTCATTGCGTGTCACGACAACACGGTCGTCTGCGTTTCAGCTAATCAAAGGCCTAGCTCTGCAGCCATTGGTTTCATCGCCTCGAGCGTGATGGCGATGAATTCGTCGAGCGGGAGGCCGAGCAGCGCTTCGCACTGCATAATCTGGCTGCGATCGACCTGGGCGGCGAAGCCCTTGTCCTTCAGCTTCTTCTTCACCGAGCTCACCTCGACGTCGGCGATCTGCTTGCTGGGACGAACGTAGGTGACGGCGATGATGAAGCCCGTCAGCTCATCGACGCAGTAGAGGGCTTTGCGCAGCATTGAGTCGAGCGGGTAGTCCGCGCCGTATTTGAGGGCGTAGTGCGCGCGGATGTCGGCGAGCAGTTCAGGCGGGGCCTTGATGCCTTCGAGCATCGCCTTCAGGTCGTCGCCGCAGTGCTTCTCGTAATCCTTATCGAGTCGGTCCCAGTCGAGGTCGTGCAGCATGCCGGCGACCTTCCAGGTCATCGGGTCGCCGCCGAGCTTCTTCGCCAATGCCTCCATGGCGGCGCCGGTGGCGATGAGGTGGGCCTTCGTCTGCACGGCGTGCGTCTCGATCAGGCTGTGCGCGGCGGGCAACAGGTGGCCGTAATCGACGTGCTGCAGGAGCGCCGTAGGAACGGTCGTGGTTGAGGATGGTTTTGTGGCTTTTGGAAGCGATCCATGGTGTTCCGGCTTCATCAGCGGGAAGAGTACGACATCGCGCAGGTTCGATTGCTGCGTCAGCAGGGCGACGATGCGGTCGATGCCCATGCCGAAGCCCGAGCAGGGCGGGCAGCCGTACGAGAGGGCCGTCACGTAGTCGTCGTCCTTGCGGTGCGCGTCGCTGTCGCCGCCGGCGTTCGCCTTGGCCTGGGCGTCGAAACGCTCGCTCTGGTCCACCGGGTCCACAAGCTCGCTGTAGGCGTTCACAATTTCCCAACCGCCCACCACGAGCTGGAAGCGGTCGGTGATCTCGGGGTTCTCGTCGTTGCGGCGAGCGAGGGGAGAGATGTCGATGGGGTGGCTGGTGATGAACGTCGGCTGCACTAGGTGCGGGCGGGCCACCTTCTTGTAGAGCTGGTCGA
Organism: uncultured Candidatus Peribacteria bacterium; assembly: GCA_964515645.1. GTDB lineage: Bacteria > Patescibacteriota > Gracilibacteria > Peribacterales > Peribacteraceae > JAGOUB01. The sequence continues at coordinate 31,573 of CAZEVM010000008.1, read as the reverse complement.
TGAGGTTGCCGCGGCCGAGCTTGGAGATATCCAGGTCGAGTTTGATCTTCGCCGTCGCCATCGCGGCGCGGAGCTCGTCGGCTGTGGCGTGGGCGTCGATGTTGATACCCGAGTGCTTCTCGATCACTTCGGTCAGCGTCAGGCGCGGCCACTGCCCGCCGAAATCCACCTCCACAAGGTTGCCGTCACGGTCGGGGATTTTCGTCTTCAGAGAGCCAAAAACGGCCGGAAGAATGTCCTGGAACATCGTCTCTGTGAAGGCCATGTTGTCCTCGTAGTCCCAGTAGGCGGCGTAGTGCTCCACCATCGTGAAGTCCTGCAGGTGGCTCGGGTCCAGGCCCTCGTTGCGGAAGATGCGGCCGATCTCGAACACGCGGTCGAAGCCGCCGACCAGACACTCTTTCAGGTAGGTCTCGGTGGCGATGCGCAGATATACGTCCATGTCGTACGCCTCGTGGTGCGTGGTGAACGGCGTGGCCAGCGCGCCGGAGGCGGCGGTGGTGAGCACGGGCGTCTCCATCTCGATGAAGCCCTTCTTCCAGTAGAACTCGCGGAGCTTCTGCACAAAGAGCGAGCGCAGCGTGAAGCGCTTGAAGGTCTCGGGGTTGCTTGTTAGGTCCAGGTAGCGCTGGCGCCAGGCCACCTCCTGGTTCTGCACGCCGTGCCACTTCTCGGGCGGCTGGCTGAGCGCCTTGCTCAGCATCACCCAGGCCTTGGCCTGCAGGGTGGGCTCGCCGGTCTTGGTGGTGATGCGCGCGCCGCCGACGCCGATGAAGTCGCCGAGGTCCATCAGCGAGAGCATCGTGTCGTAGTGCTCGCCGAAGTCTTCCTTGCGGATGAGCACCTGGAAGCGGCCGGTGTGGTCCTGGAGGGTGAGGAACGTCATCTTGCCCATATCGCGCAGAAGCACGATTCGGCCGCAGATTTTTGCCTCCGTGCCTTCGGGCAGGTCTTTGCCTTCGGCCAGCACGTGCGTGCGCCCGAAGTTGGCGGCGTAGGCGGGGATGTTCAGCTCACGCAGACGCTTGAGCTTTTGCAGGCGGATGTCGTCCATGGCGTCAGGATACGGGCTTCCGGTTGCGGCTCACAAGCGTTGTGGTCGGTTCGTCGGACGATCGTTCCTTGCTGGAATGTTGGAATCTGTTACAAGTGCACCATGCGCGACACCGCTTCCACTCTTCGCTACGACTCGCCTGCCTACCAGGCACACGAGGGTGTCATTAATAGTCTCACCGCTCGGGCCAACGAGCTTAATCTTCTGCGTGGCCAATTCCGGACCAATATCCTCGGTCCTGATGGTATTGTCTGTCATCGCTCCCGCGGTGACGAGGGTCAGTCCGTCTCCCGCTCGTACTTCAGCCTGGCGGTCACCCTCGAGCGTGGTTCTGTTGCCCGCGCCCGTGGCACGCGCGACCTCATCATGGACGTCCTCGCGGCTCGCCTGAGTCTTGGCGAGAAGCCTGTCGACGATCCCTCGTGGGATGAGACGGACATTGCCTACCCCGCCTATGCGGAGATGGTCCGCGAGTTCGTCGCGTACTGCGAGCAGTCAGGCATTCCGTCGCTCCTCCCCAATCTCTTCGAACCGGCCTCTCTGACGGTCCGCCTCAAGGATCCTGTGTACAACCCGTCTCGCCCGGAAATAGCCGAGATGTACAAGCGCCTCATCGATCTCCTCATCTACCAAGAGAAGCACCTGCATGCGGCTACGACCGCCCTGCAGCGCAACGGCGGTGCAGCCCAGGCAGTGACGGCCATCGAAGATGCCGCCCGCAACCGGGGTGTCGCGCTTGTCGATCTCTTTGCTCGTAATCCTTTGCAAGTCGATACGTACGTCGAAAGTCTCTTCGTTGCTGGTCGCCAGGCCGACGTCATCGCTTTCTGTCGCGCTTCCGGAGAGATCGTCCGGCGAGGGAAAATCGTCGAGCTCTACCTCCGGTCACTTCTAGGGTCGGCCGCGTACGCGGAGGCCGCGGCGTTCCTCGAGGCGAACGTCGGTCAACTCCCGTACGGCCTCCCTGATGTCCGGAAAGCCATCGGCGTCGCCTGTGAGGAGATCGGTTGGGCCTGGTACGGAGAAGGGGAGTATGCCCGCGCTAAAGCGTTCCTCGAGACTCATGCTGCCCCCGAGATTCACCCGACGACCGGTCGCGAGAATATGAAGGTGCTCTACACAACGATCTGCGCTGCGCTCTAAAAACCGGCGGCCCTGAGGGTCGCCGGAAGAGAGGTTGTTCGAGTGGCGTGACGGTGTCACGCCGTGACATTGGCTGCTTCACTCACATCCATTCTAGGGTGCCACAGGATGCATTCCATGAGTGTTCTCTGCATGATGCGCTGCCGCGGGATCGTGTAGGTTGAGCCGTTCACGAGGACGAGGTCGCCGGCGATCTGGTTCCAGTTCACGAACATCCAGTAGATGTTGCCGCCGATCAGGTGACCGTGGAAGAGCGTCTGGTCCCCAATCCGGAGCAGCACATCCGCATCGTGCGGGCAGATGATGAACACCGTCGAGTGTTGCAGGAAGTCGTCCATCGAGTCGTCGCGGTACCGCGTACCGTGCGCGAGTGCGAGCACCATCCGTCCGTTGATCTGGGCTTGAAGCGCTTCTTTTTCGAGTGCACGCAGGTGCTGCTGGCCGAAACCGGGCAGAGAGTCATAAGGGGTCGGTTTGTGCAAGGAGAGGATCATGAGAACTCCTACAGAGAGTGTGTCGATGGGGGTGTCGTCGTATCCAATCTGACGACGTTAATGAGCCCCCAGCGCGCGGCCGAACCGCGTCCTGGGGACTCATTGTCGAAGCCAATGATCTCAAGAGAACAACAGGCACGCTGTACGACCAGGTTCTTTTCCAGTCAAGGGTCTTAAGAGCCCCTCCTGACTGAGATGAAGCATCTGGATGCTGCGAGGGCTGGTCAATCCGTGCCTGCCTGCCATTCACCACTCCGACAAGGGCGTCTGTTTGCCTATGCACATGATCACTGGTCTTCAAGAGAAAATCCTGATGCGGAGTTTTTTTGTTGACTCCTCTGATCATCGCCGGTACAGTGCCGCGCACTTCGGTGGAAATGGTCCCTCGGGATCGTTCCCGCCGTCGGCGTACGTTCGAGACCGGCGTCAACCTTCGTTGACTACCCGGTCCAGATGAACCTCCCGCCCCTATGCCTCTCGGTCTCATCACCAAGAAAGTCGGCATGTCACGCATCTTCCTCGCCAACGGTGAGGCTGTGCCTGTGACGTACCTCCAAGTCGAACCTAATACGGTCGTCCGCCTCAAGACGAAGGCCAAGGACGGCTACGATGCTGTCGTGCTCGGCACGGGCGCGAAGGAATGGAAGAGCCGCAAGGGCAAGACGAACGTCCGCTATGCCGAAATGCACGAGTGGATCGTCGATTCCCTCGATGGCATGGAGGCCGGCAAGAAGCTGGCCGCTGATCTGCTCCCCACTGATTCCAACGTCACCGTTCAGGGCGTCACCAAGGGAAAGGGTTTCCAGGGTGTCGTCCGCCGCCACGGCTTCCATGGTGGTCCGTTCTCCCACGGTTCGCACTTCAAGCGCGAGCCGGGTTCCGTCGGTATGCGTACCGATCCGGGCCGCATCTTTAAGGGAACGCGCATGGCCGGCCGCATGGGTGGCGACAACATGACCTTCAAGCACCGTCCGATCGTGGCTGCTGATGCCCAGAAGGGCATCTTGGCCGTGAAGGGACAGGTTCCGGGCCCCAACGGCGCCACGGTCCTCCTTACCCTCGAATCCGCCGCCTGAGTATGACGATCGACCTCTTCTCCTCCGCCGGCCAGAAGCAGAAGGCCATCCACCTCCCCGAGACGCTGTTCACGGGTGAGATCAACTCGGGCCTCGCACACCAGTTCCTCATGCTCCAGCAGAGCAACCGCCGCGCCCCCATCGCCCACGCCAAGACGCGCGGCGAGGTCTACGGTTCCACCAAGAAGCTCTTCCAGCAGAAGCACACGGGTAATGCCCGCCGTGGTCCGATCCGCTCTCCGCTCATGAAGGGCGGTGGTAAGGCCTTCGGTCCGAACCGCTGGCAGAATTTCGAGCTCAAGATGCCCAAGGCCATGCGCCAGGCAGCCATCCGCTCGTGCCTCTCGATGCAGGCCAAGGAGGGTTCGATCATCGCCCTCGAAGGCTTTGGTGCCGAGACGAAGACCAAGATCCTTGCCGAGCTGCTCAAGAAGCTCCCCCTCAAGTCCGATCGCCGCGTGCTGATCGTCTGGGGTGAGAAGAGCGACGCCCTCATTCGTTCGGCTCGCAACCTGCCGTCCGTCGAGACGCTCTCCGCCGCCTACCTGAACCCCGAAGACGTCCTGAAGGCCACGGCCATCGTCTTCCTGGAGGATGCCTTCGCCATCGCCGATAAGGTGTTCGGCAAGAAGAAGACGGAGAAGGAGTTCATCGCCGCCGAGCCTGAGGCTCCGGCCGCCAAGTCCGCTGCCAAGAAGAAGGCCCCGGCCAAGAAGCCGGCCGCCAAGAAGACTTCCTCTAAGACCGCCTAATTATGGAGCTCAACCGCATCATCCTCGGCCCGGTCATGACGGAGAAGTCTGAGCGCGAGAAGGGCGAGCGCATCGTTACGATCCGCGTGATCCCGTCGGCCACGAAGGTCGACATCAAGTCTGCTCTCAAGCGTTTCTTCGGTGTTACGGCCGACTCGGTCCGCATCCAGCGCGTCGGTGCCAAGCACCGCGATCTGGGCGCCGGACGCTCTGTCACCCGCCGCCACGCCTGGAAGAAGGCTGTTATTACCCTCGCCGAGAAGAGCCCGATGCTCGATCTTGCCGAATTCCAAGCCAACTGACCTAGCCTTTTATGCCGATCCGCCCCGTCAAAGCCAACACCGCCGGCCGCCGGAATATGTCCCTCGCGGACTTCACCGGCCTGAGCAAGAAGGCTCCTGAGAAGCGCCTGACCAAGGGCAAGACGCGCATCAGCGGTCGCAACAACCTCGGCCGCGTCACCGTCCGCCACCGCGGCGGCGGCCACAAGCGCCTCCTGCGCATCGTCGACTTCCGCCAGAACGATAAGGCCGGCATCCCCGGCACCGTGACCGCCCTTGAGTACGATCCGGGCCGCTCGGGCCGCATCGCCCTCATCAGCTACGCCGACGGTGAGAAGCGCTACATCCTCGCCCCGGAAGGTCTCAAGGCAGGTGACCAGATCGTCGCCGGTCCTCGCACCAAGGTGAAGACGGGCAACCGCATGGAGATGCAGCACATCCCGGTGGGCTACAAGATCTGCAACCTCGAGCTCCAGGTCGGTAAGGGTGGCGCCATCGTGCGCTCCGCCGGCACCTCGGCCACGCTCATTGGCCTCGACGGTGACTACGTCCTTGTCCAGCTGCCCTCGAGCGAGATGCGCAAGATCCGCAAGGAGTGCATGGCCACGATTGGCACCGTTTCGAACCCCGACCACAGCCTCGTGACCTACGGTAAGGCCGGACGCCGCCGCTGGCTCGGTAAGAAGCCGGAGGTGCTCGGTAAGGCCATGAACGCCGTTGATCACCCGCACGGTGGTGGTGAAGGCCACAGCCCGATCGGTCTGAAGGCCCCGAAGACCCCGTGGGGCAAGAAGGCCCTCGGTGTGAAGACCCGCCGTCCCACGCGCTACAGCGACGCTCTCATTATCCGCCGCCGCACCAAGAAGAAGCGCAAGTAAACCCCAACCTCTCCTCTTATGACCCGCTCTCTCAAGAAAGGCCCGTACATCGATTCCCGTCTCTTCGGGAAGGTCATGAAGATGATCGAGAAGAGCGAGAAGAAGATCCTCAAGACGTGGTCGCGCGACTGCACCATTCCGCCGGAGTTCGTGGGCTTCACCTTCGCCGTCCACAACGGCAAGGAGTTCACCCCCGTCTACGTCACGGAACAGATGGTCGGTCACAAGCTGGGAGAGTTCTCCTTCACCACGAAGTTCCGCACTCACGGTGGCAAGATGGCCGACGCCGACGCTGCCAAGCCTGCTGCTCCTGCCGCTGCCGCTCCCGCGAAAGCCTAATCCTCCTCTGAACCCCTCACCCCATGCGTGCCTATCTCCGCTCCGTCCGCATCGCCCCCAAGAAGGCCAATCTCGTGGCCCTGATGGTGCGTGGCATGCCTGTGGGCGAGGCCGTGCAGCTCCTCAACCGCACGCACAAGAAGGGTGCCCGCCTCATCGAGAAGCTCATCGAGTCGGCCGCCGCCAACGCCCGCCACAACTTCAAGCAGGATGCCGGCCAGCTCGTGGTCCGCACGATCGTCGTCAACCAGGGCCAGGCCCTGCAGCGCGGTATGCCGATGGCCCGCGGTCGCGCCCGCCCCTACAGCAAGTTCCTCAGCCACATCGAAGTCACCCTCGGCTATGCTGACGAGGCTCCGATGACCGGTAAGAAGCCGAAGAAGGCCGCCAAGGCCGAGGCTCCGGCCGCTGAGGCTTCCGCCAAGCCGGCAGCCAAGAAGAAGGCTCCCGCTAAGAAGACCTCCACTCCTTCCGCCTAACCCTCCTCTCGTCTCTCTCCTCTTATGGGTCAGAAAGTGAACCCCAACGGCCTCCGCATCGGTATCACGCACACGTGGCCGAGCACCTGGTTCGCGCGTGGCCAGCGCTTCCGCGACTTCCTGCTCCAGGATGTCGGCATCAAGCGCCACATCATGGGGAAGAGCAAGGAGTCGGGCATCAGCCAGATCGAGATCGAGCGCGGCAAGCGCACGCGCGTGTCCATCCACACCAGCAAGCCTGGCGTGCTGATTGGCAAGCAGGGCGCCGCCAAGGAAGAGCTGGAGAAGGAGCTCAGCAAGAAGTTCGGTGGCAACTACGAGATCGACATCCAGGAGATCCGCTCGCCCGATGCCGACGCCGATTGCATCGCCGAGAGCATCCAGGGCCAGATTGAGCGCCGCATGCCGTACCGCCGCGCCTGCAAGATGGCGATCGAGAAGGGGATGGCCGCTGGTGCCTTGGGTATCAAGATCTCCGTCGCCGGCCGCCTGAACGGCGCCGAAATCGCCCGCAGCGACATGTTCAAAGAAGGCAACATCCCCCTGCAGACTCTCCGCGCCGATATCCGCTTCGCCAAGCGCCACGCTGTGACGAAGTACGGCACCATCGGTGTCTGCGTCTGGGTCTACAAGGGAATGGTGTTCAAGAAGGTCCAACAGGTGCAGTCCTCTTCGCTCAACAATACCCCCGCCGAGGCTCACGCCTGATCCCCCCGCTTTATGCTCGAACCCAAGCGCATCACCTATCGTCGCCAGCACCGCCGTCGCGGAGCGTTCGGCGGCACGGCCACGTCCGGACACGAGCTCGCATTCGGTGCCTACGGCCTGAAGGCCGTCACCTGCGGCGAACTCACGGCTCGCCAGATCGAGGCCGCCCGCAAAGTGATCGCTCGCTCGACCGATCGCGCCGGCAAGACGTGGATCCGCGTCTTCCCCCACACTCCTGTCACCAAGAAGGCTGCCGAGGTGCCGATGGGCGCCGGAAAAGGCGCTCTCGACTACTACTGCGCCATCATCAGCCGCGGCACCATCCTCTTTGAGATGGATGGCATCCCCGAGAAGATTGCCCGCGAGGCTCTGGAGCAGGCCGCTTACAAGTTGCCCTTCAAGACGAAGGTCGTTACCCGCCTCGCCGCCTGATATGACGAAGCACGCTCCCTTCAACGAGATCACGAAGATGACACCCGACGAGATCGCCCGCGAGCTCCGCGAGCGCGAACTCTCGGTGGCCAAGCAGCGCCTCCAGGTGCAGCTGGGCAGCCAGAAGAACACGGCCGCCTTCCGTGATGACCGCCGCCAGGTGGCTCGCCTCCAGACTGCTTTGAACCAGAAGAAGCAGGCCCCGGAAACGGCTGCTCCTCGCAAGGAAACGGCAAAGAAGCCCTTGAAGAAAAAGGTTTCTGACTCTACTCTGTCGGCCCCCGCCTCCGCATGAAGACTCTCCAGGGAACCGTTACCGCGGCCAAGATGACTCAGACCGTCACCGTCACGGTGCACCGTCTGCTGTTCCATCCCAAGTACAAGAAGCGCTTCCGCATCAGCAAGAAGTTCCTCGCTGATACCGAGAAGATCCAGCCGAACGTCGGGGATCTTGTGGAGATCACGGAGTGCCGCCCGCTCTCGAAGCGCAAGCACTTCATGGTCACGGCCATCGTCAAGAAGGCCGCCCAGGTGTCCGAGATGAAGGAAGAGGCAGCCGTTGCCGCCCTGATTACGCCGAAGACTGACGAGAAGACTTCCGAACCCAACGCATGATCCAGCTCACCACCTACCTCACGGTAGCGGACAACACCGGCGCCAAGCAGGCCATGTGCATCCACGTGCTGGGTGGCAGCGCCCGCCGCTACGCCCGCATCGGCGATGTCATCGTGGTGGCCATCAAAGAGGCCGACGCCCGCGGCACGGTGAAGAAGAAGACCGTCGAGCGCGCCGTCATCGTCCGCATGAAGACTGTCACCCGCCGCAAGGACGGCTCCGCCATCCGCTTCGATGATAACGCTTGCGTGATCATCCAGGAGGACGGCATGCCCAAGGGCACCCGCGTCTTCGGACCGGTCGCCCGCGAGCTCCGCGCCAAGGGGTACCAGAAGATCATCTCCCTCGCTCCCGAAGTCCTATGAAGCTCCACACTGGGGACACCGTCCTCGTCATTACCGGCAAGGATAAGGGCAAGTCGGGTCAGGTGATCCGCGTGCTCCCGGCTAAGAACCACGTCGTGGTCCAGGGCCTGAACATGCGCGTCCGCCACATCAAGAAGACCCCCCAGGGCGCCGGCTCGAAGATCAAGTTCGAAGCCAGCCTGGATGCCTCCAAGGTGATGCTCCTCGACCCCAAGTCGGGCAAGCCCACCCGCATCGGCTACCAGATCGACGCCAAGACCGGTAAGAAGGTCCGCATCGCCAAGGTGAGCGGCGCCGTCATCGCCGGCGCGGCCAAGGTGAAGGCTCCCAAAAAGACCGCCAAGGCCGACGAGAAGGCCGAGGGCGCAACCGCCGATTCTTCCAAGCTCCCCAGCAAGCGCACCTTCTGGAAGCGCGGTGAGGCTACCTCCAAGGACATTCCGTCCTCGGATGGCGAGTCCTCGCCCGCCGCCAGCGCCGCCAACGACGCTGAGATGAAGCACGCTCCCATTGTCCGCCGCGCTGGTCGCGGTAAGTAAACCCCTATGTCGTACGCCACTCTCCACGATCGGCTCCGCGGCCCCATCACCAAGGCTCTCCAGGAAGAGCTGGGCATCAAGAACATCCACGCCCTGCCCCGCCTTGAGAAGGTGGTGGTGAACGTCGGTATCAACCGCGAGAAGCTGGAAGGCAAAGAGATCCTCGAGTACATCGCGGATTCCCTCGCCAAGATCACCGGCCAGAAGCCTGTGATGCGCAAGTCCCGCCTCGCCATCTCCAACTTCAAGATCCGCAAGGGTCTCGTCGTCGGCGCCATGGTGACGCTTCGCGGCAAGCGCATGGAGGAGTTCCTCGATCGCCTCATCAGCTACGTTCTGCCCCGCATCCGCGACTTCCGCGGCATCCCCGCCAAGTTCGACGGCCACGGCAACTACGCCCTCGGTCTGAAGGAGCATGAGGTGTTCCCGGAGATCTCCGAGCTCGACATGCTGAAGTCCTTCGGCATGCAGATCCAGGTGACGACGACCGCCAAGAACGACGCCGAAGCAAAAGCACTTTTGAAGCATATTGGCTTCCCCTTCCGCGCTGGCCGCGGTACCGTTTCCGCCGCCTGATCCCCCTATGACGCGCACTTCCCTCATCATCAGCCACAAGCGTAAGCAGGAGTCCGTGCAGAAGGCACTGGCTGCCGGCAAGAAGCCGAAGTTCCCGACTCGCGTGTACAACCGCTGCAAGCTCTGCCACCGCCGCCACGGCTACATCCGCTTCTTCTCGATCTGCCGCTGTTGCTTCAAGGAATTGGCCAGCAACGGTGAGATCCCCGGCATCACCAAGTCCTCCTGGTAATCCCCCATGACCTACGTTACTGACCCCATCGGCGATCTGCTCACCCGCATGCGCAACGCGCAGTCGGCCCGCCGCGACACCTGCAAGGCGCCGCACTCCAAGCTGAAGCTGGCTCTCTGCGAGCTGCTCAAGCGCGAGGGCTGGATCCAGGACGTGAAGGTGATTGGCGAGGAGCCCAAGCTCACGATCGAAGTCACGTTCATCCCCGGTAAGCGCCGCCTCGTCCTCGAGCGCGTCAGCAAGCCCGGCCGCCGCCTCTACACCTCCGCCTCCGAACTGAAGCCCGTCCTCCGCGGTTTCGGCCAGGCCATCCTGACCACGAGCCAGGGCCTGATCACCGACAAAGAGGCCAAGGAGAAGAAGATCGGCGGCGAGTACCTCTGCACCATCTCCTGATTATGTCTCGCATTGGACGCAAACCAGTGGCCATCCCGAACGGAGTCTCCGTCACCGTGACCGGTAACAAGGTTGCCGTGAAGGGTCCGAAGGGTGAGCTCTCCTACGAGCACCTCCCGGCGATCGCCGTGGCTGTCGAGGGTAACGAGATTGCCATCAGCCGCACCGAAGAGACCAAGGCCGCTCGCGAGCGCCACGGCCTCACCCGCGCCCTCGTCCAGAACATGGTGACGGGCGTGACCGACGGCTACGAGAAGAAGCTCGAGGTGATTGGCGTGGGCTTCAAGACCGCCGTGAAGGGCCAGGTCCTGACGCTGAACATTGGTTTTAGCCACCCCGTTGATTTCGCCATTCCCCAGGGCGTGACCATTGCCCAGGACGAGAAGAATAAGAACTTGCTCTACATCCGCGGCATCGACCGCCAGCTGGTTGGCCAGGTTGCCTCCGATATTCGCGCCCTCAAGCCGCCGGAGCCGTACAAGGGCAAGGGCATCCGCTACTCCGACGAGCATGTCCGCCGCAAGGTGGGCAAGGCCGCTACCGCTAAGGCCGCCTAATCCGCACCCCCACTATGGTGAAGATCCAAGACCACCGGCTCTCCCGCAAGAAGCGCATCCGCGCCCGCCTCGCCGGCACGACCGAGCGCCCGCGCCTGACGGTGTACCGCTCGCTCACGCAGCTGACGGCCCAGATCATCGACGATTCCACGGGCAAGACGCTCGCCGCCGCCTCCACCAAGGGTGCCAAGGGCGCCAAGCCGAACATGGACGGCGCCAAGAAGTTGGGTGCCGCCATCGCCGAGAAGGCCAAGGCCGCCGGCATCTCCTCCGTTGTCTTCGATCGCAACGCTTACAAGTACCACGGGCGCGTGAAGGCGCTCGCCGATGCCGCCCGCGAAGGTGGTCTCCAGTTCTAAGCCTCTATGACCGCTAAGACCTCCAGCCCCGACCGTCAGCAGCGCCGCGACCGCGGCCCTCGCGAGCCGAAGGAATTCGCTGAGACGACTCTCTCCCTCGACCGCGTCACGCGCGTCGTGAAGGGTGGTCGCCGCATGCGCTTCCGCGCCGTGGTGGTGGTTGGTAACCGCAAGGGCAAGGTGGGTCTGGGCACGGGCAAGGCCAACGAAGTGATGATTGCCGTGCAGAAGGCCACGAAGGATGCCAAGCGCCGCATGATCCGCGTGCCCCTCATCAAGGGCAGCATCCCGCACGAGGTTTCCACCAAGCACAAGTCCGCCAAGATCCTGCTCCTCCCCGCTAGCGAGGGCACCGGCATCATCGCCGGTGGCGCGCTGCGCGTCATCCTGGAGCACGCCGGCGTGAAGAACGTGCTCTCCAAGCGCTTCGGCACCAAGAACAAGCTCGTGAACGCCCAGGCCACGATCAAGGTCCTCAAGACCCTGCGCCTCTCCGCCCGTCCGGGCCAGGCCGAGGTCTACGCCGAGGAGCCGTCCGCCGCCGAGGTTGCTGCTGCCAAGGATAAGCCGCAGGTCACCGAAATGACCCGCAGCGAGGCTAAGGCTCAGAACGAGATCAACCGCCGCGCCAACGCCGACGACACGCCGAAGGAGTCGAAGTAATCGACTCTGACCGCTGCCCGGAATTCCGCTCCGTTTGCCATGCGCGGGCACAGTGAAGACCCCCAGCGTCGTGCCGAGGGTCGAGGGTTTTCCGTTCGTTGTCGTTCGCTTACCAGCTGGAGATCTTGGGGATGAGTCGCGCGAAGATGTCGCGGACTAGCTCCGCTTCTTCATGGCTGACGTTGAGGCCAGCGCCGCCGATCTCTTTGTAGCGGTAGCGGCCCTGACCGACGTCTTTGATGATATCGACGAGCCGCTCGGGGGAGAGTTCGAGGCGGAAATTTGTCTCCTCCCGCACGATGGCCAGGCGGTCATCCTTGCGGCACAAGACGAGCGTACTGCCATCTTCGAAGGTGATGCGCTGGCAGGGGCGGTGGTTGTCGTGCGGCATGGTAGTGTTCTCGATGCGCTTGGGCTCCAGGCGGCTGATGCGGTCGATCTCTTCAAGGTCGGTGAGGAGTTCGACGTCGACTTCATCGGAGATGTCGTTGGTCAGTTGGAGCCTCTGCTGACGGAGACGGAGAACCAGCAGGATACACATGAGGAGGGCGAGAGCCCCTCCGGCGATGGAGAGCACGATGGTGCCGGCATCGGCAGGGTTCTGAAACGGGTTCACGGGGTTCCTCCTTCGGAGAGTAGGGCGAACGATGGTGTGGAACGGACTAAGTGTATTTATAGAATATTATTACTTATAAAGCAAATATTCAGGTCCAATAGCCGATGTTCCACTGATGGCAGGGGAATGGATCGTTGCCCCGTATCCGGTCGACTACTGGCAGGGGTCACACTGCCCTGGAAATGGCCCTAGGACGCGCCAGTCCCCTTTGTAGACACAAGAAGGCGATCGGCGATTTATTTCTTCTTGGTGCCCACGAAGACCTGCACCCAGTACTTGCCCTGCCGGCCGACACCGATGAGAGAGAGATCGGGATCGATGATATTGTCGTGGTGTTCGGGCGAGGCGATCCAGTCGGCTACCACCTGCTTAGCGTCCTTCTGGCCCATGGCGATGTTCTCGGCGGCGGAGACGGAGAGGCGACAGCCGTTGCAGTCGGAGAGCAGCTTGAAGTAACGGGAGTTCTTGAAGCGCTGGGAGAAGTCGAGTCCCTCGGGTGTCTCGTGGCTGAAGTAGCCCTGATCGTCCATATCTTTGGCAAAGGCTTGGGCAAAGGCGCTCAAGTCTTGGTCTTCACTCACGTTGGCCAGGCTGTACTTCTTACGCTCCACGTTAGTCTTGGCGACCACATCACGCAGCTGGCGGCTGATTTTGCGGTCGGCAAACTGCTCCTCATATCCAAGCAATTGGCGCAGGGCCACGCGTGCGGTGCGCGTGTTCGCGGATTGGCGAGACGATGATGAAGAGGAAGGCGTGACAGCGTTGCTCGATGATGGGCAGCGGCTGCCGCCAAAGGGGAGTGGCAGGCTGGAGCATGGATCGTGCGGCGTCACTGCGGCCGAGACCGAGAGTGGGGCGAGGAGTAGGAGGGGGACGACAAGTGCGGCAACGGTGATATGTTTCGCAACGCAGAGTTGAGTCACGCGAGTGGTGAGAAGAGGCATACATTATACCTCGGTTCCGAGTGTTTATAGAACCGTTTTGCCAGTGTTTTATCGACGATATCAGACGTTTTTTTTGTTTTGCATTAGCGGAAATTGTAGCTTTCTGCAGAAATAGTGCTCGCTGGACTGTGTGAGCGCCGGAGAAGATGAGTACGCCTATGGTGAGGGCGGTAATACTGACGTCATCCGTTGATGACGATTTCAGACGGTCTGAGATCCAGCGGGTTCGTTCCTTTCGGAGCAACGCACATGCTCGTCTACTGCAACAGTGGCGACGGCAACTGTGGTGGCGCCCATTCGGGTGGCAGTCACGGTGGTGGCAGTCACGGTGCCGGCAGCCAGGGTGGCGGCAAGTACGCGTCCCGGGCGCCATTCTATCCGAATGGCGCCCACTCTTTTATTCTTTCAACATGCATCACACGCTGCCATCAATCCTCGAGAAGGCTCAGTCGTCGGTCGTACGTGTCATCGTACGGCCAAAATCAGGATTACCATCTGTCGGGACAGGCTTTGCTGTCGATGCTCGACGAGTGGTGACAGCGGCACACATCTTCCTTGATCGAGAGAATATTGCTGACATCCTGCCGCCCTCCCTCACTTCTCTCACAGAGAAGGAAGAATTTTGTCGCAGGCAATTTGAGCAGATGGAGGCGACGATTGAAGTGCAGACCGTGAGCGGTGAGTGCCTGATCGTTGAAGGCCTTTCTCTGTATGGCGGCACGGATATTGGTGTGCTGACTGTACGTTCGGTGCCGTCTTGGCTAACACCAACATCATCATCTGCACTCACCCTGGCTGAAGACGTGCTGCTCTGCGGCTTCCCTTTTTCTGATGGCATTGAGCCGGTGCAATGGCCATTCGCAGCCTGGCGAGGGCAGGTGATGAATCATCTTTCGATGATCGTCGGTGGCTTTGAGTGGCGCCCCCTCATTCGTATTTTTGCGACAGCACTTCCTGGTGCGTCGGGGGCACCTGTCTTGAATGCTACTGGTCAGCTTGTCGGTCTACTTACAGGCCAGATGAGTTGGGGCTCTCGACGGCTGGCCGTTTTTGCTGATTCTCATGGCGCGGAAGAGTGCGCTCCGACACGGGGGTCGCTGTACGTACCGCTGCCGTATGGGTACGTCACACCGGGTGAGACAATTATTGAGACAATAAAAAGCCGAGTCCGTGCGGACTCGGCTTTCTGATGAGCCACTCAGTGTTTTTCTTCGCTCGCGATGAGCCAGATCGCGATGCCTGCCAGGCACCACGCGAGGAGCGTCTTCCATGTTGGCCACTCTCCCTTGATGAGGATGGTGGGGATGGACGTGGCCACGGGCAACAACATGTAGAACATGGAGAGCTTTAGCGCGCCGCTGTGGTGATTGAGTGCCGCAAAGTGGCTCCAGCCGCCGATGAACGAAGCAATGCACATGGCTCCGGCCCACCACCACTCATGGCCTTGCGGCCAGCGGATCTCTTCGATGCCCTGGGTCTGGGTCTTCATGACTATCCAGAACAGGACAATCGCTGCCAATGCACCCCATTGGAACAGGGTGCGCCAATCGGCACTACTCGCGTGACCGAGTAGGAAGATGGCGGCGAGGAGCATCACGCCGCTCGAGTAGAGCAGGGTGAGCACTCGAGGATGCACGTGGGACAACTTGATATCGGCGATCGAAATTTCCGTGCTGTACGCCAGCATGGCGATCGCGCACAGAACGGTTGGATGGGTGAGCGAAGCGCTCATAAAATTCTCCTTTCCCGGTGATGAAAAATGAACAGGACGCTGTCCCCATACTTGCATATTATCAAAAATATGGCAATAGATTAAATTGCGTATAAGTCTTATTTTTTGGCTTCTTCGGGGAATTTCAGCGGCACCTGAACAAAGAAGGTAGTGCCCTTTCCTTCCTCAGATTCGAACCAAATCTTACCGTCTTGCCCCTCGATGGCACCCTTAGCGACATAGAGGCCGAAGCCGTTACCGTCGATGGCATTACGGACGTTGCTGGCGCGGAATTGCTTGCCGAAGATCTTGCCCTGATCGGCCTTGGGAATGCCGACGCCAGTATCCTTCACGGTGATGGACATGACGTTCTTCTCGTCGATCGTGACGGTAAACCACACATTGCCATCCTTGGGTGTGTACTTCACGGCATTGGTAAGCAGATTCTCCACGGTCATGCGCGTGAGACGCTTATCAAGCAAGGCAACTGGCATCTTCTGCGGCAGAGACTTAATGAAGTTCACCGGCTTGTCCTTCGCCTTCGGATCGATGACGTCGAGAATCTCATGGAAGAACTGACCAACGTCGAGCGGTTGTACATCAACCTTCATTTTGCCCAATTGAATACGTGAGACATCAAGGATCATGCCGACAAGATCAGAAAGGTCCTCTGAGATGGACTGCATGCTTTTTAGGTCTGTTTTTTGGCTTTCATCCAATTGCTTAGGATCATCCAATAATGACTCTAGATACCATTTGATAGCGGTTACAGGAGCGGCGAGCTGATGGCTCACGATGCTCAACAGCTCGTCCTTTTGGCGGTCAAGTTCAGCAATTAATTTAACCTGCCTGCTCCAAACTTTAAGCAGCAGGTATGTCATCAGGGTTAAGAGTCCAAAAAGGACAAGGACGAAAGTTAAGAATGGCCTAAATGTTTGTGTGATCATTCTTAAATAATCTGAGACTTCAATATCTAAGCATAGAATTCCCAATGTTCGTCCGTTTGCAATTATAGGAGCGTAACCAGAAAGAAAAGTGCCGTATGTTTCGTCATAAAGAGGCTCCTCATCAGTGGTAGCCTCTGTTAGCGCTACTTCTTTAAGCGCAGGAATTTCACTTACATCAAAATCATCGCCAGGGGTATTTAACGTGTCCTCATCATCTATTATCCCATCGTGATTAATATCTATTTCGGCGTCAGGATCCATTGAATCAGCATCTGCAACGTATTTATATACATCCGGATTTCTCGTTGGTCTTAGGATGTAAGCATAAAAAATATCGGGAGATGTGGATCGAATTTCCTGCAATTTACGAGTTACCTTGATGAAAGAGGGCGTCCCAACATCATCTGGATTACTGATACTCGACACATCTTTTGGGTCGAAGCTAAGTGCTGCAGCTACAGCCACAGATCGTACTCTATCCTTCAGGCGATCCTCTAAAATATTTTGTGTGTATAGATAGAGCGCATACGTAATAAAGCCCATGATTATAGCAATCACTAGCAGCAGTCCGTAGCTCGCAATGACGCCAGAGTTTTGCCTTGTCGTCTTTTCCACTTAGCTCATGGTATCAAAAAAATTTACCCTTCGGACAAATTAGCTTTTGCCAAGCTTGTAATTTGTATCTGCGTCAAACTCCCAATAATCACATGTAAGCTCTTCGCCAGGGAGAATATCTCTGGCCGCAAGTACAAGTCCCTCCTCTGAGTCATCATCGATTACATTAGGAGTGGTCGAGTGGTTAAAGAACCTAGCATTATCAGCACACAAAATGTAACAAGGAGATTCATTACTTAAATACCCATAATGAAAAATTTGATTCTGTGCAGCTTTAGGTAATTTATTTATCTCCTCAATTAAAAATTTTTGATCAAATGTTGGCTCAAATTGCCAAATGACTGTGCCCTTTAATATTTTTTCTTTAGCGAATAGCCCCATTCCATGGATGGGACTCTTATCTACGTAAGTTTCAACTAACAACATAAATCAGTCACAGGATGAAGTATCAAATTTTTTCTGAAGATACCAAGACATGTATTCCCGATTTTGCTGATGAAAGTCAGCTTTATTCCACTTAATACCTTCAATTCTCTTACGACAAGATTTATGCCCGCAGTGACAATCAAAGCCCATACCAACCGATCCCTGAGTTTCAGTTGTTTCATAGTCAAAACAAATTTCTTCATTCGGCTTAATTTTTTCTCGGGCTACTAGAATTATCTGCCCCTTCACACCCGCATTTGGTTTGCAACTATGATTAAAGAAATCGGCGGCCTCCAAGGGGCGACTAGGATCAATAGGCCCCATGTAAAAACCTTCAGCGATGGTTAGTGGATGTATTAAAAGGTTTGGATTTAAAGCTGAAAGCTGTTCAATATCTTGATGTTTATAGATTTTTCCGCCCCAAATAGCGATTATTTCATCTTTCTCAATTTCCTTTAACGAAAATACACCAAGTCCACCGATCGCAGATCGCTGCGCCTTACACTTTGAGGACAGGTATGAAGTGGAGGATAGAAAGTTTAAATTCATACCTTCTAAGCTTACCCCTCTGATTAGCAGCCCAATATCCCTAATAAATTTATCTGCTCTTGCATTGTTATCGAACTAGTATATCTACCCCTAAAAAAGCTTTGATTTCATGATTTTGATCAAAAATAGGTGCTGAAGCTGAGTAAAATTTCCCCCATTGGTCTTCAATAATTCCTGTATTTATCTGGGGAGTTTGCGATAGCCCCTTTGCCAAAGCGTCCCCCTCGGGTGTGACGTAGGTTCTACCCGGTAGAGCATATTCATCAGCTTCATCAATCTGACCATCCTGGTTAATATCAAGAGCTAGTGTTGGGTCGATCGTATCCGCATCGGCTAAAAATGTATAAACGCCAATTGCTGCTGTCGGTCGCATTAGATAGACATAATTTACTTTAATCCGTGCTTCACTTCTAATCTTTTGAAGCAAGGCGACGGTCTTCTTATATTGAGGCTTACGCATATCTGCTGTCGTTTGAATCTCATCCAAATCTTTCGTCGAAAAAAGCTTCGCACCATTAGTCACAATCGTCAGCAATTCCTGCCGTACATAATTTTCCTGCTGCACAACTCTCCACTGATGCACCCCCAGGCCAGCCACGATGATTCCCAGGCATAGAGCGCCCATGCAGATCAGGTTTCTTTTCTTACTACAAAATTTCTTCCAGAATAATCGTAGGGTGGCAAATTCTGTCAGTGTGGATCGAGCGAGAATGGTCGATGCCCCTTTCAATGATGTTTTGTCGACCTTTCCCATCTCCCATAATAGGTCGAACGTCGATGTCTCCCAGCTTACTTGCTCAGGAAACCGCACAAAACACGCTCGTTTTTGGTCCACTTGGATGCAGGCGACAGTGCGGTCGGTGATGATTTTTTCGAAGGTAATGGGCAGTGCTTCCGCCGGCAGGAGGACTGTTTCACGGAATTCCATGTCGTCCCGCTTCTGAAAGGCAGCTCCCATGGGACCTTCCTGGGCAATCACCCGACTGAAGATTTTATGCTCCTTGCGTGCGCGGAAAAGCCGCACACGCATTTGCCACAGCGGATCGTCCTGTTCGTTGGCCTGGAGGAGGGCATATTGGCGCCATGTCTTCGTTTCACCGAGCAGGCTAAAGAAGGCCTGCTCAATGCCGTCGTCTCCCTCAAAAAATTTCATCTCCGGTCGGGACTGCTCTTTTTCCATCGACGCCACGAAGGCTTCGAATGTTTGATACTTCCGAAGGAGGAGTTCGCGGCGATGTAATGTCTCATCGTGGAGCCACTGCACGATGTTCTGCAGCGACTTCATGACGAACTTCGGGTTCTCATTTACCTGTTCACGAACCACGACGCCTTTCTTCATGAGCTTCTTCATCGCCTGATCGAGAACGCCGGTGCTCTTACCTGTCTTCTGCGCGAGGACACGGAGAGTCGTCGGCTGCCCACCCAGCATGTGCTGGATGAGGATGATTTCGGTCGGCGAGCAGCCGGCTTCAATCAGGGAATGCTCGATGGCGGTGGGTAATGGGTTCATGGAAACGGAAACGCTACCGACCTAAAGGCGCTTTGTACAGGATACTACACATCATCTTAGGGGGTCCCAAGCCCGCTCGCCATGGGGCTGACTATGTACGGAGCCCTAGAGGATGACAAAAAGTCATCTTTCTTCCATACGTGCATTTTCGACAGGTTCCGGTTCCACAAGAGCGCGGAACAGAAGTGTGTGACTGTATGTTTTACGAAGAGCAAGAACGTCAAAAATGGCTAACCAAAGCTTTTCCCCCAGTGGTCTCTTTTTGGTCCCCCTGGCATTGCCTAGTCTTGAGGAACAATGCAATCACTGATTTATGCCTTTGTATCCAACGCATTGGCTCTTGCAGGGTGAACACGACCCTCAGCGTATAGACCAACAGAATCGGTGGGCGGATTTTTCGCGGCAGATCATTCTTCTGTATCGAGAGCGAATAGACGGACTGCTAGCACGCCATCCTCATGTTCAGGAGGTGAGCCTACTTGGCTCTTTCGGAAGAGGGGATGCCAGCAGGGAAAGTGATATGGATCCTTGGGTTATCACTGATGATGACTTGATGTTGGAGGACATGGCGATCATTTCAGCGGATGAACTATCTATTCGTCGGTCCATTGCCGCCGAATTGGATCTGCCAAATCTTGCCAGGCATCTAGCGAGTCTATTTTCTCAGGGTGAGGCTGCACTGTATCGACGTGCCTTCTTGAGTCGAGTGGAGGTTCCGCGTTGCCATGGAGCGCATAGCGTGATTGCTCAGCGAGTGGGAAATGCTTCAGCGGTAACATTTTCGAAGCATCAACTAGTACTCGATAGTGCGGTGAGTATTGGTGAATTTTCCGAGCAGCTCAGCAGTGCTTTGCAAAGGGGAAAAACAGCAGAGCCTCTGCAGAAGAAATGGAGCCGTCGCATTATCCAGCTGATTGATTTTTTGGAGAAGGGCGAATGGATCGCTCGAGATCACGGTTTAGACCGGATTCTAGTGCAACATTTTTCCGGGCGGCCCGAAGCAGTTGTGCAAAGCGCTGAGCGATATCTCCAGTCCGTTCGCCAGGCTTTGAACAACGATGCGTGGGAAAGGCGCACCTTGTCCCATAAATTACTGTGGAATATAGAAAAAGTTCGATGGGAAGTATTTCAAGGAATGGTTGATGAGGCGCATTTCGATCGTTGGCGTCAGGGCCAGGGGCGGTTCTTCGGCTTTCCTCCGAAGCAGATAAGCGCGCTCGCAGATCGCGTTCATCTCGCATTAGGTGAAGGCATCGGCCTGGCCCCTCTTCAGGAACGACTGGTCACACTACAAACTGGTGAATGCTCGCGAGATCATATCGGTTCATTTCACGATTCTTGGCGGTATTGGCTACAGGCGAATGCCAGTCGCCTCTTGGAGGAGATATAGATCCCAGGGCGTTATTCGATCGCGACGCACTACCGTGGCAAGGCTTGCAAAAGCCGCTGCAGTTGAGTGTCTGGCAATTCTTGTGAGGGGTTGCTGATGCCTCTGCCAGGCCCATGAAAATCGGATCCACCTGTTGGGATCAGGTTCCATTCCCTGGCTACGGTGAGAAAACGCTCTTTTTGAATATCGCTGTGTTGCGGATAGTACACCTCCAAGCCGCCGAGTCCGGCGTCGGTCATTGTCGAGATCATGCTGAGAAATGTCGTCGTGGATTCTGCTGAATCGTCGAGGAGGTACCTGGTGCCCGGATGTGCGAACACGACCAGGAGATTTGATTCATTCATCATACGAATCATGTCTGATACTTCTGGTAAAAACCCTCCTTCGTCGACAAAAAAAAGATCACCGTGTTCTTTGGCGTACTTCAGGGCTTCCCGAGGGGATGAGAGTTGCAAACTGCTAGCCAGGGCAGAGGCTAGGTCGTAATTGTAGATAGGTAGGGGAAGTGTGACTGGGCGCAGTTCTTCTAGTGGAGGCATGGAGAATCCAGCGGCCACTATTTTGGCGTGGATGGCCGTGGAGCGTTTTTGATAGCCGGCCACGATGCGTTGTAGCCATGTGCGAAGTTCGGCTGTCGGACGAGGCGATAGTGAGTACCCGAGCAGGTGAATAGCTCGATCGTCGATGGAGGCGGAAATTTCAATGCCAGGGATCCAGCGGTGCCCATGTGCATCGACCATCTCGTTCATGAGAGTAAAAGTATGGTGATCGGCTACGCTAAAGACGCTATCCGCGTCTGCATCGTGCAGTAGCTGGCACAGTTCTTGATGGGTGTACTGCCCATCCGATTGGTTTGTATGAAGATGAAGGTCGGCGCTCATGCAAGACACGCTACCAGAGTTGTATGTACAGATGCCGTATTCCTGTTTGCCTTATTGGGCATGAGCCCTTTTTGCTCTTCAGGGAGGCTTTCAAAATGAGATGTAACCGTTCTAGTGATACAGAGAACGCCCGTCTTGATGGCGCGGAAAATAGCCAAGGGGATGCGTTCTATGTCCATGAAGAACGATAGTTTTTGTTAGAGGTAAGCCATGCATTCGGTTTTAAGCAGAACGTCATCAGGGTGGCTCGTGCTGGTGCAGCAATGATGGTTCCCGCTTACTTTCTTTCTCCCCTCGCATGTCTACATCACCCCGACTTGGCGCAAGTTTTGAAGCATTAGAATCACGTGAGCTGCCGGTGGTGAATCCTCTCGTGGCAATGCCCGGAGGGGAGTCCCTCTACGATGCATACGAAGTGCGTTTTATGCAGGAGGTGACAGACGTGCGCACCCGCCTGGCGAGTTTGCAGCCCGGCACGGCCAGTACCGATGTGCGTTTGCGTGAAGAGCTGAGTGAGGCCTTGGTCACCGCCGCTTGGCTGGTTCCATTAGAGCCGGATGATGTTGTATTTGGACAGCCGGTGGAAGTTACATCTCGGACGCCGACGCTCACATTCCAGGCTTCAGAGGAGGGCTATGGCAACTATGTCTTGTCCTTCGGTGCCCTGCAGAAGCCCCTTCAAGTGCTACGAAACGGCACGCCGATCGCCACCGTTGCCGCCGGCACGAATCAATTGCCGTTGCACTTCGAAGCGCCCTGGTATGCCCGCGAGACGCTGACATTTAAGGATCCAACGACCAATCAGCTGGTCGGCGGCAGCTTGGAGCTGGGGCTGAATATGTATACGAACAAGATCGCCGTCACGAACAATCGTCTGAATTTTGGAGCCTTGGCCTATAACGAAAGCATCCCGCTGACGCAGAAGACGTCGTCGCTCCAGGCGGGGCCTGTCCTCGATAGCTTATTCGCAGACGTGCAGACCGTGTGGAATCCCACCGTCTCTTCTCGTTTGACGGTGAGTGAGTTGCAGGCGGCGCAAAATCGTCTGGCTGTTGGTACAACCGTCGATGCTGTGCGGCTGCGAGATGTGTTGATCACGAGTCCGGGCGTAGAGGCGGTGCTGACGCCTTCATTCACGTTTGAATCAGGATTCAATGCTCAAGGTCGTCAGGTGTTCGCGGTGAATGCCGAGAATGTGCCTGCCGGGGCCCGCTTCGTCATGGCGAGCGATCCGTGGTTGAAGAATGTGCTCGATGAGCGGTCATTCTTGCCAGGATCGAATCGCGGTGAATTCACGTGGCAAAGCGGCGCGGCCTATACCGGTTTGGTCAGTGGCAGTGGCGACCTGCTGGGCCAAGCATTCCGTCTGTCGATCGTCAGCAACTGGCTGGTAATCAGTCAGGGCAATCAAACGGTCGGCCAGCCTGGCAGTACGTTCAGCCCGGCGCCCTTAAATGGTGTTGCCGTTCCGGTGACGAAGGATTCGCTGACGGCCGTCACGCCGTCCGCACGGTTGCTGGTGAATGGCTCGAGTGCCGACCTGCGTTTTGAGTGGCTCCCCGCCGGGGCAGTCATCGAAGGACTGAGGGATGTGCCGGTAGTGGCTCCTGGTGGCCCACTGAATGTACCGATCTTCGTCGCGAACGGCACGCAGCGCGCGGTGACGGTGCGCGCGGCCGACGGGTCTATTCTCATGGAGAAGCATATGGTTGGCAGCAACGGCCAAGGAGGATTCGTGTTCTACCGTTGGTCGCCGACGGCCGAACCGCCCAAGTTCATCACATCCACGACTTTCGGTCTGACGCAGCTTGCCACTCGCGAAGAGGTTCGTACGCTCGAGGCTGGGCGCGGGCCGCTGGCCAGTCGGCCAAACCCTGTCTTTCCGGCGGGCAGTACCGTGGCCAACCAGGCGTGGGGACTGACGGTAGCAGGAATGACCGGTATCGATCTCACTCTGAATCGGAGTCAGATCGCCCGCCTACACTCGTCGCTTGTGGCGCTTTGGGAGGACGACCGCGACGGGTTCTATGCCGAGATCAATCGGCGCTACGAGGCGACACCCATCCAAAGCGGTCGCAAGGTGGAGACAGCGGGAATGATCGAGCGGCGGATGAAGGGTGAGGTCTTCGATGCTTACGCTCGTGCCGATGAAGCTATTCGCAATGCGCTACCTGCCTTGGGCGACGTTGTCTTGGCGGCCTTCCTTAACGTGCAGGCGACCCGGACCGATGCGCCGCCTCCACCGAGTTTGGCCGCTGTGCGCACGTTTACCGTCCAAGCCCGTAACGCCGGCTCACTTCTGCCGAGCGATCAAGAGTTACTCACCGCCATCGGTGCCCACTTCGACCGAGTCCGCGCCTATCTGGCAGGCGAGGTGCAGAACTGGCGCAACGAGGTGAACGAGGCCTCGGCCGCTGGCCGCATCACGAAGGATCCCAATCCGGGCCTGCACCTGCCCGATGCGCCGCAGTTGATCGCCTACGAAGCAGCTCTCACGGCCGTCTCCGCTGCTGAGCAGAATTATCGCTTAGCCGTGGCGGCGGGCGAGCCTCGTCGCCTTTCGGCGGCTAAGGTGACCCTGGCCACGGCCAAGGCCGAGTTGGTGCATGCAGAGGGGATCTACCGCGCGTGGCAGAAAGATCAGCAGAGCAATGCCGATGCCAAACCCACAACCTTGCCGGAGGGCGCCTCGATCCTGACGCTCAGTAAGGCGGCTCTGCAACGCCTGCTCGATGGCCTGCCGCAGAAAATCCAGAGTGTCGAAGCTCGCCTGCAGACAACCACCGATGCTCGTCTGCAGCAGGATCTTGTGGCTGAGCGTGCGCACTGGCTCGCCCTGAAAGAAGCGGCCACTGGCCTGCTCGCGCTCGTGCCGACCAATGGTATTTATCCGACGATTGTCGGTGCGCAGGCTGTGGCGTGGGCGAGGTATGTGGGGGAGAGTGTGAGCGGGGGGCAAGTGCAGTCCTATCTACCCGACGGCATTGGTGGTAGCGATGCGGATCTGCCAATTGCAGCGACAGCGCTGCTCGAGCGTTCGTTCCCGGACGGCAATAGTCCCGAGGCAGCGCGGTCGGCAGCGAGTGTGCTCGCACAGAATGGTACTCGTCGCCAGCTTGAGGCAGAGATGTTGAGTTGGAAGGTAGTTAGTCTGAGCCCAGTGCTGCCGCTCCTGGCTGATGTCCGCCAGGACACGTATGCCGGTCGGCTTCTCGTTGTCGGCTTCACGCACCTTTGGTCTCAGCGAGACTATCCGCAGGGGCAATGGGATGTTGCCCTCCGATTACAAATGCTGACTGATATCCCGGCGGCAAAGCTCGTGGCGACCATTCAAAGCGGTAATGCGTCTCAGGCTGCGGCCGCCTTTAAGGCCTTGTTGAATATCGCGCAGTACGGTCATCTCTTTGAGTCGCTAATGACTCAGCCGCTGGTTGCGGCGGTTGATAAGCCTGACGGGTATGTATGGGGCGATCGTGAGATCCGCATTCGTTTCGATCTTCAAGGTGGTTCCAGCATCCGCGCGGCGAACGTGTACTCAGAAGAAAGGTTGGTCGATCAGTCAGGCGCCGCGAGCTTCATTCGTGTGCCTATTGCCTCTCTGTCCTCGCCTACATTTGGTCCGACGATCTCCTCGTCTGAAGCCGGGCAAGAGCACGAATACCTCCTGCGACTGAAGGTCACACTCTCTAATGGTCAGAGACAAGAGGTGGATGTGAGAGTAGAGGTTCCGGTGGGGTGGGTGGAGGAGTTGCATAGGAGGGGGACTACCGTCACGTACGGAGACTTTTCAACCCTGCCAGAGGGGCAGTTGCGATCGGTCGAGAACGAGATCTTCTCCATCCTTGCCCTCCCGGTGACAGGTGGCGGATGGGTGTCGAAGTTCGGTTCGGATGCGCATGATGGGCAGGACCTCTATGCGATTGACCTGAGCAAGGATGGTGACACTGGTATGCCGATCCACATGCCCTCCGCCGGCGTGATCGAGAGGGTTAATCTCGACGACGGTCGGGTGGTGATCCGCCACACGACTGCGAGCGGAGCGACGTGGTATTCTCAATTCGAGCACATGACTCACATTCTCGAGGTCGTGACCGGCACCT
Source organism: uncultured Candidatus Peribacteria bacterium (assembly GCA_964515645.1). GTDB lineage: Bacteria > Patescibacteriota > Gracilibacteria > Peribacterales > Peribacteraceae > JAGOUB01. The sequence continues at coordinate 5,946 of CAZEVM010000008.1, read as the reverse complement.
CCTACATCAGCAAGAAGGACGCGGCCTTACTGCCTGCGGAGGAGCGGCTCGCCGCCGACCAGGCGCGCGCTGCAGCACAGGCCGCGATCGATGCATACATCGCGCGGTCGGAGGTGGTCGGTCAGGATGTGCAAATCGGCCGACTTGGCAACGAAGGCTCATATACCACAGGCTCTCACCTACACTTCTCGGTCTACCACGCCGACAAGCAAACGCCCGTGAACCTCTACCGCTGGCTCGATGCGCAGCAGCCGGACATCGTCCACTTGGCGCAAGTCGGCGGCAAGACGGTGGATCTCTCCTTCATATGGGATGAAGCGGCAGTGGCGCTGGTGAACGCAGCCGAGCGCATCGCCCTCCGCAACGTTGATGTTGCCGACCCTGGGACCGGCGATGGCATCAAGCCGGAGCGCTGGGCGTACGCCTGGGAGGACGGCAAGACGCTGGAGCAGATGACGAGGGTGGTGTGGCAGAAGATTGGCACGGATAGTTCTGGTCGCGCAGCCTTCGCATGGGTGAGTGTGGAGTCGCTTGGTGACCCCCTTTCTATCTGGTGCAAAAAAGATGGAATTTATTCCTTCATCTCCAATGAAATGTATAAGTTGGAGATGGGTCTGCAATGAGACATATACTTGGGCTTATTAGCGTACTTGGCTTGTTGTCTTGTACTGGCACCGGTGCCTTGGCAAATCTGCCTACAAGCCGATACGTGCTTCGATCTGAATTAGCTGCCAAAAGCAGCATCATCCATGCGACCGACGTCATGCCAGCAACATACAGGGAGTCGAACTGGTTAACGTACGTCGATAATATGGATCACTTTTGGGTGGCTTATCCTGCGGATCACCCCAAGGATCATCCAATTTTTATGTCAGCGATGTCAATTGAGCGGCAGGCAGCCAATACGCCCTGCACCCCTTCTCTCACCGGCGCCTCTCAGATTCAGCAGCTGACCGATACTGGCGCGGACACCTCCTGGGGCAGGGTGGATTTTTGGGACATCGATAACGTGTTCTATCACAGAGGGATTGCTGATCTGCCATCGATATCTCCTGTGTGTCATCCTCCAATTCCCTCCGAAGACAATGACCGTCTCTCGCCGCGCTGTGGCGGCAAGGTGCCTCGTGATGAAGCGGAGGAAGAAGGGGCGTGCGGTCAGTGGCGTCGCGACTACGAGTTAGAGCACGGCCTCTATTCAGCTTACGCTCTCTGCTCCGAGAAAGACGGCAAGACCGTCGTCATCTGCCTCTCACAAGTGATCGACGACCCGAAGATGGCCGAAGAGATCTTCAATACCTTCCGCTGGACCGAATGATTCCCCTGTGTGTCACGATGCTTGATCGCTTCCAAATCACCCCGGCAGTCTATCTTCTCCTCTTTCGGGGAGAACAGGTGCTACTGCTTCTGCGTCAGAATACAGGATATGAAGATGGGAATTACAGCGTGCCAGCTGGCCATCATGACGGTGGTCAATCGTTGACGTCAGCAGCAGTCCGCGAATTGCAGGAGGAGACTGGATTAATTGTGACGGCCGATGATCTGCATTTCGGAACGGTGATGCACCGCGTGAAGCAGTCAGGTGAAGAACGTGTTGATTTCTTCTTCGTCGTTGATCGTTGGCAGGGCGAGCCGAAAAATCTTGAACCGGAAAAGTGTGGTGATCTGCGCTTCCTTCCGGTGTCTGAACTGCCGACGAATACGATCCCCTTCGTCGTTGAAGGGATACAAGCGGTTTTGGCTGGCCGTCCTTACGTAGAGTGTGGTTGGTGAGGGGGCGCCACCCCCTCCATAAACGTCTTCCAGATCGGTGCCGCCAAATTGAGTCCATCTGCCTCGTTGATCATTGGTGCGTTATCGGCGTTGCCCACCCACACGCCCACCACCAAATTATCGGTATAACCCAGCGTCCAAACGTTGTTCACGCCGTAGTCGGTGCAGTTGCCCCACAGGTCGCGGCGGAAGCAGAGGTTGCTCGTGCCGGTCTTGGCCGCGTTCTTCGCGCCTTTGAGTGTGAGCGTATCGCGCCAAAATCCTTCCGGACGAGCGGTGGCATCACGCAGGATGCTATCCACGGCGGCGGCTGCCTCGGGCGCGATGGCCTGCACGGGCGCGGCCGGGAGAATGGCGAGGTGCTGCTTGCCGGTGTTATCGGCGATCTGCCTGATGCTTACCGGGTCTTTGGCCTGGCCGCCGCTGCCGATGGTGGCGTAAGCATTCGCCATCTCCAGGAGGGGCGTTTCGGCGGCGCCGATGGCCAACGGCCAGCCGTAGGCGAACGTGGGGTCCTCGGTTTGGCGGGCCCGCGCGCTCACGAGCGGCGTCGAGGCGCCGGCCGCGGCGGCCAGGTTGAGCACGGGCTCTTCGCCGCCAGCCAAGAAGAAGGCGCGGATGGCGGGGATGTTGCGCGAGAGCGCCAAGGCCTTGCGCACCGTCATCCAGCCGGCGAACCAGCCCTCGTAGTTCTTGGGCTTGGCCGTGCCGATCTTCAACGGTAGGTCGGCGATGAACGAGGCGGGCGTGTATTCGGTATTGGTGAAGAGCGTCGCATACACGAGCGGCTTGAAGCTGGAGCCCGGTTGGCGCGGCGAGCGCACCATGTCGATGCTGCCGGAATCCTCGCTATCGAAGTAATCGACATTGCCCACGTAGGCCAGCACCTCGCGGCTCTTCTTATCCATCGCCACGAGCGCGATGTTCTTGGCTTTGAACAGGGTCTTGGCGCGGCTGCGCGCGTCGGCCACGGTCTGCTCGGCGAGACGTTGCAGCTCTGGATCGAGGGTCGTGGTCACACGCAGGCCCGCGGCCGACCACTCGCGGCGGCGGTCATCCTGGTTCATCAGGGCATCAAGTTCTTCGCGCACCCAGAAGACGAAGTGCGGCGCCTCCAGGGCGATCTTCTGCGGCTTGGCAAAGGCGAGACCCTCCAGTTGGCTGGTGGCTTTGGCGTACTGGGCAGGCGAAATGTCCTCCTCCTCCAGCATGGCCTGCAGCACCAGATTGGCGCGGCCATCGAGTAGCACCTCGCCGCTCGCCGCGCGGATGCGGCGGGGCAGCACGCCCATCGCCAGGTCCGAGGGTTTCAGATCGCCGCGCGTCATCGTGCCGTCGCGGATGGCGTCCTGGGCTGCGGCGTCAATGGAAGTGCGCAGGTGCGAGCCGTACGGATCGAAGTAGCTGGGACGCTGCGGCAGCGACGCCAGCACCGCCACCTGCGCCAAGGTGAGATCCTTGGCCTGCACGCCGAAGTACGTGTGCGCGGCTTGCTCCAGTCCGTAGGCACGGTTACCGAAGCCGACGCGGTTCACATAGAGCGTGAGGATCGAGGCCTTATCGAGTGTCTGCTCCAGCCGGCAGGCGATGGCGATCTCGCGGATCTTCCGTTGGATGGTCTTCTCGGGCTTGAGGTAGAGGCTGCGCACCAGCTGCTGCGTGATGGTCGAGGCGCCTTCGGATGCTTCGCCGGAGATCAGGTTTCGCCACGCGGCGCGGGTGATGCCTTCAAGATCGATGCACCCCGAACGTTCGAAGAAGCGCCGGTCCTCGATGTCCACGATGGCCTTGGCGAAGAGCGGGGGAATCTCGGAGGCCTGGAGCGAGGTGCGGTCTTCATCTTGGGTAACGCGATAGAGCTCGCCGCCATTGCGATCGAGAATGCGGATGCTCTGGGTGAGGTCGAGCGTGACGTTCTCGGTGCTCGGTAAATCCCGAAGGGCATCCGACAGCCAAATGTTCAGGGCTTGTCCGCCGATGAGGGCAGCCGACATGAGCGCGCCAGTGACGACCGTAGACCACCGCGTCGACGGCATAGTGGGCTAGTATAAGACAAAATTTGGCTTTGTCTAGTTTTCTTTACTCATCCTTCTCCCCGCTGGTGATCACCTTGTAGAGCTTCTCGACCGTGGCATCGTCGATGCCGCGTTCGGCGCCTTCTTCGATCCACCACTCCAGGTCCGAAGTGCCCGTTTCATCATCGTCACCTTCTTCTTCGGCGTCGTCTTCAACGTTCTCGGCTAATTCCAACCTCTCGGCGAGGAGGTCGAGGATCTGCCGGTCGATCTGCTTGAGGCGGTTACTTGCGGTCACGGGCCGTATCTTTCCCAGGCTCGGGCCGTCGCGCAAGGCGCACGCATTGCCATCCTCAATCAGTGTGGCCCCGTTGGCGATGGGTCACTCCTCGTGGTGCGAACGACGTCGTCCAAGGCCGAAGTGCCGTGGCGAGAGAATCGGGCGCGGTCCTGGTGTGTCGGGAATGGGCAATCGGCGCTGGCACCAGTGGAAGACGGCGTCGGGATCGAGGAAGACGATGTAGGCGGGGATGAGTACGAGGAACCACCAGATGCCGAGCAGCAGCGCGATGAGGATGTGGAAGACGGCGCCCATCGCGAAGAAGAGCCACTGCCAGCGCGGGATCCAAAGCCCTACGGGAAGCCAAAATTCCAACGCCATCGTCAGGAAGGTGAGCGTGTCGTAGAACTGCGCCGGCAGGTTGAGGGTGAGGAGTTTGCGTGCCAGCGGCGTGCCCCACATCCCCATGAGCGACATCGAAAGCACATCGCCGCTTTGCCAGGCGGGCAGCACCATCTTCTGCCAGCCGACGCCCAGGTACGTGCCGGCTACTTGGAGCGCGACTAAGCGTTGGGCGAGCACGCTCGTCGTCTCCCAGCACAGCAGTGAGCCATGTTTCAGCCACATCTTTGCCGAGAAGGCGCGGTCAGCGCCGCTCCACGCCAACACGAAAAGTAAGAAGGGGAAGAGTCGATCGTACGACGTGGGAAAAAGATGCAGCGAGATGAGCCAGTAGTATCCATAGAGCACCGTGGCGATCAGTGCGGCCGGACGCATCCAGAGTCCGATGGTGAAGAGCAGCAGGCACGTGATGAATGCCAGGTAGACGGCCCACGCCGCCGCCGCGGAGACGGGCGAGGAGAGCAGCTGCAGCCACACCGGCCAGTGGCCGTCGGGCCAGGAGAGCCAGAGGCCTTGGTCCGAGAATAGGGCGGCCACATGCGGTGCTTTAAGCCCCCAATAGAACAGCAGGAAGGCGCCGAAGCCCAGGCGGAGGATGGCCATCAGGTGTGGTGGCGCCTGGCGGAAGGCCCAGTGTTCGATGCCGGTGATGATGGCAGCGCGGGAGATCATGCGGCGGTGGCGATGAGGGTCCGCGTCACCTTGAAGGGCACACGCTCGGTTTCAAATCCCCACGGCGAGAGCGGCCACTCTTCCCAGAAGAGCTCGACGCGCACGACGCCCGGCACACGCTCCTGCTCGCGGCGGAGCATCTGCTTGGCGATCGAGTCGTACTGAGCGGCCAGCACGGTGGGTGCGCTGGGATCATTTCGCCAGTGCGTGAACGGCACATACTGGCGGATATACATCTCGGGATCGCTCATGGGGTAGTAGCGCTTCAGGTCCACCGCCTGGCGTGTGCCGTCTTCCATCACGGTCTCAGCCACCATCGCGAAGTTGTAGGGCGTGGTGCTCTGGTAGGGCGCCATCATGCCGTAACTCAAGGCGATCACGTGCCAGGGCAAAAGCGTGATTCTTGTCATCGTGAACACGAACGCTGCACCCGTGATGGCCACAAAGCCAATCAGGATGATCCACTGGAAAGCGCGTGTGGTGGTCATTAGGGGGAATTCTGCCACCTTTATAAGAAGGGGCAAAGGTGCATCTTTTGACCGACGGTCTTCCACTTTTTTATCAGGACGATTGGTACTTTTGGCAGTGCGCCAAAAGTACTTCCCCAAGGGGACTGCGAGCCAAGCCTTTCGCCCGTCGTCCTTCGGACTCGGGCTCAAGAGCTTGTCTCTGGGAGCATAAGCGCTGGCGCGCCTGGGCCCCTCTCCATCGGTCTGCTAATAGTGTGACGGTAAAGACCATTGCGACTGTAAGACTTCGTGCCCCTTCACCCCCTTTCGGCGCGCCCCCTCCAGCCTTCGCCTCTGG
>CAZEVM010000007.1:18191-41524 GCA_964515645.1 uncultured Candidatus Peribacteria bacterium | reverse complement strand
TTAGCTCTTCAGGCGTTACCGATATTCCGGCATCAGTCAGTTCCTTGAAATAGATGGCTCTCTTTTTTTGCGCGTTCCATTGCTCCGAAGTCCATCGCATCACGGACAGCAGCCGCACGACAGGATTTCGATCAGTTTCCGCTTCATCGCGGAAATCCAGGCGCTCCACGGTCCAGTAGTGATCGTGCTGTGACGGGACGATGACCACGTTGTCGTCTTCCCAGAGGAAGCACTGATCGCCGGCACGGATCATGAAGTAGTTATTGCCTTCTTCGCCAAGGTAATTCAACGCTTGTAGAGCAGGTGTCAGAATCTGTCCGAAGCGATCCGCAGCGTCTGCTATAAAGCGAAAGATACATATGCGCTGCTGTTCCAGGGGCAGGATGGGAGATGTAGTTTCTTTTAAGCCGTTCATGTCAAAGGTCCTTTGTCTGAATTCTCGACACTATGGGCGAATAATAGTAATATAAATTTTTTCTACTATTTGTCAATATTACGGATGTGCCTCATCCATCCCATCCTCCAGCCGATCCAGCTTACTTTCCATGAGGTCTTGGATGAGGCGATGCACAATCAGCTCGGTACCGTGGTCGCGGTAGCCGGCGGCGATGCCGACCGTGTCGACGCGGAGGACGACCTTCTCGACGGGCGTGGCGAGGATGCTGCGCGTGTAGGGAATCCTCATACGGGCGCGCGTGGTGGCGAAGTGGCCGATATGCCGGCTGTGTGATGGATCGCGGAAGACCTGTAGGTCGCGTTGTCCTGTCTTCCACTCCGGTGCAGCCAGGAGGGTCTTGAGGGACTCACGGGTCCAACCCCCGGCGGGGAAGGTGAGTTTTTCCAGCATGGCTACCATGCCGATCGTCGTGTCATTCAAATCGGTCATCTCGTACTGCTTCGTGTCCAACTGCGTGCCGGCGGCAGGTCGGGCCAAGGCGGCGACGGCCATGAGCGTGCGCACCGTGGCGCGCATATCGTCGAGTCGCTCGCGGCGCTGGTCGAGGACGCGCTGGCGCTCGGGCAGGCCGAGTTGCGAGTGCGGCGGCTCGAGACGGTCGGCGCAGAGCGGGAACACCTTGCCACTGAAGTGACGCTGCAGACACATCACGCTCGTCGGGTTTTTGGCGGGGCCGCCCAGGATATTGTTCAGGTTCGTCCAATTGCGCTCCACTCCGTAGCCGTTCGTGTCGGAGAGCATCCGGTAGTCATGCTCCACGCCTTCGAGCTCTTGATCGATCTCGCGCAGGCTCTGCACCAGCGTCTCATGGGGCGTCAGTTGGGCCGGTTCGGCTTCGGAGAAAATCGAACGGTTCACAAAGCGATGCTATAACTCAAAACCTGAGCGGGTCAATCGCTGCCGGATCTGGGAAAGGGGGCAAATTCCCAGTACCATGCCGGCGATGTCTTACGCCTACGATCCCTCCTCCGTTGAAAAGAAGTGGCAGGCCAAATGGGCCGAGGCCAAGCTCCATAAAGCCGACCTGAAGAAGGCCAAGTACCCCTACTACGCGCTGGCGATGTTCCCGTACCCCAGCGGCGACAAGCTGCACGTCGGCCACTGGTACAACTTCGCGCCCGCCGACAGTTCGGCCCGCTACCACCGCATGAAGGGCAAGGACGTCTTCGAGCCGATGGGTTTCGACGCTTTCGGTTTGCCCGCCGAGAACTACGCCATCAAGACCGGCGTGCCGCCCCAAGAGTCCATCAAGAAGAACGTGGAGACGATGGTCGCCCAGCTCTCGCGCATCGGCGCGATGTACGACTGGGACCGGATGGTGAACACGTCCGCCCCCGAGTACTACCGCTGGACGCAGTGGCTCTTCCTGAAGATGTACGAGCACAAGCTCTCCTACAAGAAGGCCGCGCTCGTGAACTGGTGCCCCAAGGACCAGACCGTGCTCGCCAACGAGCAGGTCCAGGACGGCACGTGCGAGCGTTGCGGCACCGAAGTGGTGCAGAAGAACCTTGAGCAGTGGTTCTGGAAAATCACCGACTACAACCAGAAGCTGCTTGATGGCCTCGAGACGCTCGACTGGCCCGAGAAGACGAAGCTCATGCAGCAGAACTGGATCGGCAAGAGCCAGGGCGCCGAGATCATCTTTGATGTCGTCGACAGCCAGGAGAAGATCAAGGTCTTCACCACGCGCTGTGACACGCTCTTCGGCGCCACGTACGTGGTGCTCGCGCCCGAGCACGCGCTCGTCGATGTCATTGCCCATCCCGACCACAAGGCGGAGATCGCCGCCTACCGTGAGCAGGTCCGCAAGAAGACCGAGCTCCAGCGCACCAGCGACAAGACGAAGACCGGCATCCCCATCGGCGCGCACGTGGTGAACCCCGCCACGGGCAAGAAGATCCCGGTGTGGATCGCCGATTACGCCCTCGTGAACTACGGCACCGGCGCGGTGATGGCCGTGCCCGCCCACGACGAGCGCGACTTCGATTTCGCCAAGGCCTACAAGCTTCCAATGGTGCCCGTCATCGTCCCGGCCGACGAGCATGATTTCGCCCAGGCGGCTTGGACCGACGGCGGCACTATGTCGAATTCCGGCTTCCTCGACGGCCACGATTCCGAAGAGGCCAAGAAGAAGATGATCGCCTGGCTCGAGGACAAGGAGTGCGGCCGCGGCGTCACCACCTTCCGCTTGAGAGATTGGCTCGTCTCGCGCCAGCGCTACTGGGGCGCCCCCATCCCGATCGTCTACGACCCGCAGGGCAAGGCGCACCCCGTGCCCGAGAAGCACCTGCCCTGGATGCTGCCGACCGACGTCGAGTTCAAGCCCAACGGCGAGTCGCCTCTCAAGGCCTCGGCCGAGTTTAAGGCGCGCACCGAGAAGATCTTCGGCAAGGGTTGGACGCCGGAGTACGACACCATGGATACCTTCGTCTGCTCGAGCTTCTACTTCCTGCGCTACCTTATGGAGGGCGACGAGACGGAGTTCGTCGACTCGGCCCTTGAGAAGAAGTGGCTCCCGACCGCCATGTACATCGGCGGACCTGAGCACGCTTGCATGCACCTCATCTACGCTCGCTTCGTGATGATGGCGCTCAAGGACTTCGGCGTGGTCTCGCACAGCGAGCCGTTCCAGAAGCTGGTGCACCAGGGTCTCATCACCAACCAGGGCGCCAAGATGAGCAAGAGCAAGGGCAACGTCGTCAGTCCCGACGCCTTCGTGGATCGCCACGGCTCAGACGTGTTCCGCATGTACCTGATGTTCATGGGTCCCTTCACGGACGGCGGCGACTGGAGCGACAGCGGTATCAAGGGCGTCGATCGTTTCGTGCAGCGCGTCTGGAAATACTTTGCCGGCGAGTCGGTGCAGGCGAAGCACAAAGACGAGTCCGACGTGCTGGCCGCTCTGCACAAGGCCATTAAGGCCGTCACCGACGGCATGGAGAACCTGCGCTTCAACACCGCTATCTCCGGCCTGATGGAGCTCCTCAACGCCATCGAAGCGAAGACCATCAGCGTCGATACCGCCAAGACTGTCGCCCTGCTGCTCGCGCCGATGGCGCCGCACCTGGCCGACGAGCTCTGGGAGCACCTCGGTGGTACGGGCTTCGCGGTGGAGCAGACGTGGCCCGCCTACGACGAATCGTTCCTGAAGACCGACACCATCGTCATCGCGGTGCAGGTGAACGGTAAGCTGCGCGGCCAGGTGACGGTACCGAGCGATGGCAAAGCGGATGCCATCATCGCCTTGGCCAAGGCCGAGCCGAACGTCGCGAAGTTCCTCGAGGGGCAAGCACTCAAGAAGGAGATCTACGTCCCCGGACGCCTCGTCAGCTTCGTGATTTAAGCGCTGATGACCGGTTCATCCGCGCTCTGACGCTGCCGCTCGCGACTGAGGTGAGCGGCGACGGTCATGGCGCTGATCGCCTGGCTCTCGTGTGAGGCGGCCAGGACGGTTCGCGTGCGGAAGCGCACGGTCTGCCGATCGGGGAAAACGGCGAACATGGCGTCAAATTCTTCGGGCGTGAAGGCGCGATGCTCCTCCAGGTAGCGCTCGGCCCCGAGCGCCGTGATGCGTTGCTGCTCCACGGATGTCTCCATGGCCGCCAAGATCTGGCCGGGATCGTGCGAGCTAAACGTGTAGTCGACGGCGAGCACGCTGGCGTTGGGCAGCCAGGCAGCCAACTCGGCAATAACCTCGCGCACATCGTGCCCCTCAAAGGCGAAGTCGTGGAGCACGTAGGGTAATACCAGTGCCCGGATGTCGGCGCGGGCGTCGCGGCTGATGCCGTTGATCTCGCGGAGCACGGCGCCAGGGCTACCGTGGACAAGTCTGGCCTCGGAACCGATGAATCGCGCCATGCGAAAAGCGAGCGAACGCTGGATGTCCGGCCAATCCGGTCCGATCACGAGCGACGTGGGCCGATGCATCTCCGTGGCGGCCCGGAACACCAGGTGCGCGCTGTCGCTGGCCGGCGAGCGAGACATTTCAGGGCTCATTAGAGGCATTCTACCGCAAATCCGCTCTTTGTATAGTTTGCCTAACGTCTTGAAAAAGAGCTTGGGAAAGCCGTTTTTGTGCCTTATGCTGGGTCCGTGGCCCATCCATTCGACCGCTACGCGGACATCACCGACGTTGCCCTTCTTAAGGAGGCAACCGATCGACCGCTGCGCAAGTGTGTCCGCATCAACGGGCTCAAGACGTCAGTTGAGAAGTTCCGCGCCTACGCTGACCAGAAAAAGTGGAACCTGACGCCGGTGCCGTGGTGCGAGGAGGGGTTCTTCATCGATCGCGAGGATTTCAGCAAGGCGCTCGGCCGCGACGTGCTGCACCTGCTCGGGCACTTCTACATGCAGGAGGCGTCGAGCATGTTGCCGGCGGCGATGCTGCAGGCGAAGCCCGACGAGTCGATCCTCGATCTCTGCGCTGCCCCTGGTAGTAAGACGACGCAGATCGCGTCGGCCATGCAGGGCAGGGGAGTGCTCGTCGCCAACGACGTGCAGGAGAAGCGCCTCTGGACCCTCAAGAGCGCGCTGCAACGGAGCGGCGTCAGTCACGCCATCGTCATGAAAAAAGTCGGCCAGTGGTACGCCAAGCAGATGACCGAGCGCTTCGACCGCGTGCTGTGCGACGCGCCGTGCACGGCCCAGGGCACCGCCCGCAAGGACAGTGACGCCCTTAAGTACGGCGGCGACGAGAGCGTCGGCAAGATGTCGCGCGTGCAGCAAGAGCTGCTGGAGGCCGCGCTCCACGCCCTCAAGGTGGGCGGTCGCCTCATCTATTCCACCTGCACGCTCACGCCCGAGGAGAATGAAGGCGTCGTCTCGTGGTTGCTCCAGCGCTACGAAGGCCGCGTGAAGGTCCTCGATCCGCGCACGCTCGGTATTGGTCCGGCTGGCCTCTTTGATAAAGCTATCGCCGACAGCGAGCTCGTCCAAAAAAAGTGGAACGTCGGCCCGGGTAACTTGCCGCTCCTGCGCCTCTGGCCGCAGACGTACGACACCGAGGGCTTCTTCTGCGCCGTCTTCGAGAAGACCGCCACCACCAGGGCTCCCGAACCGGTCGAGACCGTGCCGTTCCGCATCATGCCGTTGCCCACCGGACGCCAGGAGCGGTTCGCCAAAGACTTCGAAGAGGACTTTGGCTCGAGTTTCCTCCGTCCTAATGAACTGCTACTTGAGGGTGGCAACCAGCTCATGCTCACCACCGAGGCCGTGTGGAATTTCCCCATGCCCGGTCCGGTCGACAGTCTCGGCTTGCCGTGGGCGAAGCGCGTGGAGGAGCACCGGGCTCGCATCGTGCAGGAGATGGTGTCGCTGCGCGGCAATGAGGCCACCAAGAACGTCGTGGAAGTGACCGACGAACAGCTGGAGCAGCTGCTCGACGGCAAGGATATGGACGCGCCCGAAGGCGTGGCCGGTGACGTGATTCTCCGCTGGAACGGCGTCTCGCTCGGCACCGGCGTCATCAGCAAGGGCCGCCTCTTAAACCGGCTTTCTCGCTGGGTGGTGCAGCGATCATAAAAAGACCATCCCGGTGGGATGGTCAGTGTGGTATTCGGGGTGGCAAGTCATAGCTTCGCAAGCTTGTGGATGACTGCGCTTTTGTCCTTTTGTGAAGGACTGATTCGGTCCCAGATTTCCTGATGATAGGCAGCAAACGCCCTGGCAATCGAGTGATCTTCGATCAGGAGGTCGATCGCAGTATGAGTGGCATCTGTTGATTCCAGCAGTACTGCAGCACTTGTCACTCGCCAGTCTTTCGAGAAGATGCCGGCCTCCGGGATGTGAAGATTTTCACACCGATCAGTGTCCTCCAGGAGGGCCAATTCGAATTGCGGCCGTTCCTGAAGGAGCTTGATGATGTGCTGCACATATTCCCGACATTGCGAGGGTGTCATCCGTGCCATCTCTCCAAAGCCTCGCAGTCTGTCCTGACTGCCTAGCCAGCCTGACTTCATCATCGTCTTGATAGCGGACAGACTGACGATGTGTCGGCACTTCGATTCTTTCATTCTCCTTTTGAGCGTGTCCTGACTGTGGTTAAACATGCGATCCTCCATGCGCAGCATTGCCAACTGTTCGTCAGTGAGGATTGGTTTTAGATGTTGTTCAATCTTGCGCAGGCGTTCGCTCTGGATCGAGGAAGGTACGAACAGATGAGACGGCAGCTCCTGCAAGCTGCACTCACCCTCTTGTGTTGTTTCTAAACGCGACAGTCGCGTTTTCCAGTTGGTCGATAAGTTACTCCAGGCATTTCGAGGCTCCCTCCTATGAACTTCAAACGTTGGCTGTGTCCCGGAGATAAGAAAAAGAGAATATTTCGCCAAGAGATCGTATTCTTGGCTGCCAATTGGGTAAAAAATTCCCGCAGCGGATAGCGATGAGACTGAGGTGCTAAAAAGGTCCAAGACGCCGATGCCTTCCACGAGAAGATGGTCTCGAATCGGATCATATCCTTGTCTCCAATGACGCAAGAAGAAATGTCCTTTCTGGGTTAAAGAGATGGTATCGACAATTTTTTTCACGCGTGCTGATGAACATGTACCCGAAACATACTGGTTGATCGTCCAACCCTTTTGAAGAGCCCCGATCAGGATCGCTTCCCACATCTCTCGTAACTCACCGTGGACTTCGAGCCAGCCGGTAAGACTCGGTAACCATACATGGATGGTTTTGACTGGCCCTAAGTGTGTCGCGGCTTGATGGAGTAGTTCCAGGACCGCTTGAAAGCAGGAAGATGGATCATTCATTATTCGGGGCAGCTTGAAACCGGACGTAGCCGGAACGCTTGGGATCGAAGTTGTCGTATGGCGGTAGTTTAAAAGGGGCATAATCGCCACGTCGTCAATCAGTTCATCCAGGATCGCGCCCGGAATAAGAGAGAGGGCGGACTCATACTTACGTACGAGTTCGATGGACGCGAATATTCGTCCAATTTCAATGGCCGCTAATGTGGTTTTGGGCGTGCCTGTTTTGGCAGCCATTTGGGACAGGCTGAGCTTGGCCGACTCTCGGTGCTCACGCAGAAGTTGGCCGCTCACTTTAGGATTGCTGCCAGCTCTTCTGAGTTTTCGGTTCATCGACGTTTCCTTCCTTTTGAATGAAGAGAAGAGTTATGCGCACATATTCTGTGCCGGTAATGTGAAAGATAATTTAACTTTAATATATTTATGTATTTTGTCAAATTCATCAGTTGCCATAAAATACGTTGAAATGAGAAACCTAAATGTTCCGTATGCGTGAGTGCTATACTGAGTCGCCATGGTCGACCCTGTCTCCGAGATTAAGGCCCGTCTCCCGATTGAGGATCTTGTGGCGCAGTATTGCAAGGTTGAAAAGAAGGGTCGCAGCTTCAAATCGCTCTGCCCGTTTCATAACGATAAGAAGCCGAGTTTCCTGATCTCGCCGGATAAGGGCATCGCCTACTGCTTCGCCTGCCAGAAGGGTGGCGACATTTTCTCGGTCTACCAGCTCCTCGAGGGCGTCGACTTCCCGCAGGCCATCCGCGACCTGGCCGATAAGGTGGGCTTGGAGCTTCCCAAGCGCGAGAACGCCGCGCCCGTCATCAAGAAGGACGAGCGTGAGCGCATGCGTGATTGCCTGGAGTCCGCACTCTCTTTCTACCGCAAGTCCCTCGCCGCCTCGGCCGAGACGATGGCCTACCTGGAGAAGCGCGGCATGGCGGCGGCGGAGATCGAGTCGCTCCAGCTCGGTTACGCGCCGGCGGGGTACACCACCACGTACGATCACCTGCTTAAGGAGGGCTTCAGCAAGACCGAGATCATCAATGCCGGTCTCGCCATCCAGAAAGACCTGAGCGACCAGCGCCCCTACGACCGCTTCCGCGAGCGCTTGATGATCGCCATCCGCGACCCGCAGGGCAGATTGATCGGTTTCGGCGGACGCGCCATGCGCAGCGACGATCCGGCCAAATACATCAACACTCCGGAGACGCCGCTCTACCGCAAATCCGAGGTGCTCTTTGGCATGGACTCCGCCCGCGACGCCGTGCGCGAGAAGCGCAGCGTCATTCTGGTGGAGGGATACTTCGACGTCTTCGCCTGCAAGCGCGTCGGGCTGCACAACACGGTGGCCTGCTGCGGCACAGCCCTCACCGAGGAGCACGCCCGCTACTTGAAGCGCCACGTGGATAGCGTCGTGCTTTGTCTCGATAGCGACCGCGCCGGACGCGAGGCCGCCGAGCGCGCCTTCTTGGTTCTTGCGGCGCAAGATGTCCAGGTGACGGCGTTGATGCTCCCCGAGAAGGACCCCGCTGACCTGGCTCTCGAACAGCCCGACCTTTTGAAGCAGCTTCTCTCCGACGGCGGCTTGCCGTATGTCGATCTGGTCCTCGACGAGATCGGTCGCCAGAACCTGGCCGATCCCAGCACACGCCGCACTGCACTCCACCGCCTGATCCCACTCATCGAGGCCGTTCCGTCCGCTGTGGAACGTAAGCGCCTCACCGCCGCTGCCGCTGCCGCGCTCGGCACGGTGGAGACCGCGCTTGAGCAAGATATCCGCGCCGCCAAGCAGGCTGCGCCGCGCCGTCCGCTCACTGCTCCGTCCGAGCCGACCGAGTCGCACCCCAGTTGCACCAAGGCCGAACTGGCTCTCTTGCTCTTCGTCCTCTACCCCATGTTCATTCGCGAGCTTAAGGAGCTCATCCGTCCGGAGGACGGCATGGCCGCCGCGCTCTACGACAAGCTGGCCGCCGTGGGGGAGGTGCAGACGCTCGACGTCGAGTCGCTCCAGCTGGAGCCGGCTGATCTCGAGAGATTGAAAATCCTGCTGTTGTACTGGGAAGACAAGGGATTTTCGGGTTGGAGCGACAGCACCGCCGCCCGCGAAATCCGCGCCCACTGCCAGCGCGCCAACCAGGAGACCATCCTCGGCCGCAAGCTCCCGGATATCGCGAAACGGCTTCGTGAAGCCGCAAAAGGCGGTCACATGGCCGAAGAGGAACAGCTGAAGACCCAGGTGAGTCAGGCGGCCAAATTGGCAAAGATTTCTTCGTGACAGAAAACCGGCCAGATGCCCTTTCCACGGCCGATTCTGGTCGGTAGCCTATGACGGACCAGTCGTTCTCTTTCCCAAATTTTAGGGCATGGCTTCCCATCCTCGTAAATTCATCGCGCAGCCGTCAGAAGACGATCTCAAGAAGTTCCCCGAGGCGATTAAGCACCTGGTGAAGAAGGGACGCGAACAGCGTTACGTCACGCACCAAGAGATTATTTCGGCGATCCCGAACGCCGAGGAGAACGTCGATCTCCTCGACGACGTCTACACGCTCTTCATCGACCTCGGCATCGAGGTGATCGACGTGAAGGACGCCCTCATTTGGGAGAAGAAGGGCAAGGCCTCCGAGAAGGCCGCTCCGGCCGAAACTGAAGATCTGGCCGATATCGTCTCCAGCGGCGACGATGCCGCCGAGGGCGAGAGTGAAGAGGAAGAAGAGGAAGAGGGCGTGGCCGAGAAGCTCGAAGACGACGAAGACGGCGAAGTGATGCAGATGGTCGCCACGGCCGGCATCGCGCCCGATGAGCGCGAGCTCTCCGAGGACGATAAGAAGAAGCAGCGCCGCAAAGAGAAGGAAGTCGACCTGCTCGAGATCTCCAACGACTCCGTGCGCATGTACCTGTCGGAGATCGGCCGCGTGCCGCTCATCGACGCCAAGAAGGAAGTCGACCTGGCCCGCCGCATCCGCAAGGGCGACGCTGGCGCCAAGCAGCAGCTGGCCGAAGCCAACCTGCGTCTCGTCGTCTCCATCGCCAAGAAGTACATCGGCCGAGGCCTGTCATTCCTCGACCTGATCCAGGAGGGAAACATCGGCCTGTTCCGCGCTGTCGAGAAGTTCGACCCGGAGCGCGGCTTCAAGTTCTCAACCTACGCCACCTGGTGGATCCGCCAGGCCATCACCCGCGCCATCGCCGACCAGGCCCGCACCATCCGCATCCCGGTACACATGGTCGAGACCATCAACAAGCTCACCCACACGCAGCGCCGCCTGGTGCAGGAGCTCGGCCGCGAGCCCACGCTCGAGGAGCTCGCCGTCGAAATGGAGATGGACATCAAGAAGGTGCAGCACATCCAGAAGATCTCGCAGGACATCGTCTCGCTCGAGGCCCCGGTGGGCTCCGAGGAGGACAGCAAGCTCGGCGACTTCATCGAGGATGAGGAGGCCGTGAACCCGTTCGAGGCCACCAACCGCCAGCTCAAGAAGGAGAACGTGCACGCCATGCTCGACTTCCTCACGCCCCGCGAGCGCAAGATCATCGAGATGCGCTTCGGCCTGCGCGACGGCATCGGCCACACGCTCGAGGAGGTGGGCACGGAGTTCGGCGTCACCCGCGAGCGTATCCGTCAGATCGAGGCCAAGGTGCTCCAGAAGATGCGCGACCACCCCCGCTCGCTTGCCATCCGCGAGCACGGCGCCAGCCCCAAGCGTGTGGGCTTCTCGCAGCCGACCTCGTTCGTGCAGGGCACTATCTGCCCCAAGTGCCACAAGGGCATGCTCGTCACGCTCGTGAAGGACGGCCAGAAGATCCAGAAGTGCGACCACTGCGCGGCCGAGCAGCCGGCGAAGTGACTTCCAATATCGTCTTGAAGGAAAGGGCCCGGGAAACCGGGTCTTTTCGTGAGGAACGGCCTTTCTAGGTCGTTGCCGGTGAATTGACTAAACTGTATAGTATTTTAAGTTGCTATTCTCACCACCGGATTAAAGGAGACCACCATGTCCGCGAACGAGCGTCCGTGGGAGTCGGGAGAAGTCATCCAGTCCTGCGTCATTGAGTTCGATGTGGACGAGCCAGTTGTGCGAATCCGTGGTCAGAAGGCCATTCGGTATCCCCTCGGCCAGGAGGTGAAGTTCTCGGACGTCGAGATCATCGTAGCTGAGGCGGATTTGCCCTTCTGGAACGGCGATCTACGGGAGAGAGGGCTGACGGGTAGCTTCCTCTACTGTAGCCCGAATGCCCAATTCCCGAACGGGGTCCTGCAAGTCGTCCGCCTCGATCTGGGGCGTACCTGCTGGACGACCGGCCGAAAGACCTCCTGATCATCGCTAACTTGGGCCACGCGGTGCCCACCTGCCAAACGCGGCCGCCTCGGCGGCCGTTTTTTCGGTATGATCGAACTGTGAGAGCTGCCGATTCCGCCACCTTCACCAAAGCCTACGACCGCCTCAATGCGGAACAGCGCCAGGCTGTCGATACCATCGAGGGGCCGCTGATGGTCCTGGCCGGTCCGGGTACCGGTAAGACTGAAGTGGTCGGCGTCCGCGTCGGCAACATCCTCAAGAAGACCCACGCCCGCCCCAGTAACGTCCTCTGTCTCACCTTCTCGACGGCCGGCGCCACCGCCATGCGCGAGCGCCTGCGCCGCCTGATTGGTCCCGATGCCTACGGCGTGACGGTGACGACGATCCACGGCTTCGCGAACGACATCATTTTGTCGCACCCCGATCTGTTCGCCGAGCGCCGGCTCGAGGAACAGGCCACAGACGTCCGGCGCTTCCGGTTGCTGAACTCGCTCATCGACCAATTGCCGCCATCGTCGGTGATGGTGAACCCGAAGGATCCCTACCAGCGCACGGGCGAGATCCTCCAGCGCATCAGCCAATGCAAGCGCGA
This sequence comes from uncultured Candidatus Peribacteria bacterium, assembly GCA_964515645.1. Lineage (GTDB taxonomy): Bacteria > Patescibacteriota > Gracilibacteria > Peribacterales > Peribacteraceae > JAGOUB01. The sequence goes on along the minus strand of CAZEVM010000007.1, from coordinate 29,437 downwards.
GGGTGTGACGCCGGCGCGGGCGGCAGAGGTGGCGGAAATCTACACGGTGGAGATGAGCACCAAGAGTAAGCCCGGCACCAAGGTGCAGGCTCGCAATGAGCGCATGGCCAAACAGGCCCAGGAGTTCGCGCGCCTCTACGCCGCGTATGAGCACGCCATGCGCGAGGAAGGGCTCTTCGATTACGACGACATGATCGCCGTCGCCACCGAGGCCTTGAAGACGGAAGATTGGCTCCTGGCCAGCCTGCAAGAGCGCTACCAGTACATCCTCGTCGATGAGTACCAAGATACGAACGGCGCCCAGAACGCGTTCATCGCGGCGCTGACTGCCACGCCGGAAGCCGCGGGTGAGCCGAACCTCTGCGTGGTGGGCGACGACGACCAGGCGATCTACCGCTTCCAGGGCGCCAACGTGGCGGGCATGCTCCAGTTCCGCGCGCGCTTCCCGGAGTGCCCCATTGCCGTGCTGCAGACGAGCTACCGCTCCACTCAGCCCATCCTCGACGCGGCTTCGCGTTTGATCGCGGTCAACGAGGATCGTCTGGTGGGAAAGGTTCCCGGTGTGGAGAAGAATTTGAAGAGCGGCCTGAAAGACGGCTCGGGCGCTGAGCCCCAGCTGTTGCGACCCGTCTCCGATGCGGTGGAACCTTTCGTGGTTGCGGAGATGATCGAAGCGGAACTGGCGGCCGGCACGCCGCCCTCGGAAATTGCCGTGCTGACGCGCACGAACGGCGAGCTCTTTGAGTTTCACGACGTTCTGCGCGGACTGAAGATCCCGGCGCAGATCACGGGAAAACTTAATCTCCTCCATTCGCCTAGGGTTTTGGAGCTTATCGCCATGCTTCGCGCCCTCAACGATCTGCGCGACGATCATGCCCTGGCGACGGCGCTCCATATCTTCTGTTTCGAGTGCCACAGCGCAGACCTGGCGCGCCTTTGGACGCTCCAGCGTGAGTTGAATGCGGAGAGAAAGGACGCCAAGCTCCGCCTGATCGACGTGCTGGCCGACGTCGAACGCTTCACGAAAGAAAAGGCCACGGAGCTGCACAATATGGCATCACTTCTCAAGGCGCGCGACTTTCTGCTCGATCTACGCGGACATCTGGAGACCGTGACGCTGCCCGAGCTCATGGAACGCCTCATCCGCGAAAGCAGGATCCTGCCCGAGAATCCGCAGGAGGCAGATCCCATGGCGGTGGTGGCGCTCACCGAGTTCTTCGACCACGTGAAGCGCCGCAGTTACGAGGACCCACGTTTCACGCTTGGCGAGCTCCTGACCGACCTTGATTACCGCGCTGGCTACGGCCTGAAGCTGCAGTACGATATCCCGCACCTCATCGATGAGGGCGTGCAACTGCTCACCGCCCACGGCAGCAAGGGCCTCGAGTTCCAGGTGGTGATCGTCGTCGGTTTCCGTGAGAAGCACTGGGACCACCGCCGGCCCGCACCGGGCTTAGCCTTGCCTGAGGAACTGCTCTTCGGTGCGCCGCTGGGCGAAGGACTCCAGGACGAGCGCCGCCTCGCCTACGTGGCGTGGACGCGTGCCAAGCGCTCGCTCATCCTTTCCTGCCCGGAGCGCGTGGTGCGCGGCGAGCGCGAGCAGGACGTCTCGCCCTCGGCCTTCGCCGTGGAAGGAGGGCCGTTGCCGGAGAAGACGGTGGAGCTGAAGGACGCCACTAAGAGCAGCTTGCTCCTACTGCCCAAGGCCGAGCTGGATGATGCGCTCAAGTCGTACCTGCGCTCCAAGCTCGAGACGTTCGAGCTCTCCGTCACGGCGCTCAACCACTTCCTCGAAGATCCCGAGATCTTCCTCCGTCAGGACCTGCTCGGCTTGCCGCAAGCCAAGAGTCCGACGCTGGCCTATGGCACGGCCGTGCACGAGGGTCTGCGGGCCTGGGCGCGCCAAGTACGCGACAGCGGCGAGAGTTCCGAAGAGGCGCTCCTCCAAGGGTTCGAGCACGGCATCACCGAGCGTGAGATCCTCACCGAGAAGGAGCGTGAGCGCTTGCTCCATATGGGCCGCCAGGCCTTACCGCGCTACTTCGCCGCCCGTCTGGCCGGAGCGCCGCCCATCATTTGGAGCACCGAGCAGAAGGTCTCGGCCCGCCTGGGCGATATTCGCCTCAAGGGCCTTATGGACCGCATCGACCTCTACCAGATCGACGGCGCCAAGGTGAAAGTAATTGACTACAAGACCGGACGACCCAAGACCGAGAAGGAAGTCCGCGAGGGCGACAACGGCAACCTCTACCGTCAGCTGATGTTCTACAAGCTCCTCATCGAGCACTCGCCGCAGATGATCGGCTACGAGCCGGTGGAGTTTTTCCTGGAGTTCGTCGGCGAGCGCGAAGAGGAGCCCTCATCGCTGGCCTTCACCATCCCCGAGACCGACGCGCGCGATCTGATCGCAGTCATCGAGAAGGTCTGGGCGAAGATCCTGGCCTTGGACTTTACGCCTCTCGAGAAGGAGGCTAAACCTCAGGCCTGAGCCTCTAAGAAGGCTTTGAGCTTCTTCATGGCGTTGCCGCGGTGACTGACCGCGTGCTTTTCGTCGGGCGTCAGCGCCGAGAAGACCTTGGTCTGACCGTCGGGACGGAAGACGGCCGAGGCCACGAGGCCCGGCAGAGGCACGGCTTTCATCTCTTCTTCAATCACGCCGTCGCACGTGCCCATGAAGACTTCTTCGCGGTTGCCGTCCTTGTAGGCAAGCGCGCAGACGAACTGCGCCCGGCGATTCTCCTGTCCGGCCATGCGCGCCATGAACTTCGCGATCCATTCTTCGTCGGTGGCGCCTGGTCCGCCCCAGGGGCGCGTGTGCACGCCGAGCTCTCCCGCTAGTGCCTCCACGGTGAACCCAGAGTCATCGGCGATGGTCGGGATGCCGGCCTGGGCGTAGGCGTGGCGGGCCTTCAGGAGGGCGTTCTCCTCGAACGTACTCCCGGTTTCTTCAGGCAAGGGCTTCAAACTGAGGTCTTTCAGCGTCACCACCTCGATCCCCAGCGGTCCGAACATCTCGCGGAACTCGATGGCTTTGCCAGGATTTTCGGTAGCGAGAAGTAGCTTCATTGTGGCTTACAATAGCACTTATCTTTATGCTTGCATAATATTATAAATAGTGTATAAAGTACTTAATCGTTTTTTCAACCATCGTGTCTTCAAGAGAGAAGGAGTGTCCATGGCTTTCACGATCGTGAGCCTGCCCAAAGAGGGTGGGCGACAGACGGTGACGTTTCTCGGCGGGTTCGACGCCCTCACGCAGGTGTTCAAGCAGCGTGAGACGGTCAGCAACAGTCCCCAGTGGCACCCGGAGGTGGCGCAGCAAGTCGTGTACATCCGCGTGATGTTCTCGATTGCGAACTATCACCTCGAAGAAGTTGAAGGCGTCTGGGTCAGCGCGGACAACAAGACGTGGTCCTGCGTCTTCAACCGGGAGAACCGCCAAGTCGGCTCAGTCGACGTGGGTAAAGGGAAGATGCACTACTACCTGGACAGCATTCCCAGTTGCCTCTGTCGGGCCATCCAATCGGCGCTCGAGCGCGTGGCGATGCGCCGCCTGGCGAAGAATCCCGACCTCTTCCCGAAGACACACCGCAACGAAGGTCAGTGACAACATTGCTGGCCGCCCATCACTCTTCGGCCTCACGCACTGCGTGGGGCTTTTTTTTAAAGCCCATCCTGCTGCTCGTCGTCGTTGCTGCGGCCCAAGTAGACCTTGCGGGCCTTGGCGCCGTCGGCCGGGCCGATGAGACCCTTCTCTTCCATGATATCGAGCAGGCGGGCGGCGCGGGCGTAGCCTACCTTCAGCTGGCGCTGGAGCAGGCTGGCCGAGGCCTTGCCGGTGTCCTGCACCACGCGCACGGCCTCGAAGAACAAGTCGTCACCGCCGTTGTCGGAGGCCTCCAGATCGATCTGGCTCGGTCCATCACGCTCAGGATCGCGGCCACCTTCGCCATCGTCCTCGTCATCTTCCTCGGTGCTCAGTCCGATCTGCTCGGTGATGGCACCGCCGCCGGCGATCTTCACGGCGTTGATGACGCGCTCCACTTCCTTGGTGGCAACGAAAATGCCCTGGATGCGGACGGGCTTGGGCGTGGTGGCCGTCATGTAGAGCATGTCGCCCTTGCCGAGCAGGTCCTCGGCGCCGATGCCGTCCAGGATGGTGCGGCTGTCGACCGAGCTCACCACGCGGAAGGCGATGCGCGTCGGGATGTTGGCCTTGATGAGACCGGTGATGACGTCCACCGACGGGCGTTGCGTGGCGATGATGAGGTGCATGCCCACAGCACGGGCCATCTGGGCGATGCGTACGATCATCGTTTCCGTGTCGCGCTTGAACTGGCGCATCATGAGGTCGGCGAGCTCGTCCACCACGATCACAATGCGCGGCAGCATGGTCGACTCGTCGGCCTGCTTCTCGTTGTACTCGTCGAGGTTGCGCGCGCCCTGCTCCGAGAAGCGGTGCAGGCGGCGACCCATCTCCTGGACGGCCCAGCGCAGCGCCTTGAGGGCCGTCTCTGCCTCGGTGATGACGGGCGTGAGCAGGTGTGGGATGCCGTTGTAGGGCATGAGCTCCACGCGCTTGGGGTCGATGAGGATGAGCTTGAGTTGGTGCGGCGCGTTCTGGAAGAGGAGCGACGTCAGGAAGACGTTCATGCACACCGACTTACCCGAGCCGGTGGCGCCGGCGATGAGCAAGTGCGGCATGGCGTCGAGCGCGGCCACCACCGAGTCGCCCGAGACGTCGCGTCCGAGCGGGAACGTGAGTGGAGACTTGCTCTGCTGGAACTGCGCGCTGTCCATGATCTCACGCAGGTGCACCGTGGAGCGCTCGAGGTTGGGCATCTCGATACCCACGAGTGACTTACCGGGGATCGGCGCCTCGATGCGTAGGCTCGGCGCGGCCAAGGCCAAGGCGAGATCGTCCTTCAGGTTGCCGATGCGCGAGAGCTTCACGCCTTCGGACGGCTGCAGGGTGAACTGCGTGACGGTCGGGCCCGGACGGGCGTCGCGCACGGTGACGGCGATGTCGAACTCGGAGAGTTTCTCTTCGATGAGCTTGGCCTGGCGCTTGAGTTCGTCGTCATTGACCGTCAGCACGCTGGTCGAAGCGTCGAGGAGGTCGAGAGCGGGGAAGGTCCACTCCTCGTAGCGCGTGTCGGTCATCTGGATGCCGTCGACATCTTTCGGCTTCGGCTTGGGCTTAGGGGCGGGTGCCTCGGATACGGCGGCTTGCGCGAAGCTGGGGCGGACGATGTTCAGCTCGGGGGCTTCGATATCGGTTTCCACCAGGTCATCATCGTCATCCTCTTCGATCTCCTCTTCGTCTTCTTCATCATCTTCCGCAATGCGCTTTACGGTGCGCGTGGTCGTGCGCACAGCTGGTTTGGCCATGTTTTCCTTGATCCAGGTAATGACCGATGCCACATCCGGCTCGAAGGCGAGGAAGATGCCTACCAAGAAGAGTGTGCCGAGCACGATCGTGCCCACGCTGGGGCTGAGGAACATCAAGAAGGGGAAGCTCACGAGGAAGCCGATGTTGCCGCCGGCGGTGGCGCGGCCGCTCCATGACTCTTCCAGGGGCAGCGACAGGTGCGCGAGTCCAAGGAGGGAGAAGAGCGAGAGGGCGAGGCCGATCGAACGCTTCACGAGCAGGCGCTTGCCGTCGTCAAAGAGGCGGAAGGCACCAGAGAGAATGAAGCCGAGCGGCAAAAGGAAACCGTAGGCGCCGACGAGTGCCGTCAGCAGGTTGTTGATGCGGTCACCGATTGGGCCCGCCTGGCTGCGGAGCGCCAAGAGCAGGACGATACCGACACACAGTTGCAGCACGCCGCTGATCAAGCGCCGCGTGTGCGGATGGAGTTCCCGTTGGCCGGATGTCCCGCGGGATTGGGACTTTTTTCGCTTGGCCATCGGGTCTCATTGTACATCCGCCGGCCAGTGGCGATCCAGGCCGTTTTCCGGCACCCTGCCGGTATGCCTACCTTCACTCGTACCTCATTCTTGTCCATTCTGGCCGCTTCCGTGTCAGTCGCTTTCGCCGGCGGCGCTCTTGCCGGCACCGCTCTCTTTTCCGACGTGCCCGCCAACCACTGGGCCGCCGAAGCCATCGCCTCTGTGAAAGAGGCCGGTCTGATGAACGGCAGTAACGGTACCTTCCGGCCCAATGACGGCGTCACCCGCGCCGAACTGGCGGTGGTGGCTGATCGCCTCCTGAAGAAGATGAACGGAGGAGGGGAGTGGACCCCGCCCGCGCCCGAGCCGGCTGAGCTGCCAGCCGACGCCGATGATGACATGTCGCTCGGCGACAAGGATGCGCCGGTGACCATCATCGAGTTCTCCGATTACCAGTGCCCCTTCTGTAAGCGCTTCCATGACGATGCATTCACTAGCATTCAGGAGAACTACATCGACAAGGGTCTGGTGCGTTTCGTCCACCGCGACTTCCCACTTTCGTTCCATCCTGGCGCCTACCCGGCGGCCGTAGCGGTGGAGTGCGCTCATAGTCAGGGCAACTCGTTGGCTTGGAAGTTGCACGATGCGATCTTCGCCAGCCAAGAGCTTCTCTCGTCCGGTGACGTTGATGAGAATCTCCAGAAGCTGGCTCATGACATCAGCGGTCTCAATAACGAGACGTTCGACCGCTGCTACAACAACGAGGACCCGGCTGATGAGATCGCCGATGATGTCGACGACGCCAGTGAATCTGGAATTACCGGCACCCCCGGTTTCTGGATCATCGGAGCCAATGGCCAGGCAGAGAAGATCTCCGGCGCCATGCCGTATGAGAGCTTTGAGACGTCGATTGAGAAACTGCTCCCGTAATTGCATTTAAGCGAGAATCGCGAAAGAAGCCGCCTTCGGGCGGTTTCTTTTTGGCTGTAACTATTGACGAAATACATCTCGGTGATGTATTATTTAGGTAACCTAACTATTTTGTCACCTCATGAACCAGTCTTTATCCGACCAGCTCCTGGATGCCGTGCTGGAATTCGGCCGCCTGATGCACCGCAAGTGCTCTGAGAAGCGTGAGGGCAACTGGCTGCAGGTGCGTGCTTTGGGCCTCATCGGCGAGAAGAAAGGCCTGACGATGACCGATTTTGCCGAGGCTCTGGACATCACCTCTCCGTCTGCGACCTCCTTTGCCGGTAAGCTTGTCGACCTCGGCTGGATTGAACGCCGGGCCGATGACAAGAATCGCAAGCTTGTACGTCTTCATCTCACAGAAGCGGGCGCGGTCGCCCTTGCGCAACATGAGCAATCGCACCGTGACATGATCCGCACCGTCCACGCTTCCATCTCTGAGGACGAGCAGGCCCAGCTCCTGCGCATCCTCCAAAAAATGACTACTGCTACCCGCTCTTCTTTCTAACCCTGCCCATGACGATCCCGTCTTTCCTTACAAACTTGCCTGGCGCCGTTCGCCGTCACCCGTGGCGCACCGTCTTCATCAGCGTCCCGGTGCTGCTGATTGTGATGGCTGTCTACGGTCTGACTCGTCCGACGCCGCCCGAGCTGATCTTGGCCACTGTCGAGCAGAAAGACATTACCCAGCTGGTCGAGGCTGTCGGCACCGTTGTTTCCGAGCGTGACCTGCAGCTGCAGTTCCCGGCGTCGGGCATCGTCGCTTCCGTCTCCTTTAAAGAGGGCGACCGCGTCCGCGCCGGCCAGGCCATCGCCTCGCTCCGTAACGCCGATCTCCGCGCTTCCGTGGCTTCACAAGTCGCCAATCTTGATTACGCCAAAGCCCAGCTGAAGGCCCTCCAGGAAGGCACCCGCCCCGAGGACATCGCCATCGCCGAGGCCGATCTGGCCAACAAGAAGGCGTCACTCGAAGCCGCTAAGGCTAGTCTGACCACGGCTGAGAACAACCTTGCCGCCAGTAAGCTGAAGCTTGAATCGCTCCAGTCCCAGGCTGAAGTGAGCCTGAGCGGCCAGGTGAGCCTGGCTCAGAGCACAGTGGATCAGCAGCTCCTCACGGCCGAATCGTCTCTCGGTGAACTCGATGACATTCTTGGTTCGATTAAGCTCTCCGATGCCTTGACGCGCTCCGCTCCGGAAGAAGAGTCGTCGCTCCGTGCTTCGATGGGTCGCGCTCGTTCTGCGCTCTCGTCCGCTAAGATCGCCACCGCTTCGGCTTCGGCCGATTACCGCGCCGCACTCGATGCCTTCCAGGCGGCGCGCAGCGCTGTGGTACAGACCTCCACGGTCCTGACCCAGGCGTACAACATGATCAGTTCTCTGCCCGAGATCTCGACGTACGATAATTCCGATCGTGAGACGGACAAGGCGAGCGTTTCGACACTTCGTACTTCAGTACAGGGTGTGTTGACGACGCTCGATACGAGCGTGAAGACGCTCCAGGACGCCTCGGCCAGCTTTGATACGCAGATTCAGGCCGAGCAAAACGCCATCACTGCCGCAGAAGGAACGCGTTCGCGCGCCCAGGCCGATATTCTGACGTACGAATCGACAGTTCGCATCTCGGAAGCCCAGCTAGAAGCCAAAAAGGCCCCCTCGCGCCAGGCCGACGTTGCGGCTGCCGAGGCGCGCGTGCGCCAGGCATCGGCCGACGTGGCCCGCGTCTCTGCCCAGGTGAGTAATACCATCCTCACTGCGCCGATGGACGGCGTCATCACCAAGGTGAACATTAAGATGGGCGAGGCTTTGCCCGCCGGTCCGGCCGTGACAATGCTTGGTGACAGTCCTATGCGCATCGAGATGTTCGTCTCCGAGATCGACATCCCGAAAGTGTCGCTTTCGCAGTCCGGCGCCATCGTCCTCGATGCTTACCCGGGCACCCGCTTCAAGCTCCACGTCTCCGAGATTGATCCGAGCGTGACGGATAAGGATGGTGTCTCGAAGTACCGCGTGAAGCTGGACTTCAACTATCCCCACAACGAGCTCAAGATCGGCATGACCGGTGACGCCGAGATCATCAGCGCCGAGCGTAGTCAGGCCATCACCGTGCCGCGTCGCGCCGTTCTCGACCGCGCCACGGGTGAGCAGTACGTGCGTGTCCAGAAAGATGGTGTAATCGAGGAGCGCGTCGTCACGATTGGCATCGACGGTGCAGATGGTGAAGTGGAAATTCTGTCCGGACTTCAGGTCGGCGAAACCGTCATTGTCCTCGAGAAGAAATAATTCTCTTTTCACTCGCTCTGCACATGCCCGAGACCCCTCCCCTCATCGAGATCCGCAAGCTTTCTAAGTCGTACAGCAACGATGGCGTTGAAACGCCCGTGCTGTTCGACCTGTCGCTCTCGATTCAGAAGGGCGAGTTCGTGGCCATCATGGGGCCCTCAGGCTCGGGCAAGTCGACGCTCATGCACATTTTGGGATTTCTGGATTCGCACACGTCCGGCGAATACATCTTCAATGGTCAGCGTACCGAGAGCATGGACGATGATGCTCTGGCCCGCATCCGCGCCACGCGCGTGAGCTTCGTCTTCCAGGCGTTCAACCTGTTGCCTCGCACCACGGTTCGCGAGAACGTGATGCTCCCGCTGCTCTACCATCCAACCATTCCGGCGGCCGAGCGTGACGAGCGTGCCCTGCGCGCCATTGCCAAGGTGGGGCTGACCGAGCGCGCTGACTACTTGAGTAGCCAGCTTTCCGGCGGTCAGAAGCAGCGCGTGGCCATCGCCCGCGCTCTCGTCACTGATCCGGAAGTGATCTTTGCCGACGAGCCGACGGGCAACCTTGATTCGTCTTCGGGCCGCGCAGTCATGCAGGCCTTGCAGGCACTCCACGCTGCCGGCCACACCATCATCCTCGTCACACACGAGATGCTCACGGCGCAGCACGCCGAGCGCATCCTACACATCAAGGATGGTCGCATTGCTGACGACATGCGCAACTTCAAGCGACTCTCGGCCGATAACCTTGAGAACCTGAAATAATCCATGCGTTTTTCCGATACCCTCAAGTCGGCAAGAAAGGGGGTGACGATCGATCCCACCCGATCCGCGCTCACTATGCTCGGCATCATCATCGGCGTGGGTGCGGTGGTCCTGATGAGTGCCATCGGCGCCAGCATGCAGGGCGTCATTCTCAGTCAAATCAGCAGTCTCGGCCCCAAGAGCATGATCATCTTCCCGGGCAACCAAGAGGGCGGACCGAACGGGGTGATGGCCGGCTTCGACAGCCTGACGCTTGAGGACATCGAGCGCATTCGACGCTTGCCGAGTGTGACCAATATTTCGCCGACGATTCTCATCGGCAAGCCCATCACGTACGAGCGCGAGTCCTCAGATGCGCAGGTGCTCGGTGTTGAGCCGACGGCCTTTGAGAATGCTTCGATCGTGGCCGACCAAGGTCGGCTCTTCGATCGCGCCGATTTGGAGGGTGCCAAGTCCGTGGCCGTGCTGGGGCCCGATGTGGCTGAGAAATTGTTTGCCGGTCTCGATCCGATCGGCCGTCGCATCAAGGTGGGCGACACGAGCTTCACTGTGGTGGGTGTTTCCAGCGCGCTTGGCTCGCAGTTCTTTCAGAACGCTGACGATCGTGTCTATGTGCCGTTTACCGTCGCTCGTGCCGTCACCGGCCAGCGTTATGTGAACTACGTCACCATGGAGGCTGTCGACGATTTTGACACGGCCTTTGCCGACGTGAAGGCGCTCCTGCGCCAACGTCACGGCATCGACAATCCCAAGGACGATCCCAAGAAGGACGACTTCACCGTCCGCAACTCGGCCCAGGCGCAGCAGATTTTGAGTGGCGTATCGCTCGGCCTGACAATGTTCATTACCACCATCGCCGCGATCTCGTTAGTAGTGGGCGGCATCGGCATCATGAACATCATGCTCGTGACCGTCACCGAGCGGACTCGCGAGATCGGCCTGCGCAAGGCTCTCGGCGCGCTCCGCCAGGACATCCTGCGCCAGTTCCTCATTGAGGCCGTGCTCCTCACCTTTGTCGGCGGTCTCATCGGAACGATTGGCGGTATCTCACTGGCGTGGTTCGTCTCGCTCATCATTAAACCGCTTCTCTCCACGTACGAGTTTGCGATCTCCGGCGGCTCGGTTGTGGCTGCGCTCTTGATGGCCGGACTGACGGGTCTTGTATTCGGTCTATCGCCCGCCCGCCGCGCCGCCTCGCTCGCGCCCATGGAAGCCCTCCGCTACGAATAAATGCTCCTCCAAGACACGCTCTCAACGGCGCTGAAAGGCATCACGGTCAACGTGACGCGGTCGCTGCTCACCACGCTCGGTATCATGATCGGCGTCGGTTCGGTGGTGTTGATGGTA